>CAZOYA010000213.1:0-5970 GCA_964583815.1 uncultured Gemmatimonadaceae bacterium | reverse complement strand
CGTGGAGCCGCGGGAGGGTTTCGGCGGCCCCGCGGCCCGGGCGGTGCGGGCGCAGCTCGAGGCCGTGCGGGCGCGCCTCGATGGGGTGGAGCGCGCCTTCGGACCGGCGGTGTGACGCGGGCGCGGGCTCCTCGCCCGCGCCCGCACGCCACGCCCCGGCTCAGACCGCGGCCCCGACCCCCGCCAGCGTCCGTCCCGCCGCCTCGGCGAACGGCCGCAGCCGCTCCATCAGCTCGTCGAACGCCGCGAAGTCGAGCGACTGGTCCCCGTCGGACGTCGCCGACTGCGGATCGGGGTGCACCTCGACCAGGAGCCCGTCCGCGCCGGCGGCCACGGCCGCGTAGGAGAGCGCCGGCACCAGGTGGCTACGGCCGCCCGCGTGCGACGGGTCCGCGAACACCGGCAGGTGGGTCTCCCGCTTCAGGACGGGGATCGCCGCGAGATCGAAGGTGTTCCGCGTCTCGGTGCCGAACGTGCGGATCCCGCGCTCGCACAGGATCACGTTCGGGTTGCCCTGGCTCATGACGTACTCGGCGGCCAGCAGCAGGTCCTGGATCGTCGAGGCGAGCCCGCGCTTCAGGAGCACGGGGCGCCGAAGCCGACCCACCTCGGTGAGGAGGGGGAAGTTCTGCATGTTGCGCGCGCCGATCTGCAGCACGTCCGCGTAGCCCGCCACCAGCTCGACCTGCCGGGTGTCCATGACCTCCGTCACGACGGGAAGGCCCGTCCGCGCGCGGGTCTCCGCGAGGATCTCGAGGCCCTCCTCGCCCATCCCCTGGAACGAGTAGGGGGAGGTGCGGGGCTTGAAGGCACCGCCGCGCAGCGCGCGCGCCCCCGCGCGTCCCACGCGCTCCGCCGTCTCGAGGAGCATCTCGCGCCCCTCGACCGAGCATGGGCCGGCGATCACGACCACCTCGGGCCCACCGACCTCCGCGTCGCCGAGCGGGATCCGCGTCGGCTCGGCGGCGAACGCGCGCGCCGCCAGCTTGTACGGCTCGAGCACGGGGTGGACCGCTTCCACGCCCGGGATCGACAGGAGCGGGATCTCCTCGAGGAGGCGCTCGTCGCCGATGCACCCGATGACGGTGCGGTGCTCGCCGCGCGAGAGGTGCGTGCGGAGACCCCGGGCCTCCACGCGCTCGCGGATGTGGTCGATCTCGGCGTCGGTGACGCCCCTGCGGGTGATGATGATCATGGTGTGGGCTCCTTCGGTGATCCGCCCACCCGACGTCCCGGAAGCCAAACAAAAAAGCCCCCGACGACCGTCGGGAGCTTCGGGACTCGTGGCGTGACGATGAGATCAGACGCGCGCGACCTGGCCCCGGGCTCCCGGCGGGAGGGGGTAATACCAGTAGCGGTAGGCGCGGGCGACGATCTTCATGTCGGCGAAGTTCGCGGGCGGCATCGCCAGCGTCAAGCCGCGATTCGCTCTGGATGGCGGGGCGGTCGTTCGGTACATTGGCGACGCCCGTCCCGGCGCGGCCGCCCCCTTCGTGCGGCCTTCGAACCCGCCCTTCCTTCCGCCGCCCACGCACCCACGACCTCCATCATGCACGCTGTCACGGCCGAGGACCTGAAGCGGAAGGCCGCGGAGCGCGCCGTCACGGAGGTCCGCGCCGGTATGGTGCTCGGTCTGGGGACCGGCAGCACGGTCGCGCACTTCCTCGACCTCGTCGGCGCCCGCATCGCGTCGGGGGCGCTCCAGGACGTCGTGGGCATCCCGACCTCCGTGTGGACGGAGGAGCGGGCGCGCGCGCTCGGGATCGGCATCGTGGGCTTCGACCGGTACGAGCGCGTGGATCTCGCCGTGGACGGCGCCGACGAGGTCGGGCCCGGCCTCGATCTCGTGAAGGGGATGGGCGGCGCGCTCCTCCGCGAGAAGATGGTTGCGCAGGCGGCGGACCGCTTCCTGGTGATCGCGGACGGACGCAAGGTCGTCCCGCGCCTCGGGACGGTCTCCGCGCTCCCCGTCGAGGTGGTGCCGTGGGGCCACGAGGCCCCGGCGAGGCACCTGCGCTCGCTCGGCGCGGAGGTGTCCCTCCGGCACGCGGAGGACGGAGCGCCGCTCCGCACCGACAACGGCAACCTGGTGCTGGACTGCCGCTTCCCGGACGGCATCGAGGATCCGGACGGCCTGGAGCGCGCCATCCGCCGCCAGGCGGGCGTCGTGGAGACGGGCCTGTTCCTGGGGATGGCGCACGAGGCGATCATCGCCCGGGAGGACGGGATCGAGCGGCTGGACAGGAACGCGTGAAGATCGCGCCGTCGATCCTGTCGTGCGACTTCTCGCGGCTGGGCGAGGAGATCGCCCACATCGAGGAAGGCGGCGCCGACTGGGTCCACGTGGACGTGATGGACGGGCACTTCGTGCCGAACCTCACGATCGGTCCCGTGGTGACGGCCGCCGCGAGGCGCGCCACCGCCCTCCCGCTCGACGTCCATCTCATGATCGAGCAGCCGGACCGCTATCTCGAAGCCTTCGTCGAGGCCGGGGCCCACGTGCTCACGGTGCACGCCGAGGCCTGCACCCACCTGCACCGCACGCTCGCGCGGATCCGGGAGCTCGGCGCCCGGGCGGGCGTGGCCCTCAATCCCGCGACCCCGCTCGCCGCGGTCGAGGAGGTGGCCGCCGATCTCGACCTCCTGCTCGTCATGTCGGTGAATCCCGGGTTCGGAGGACAGGCCTTCATCGCCTCGTCGCTCGACAAGGTCCGCCGCGCGCGGGCGGTGCTGGACGCCGCCGGCTCGGCCGCGGAGCTCGAGGTGGACGGCGGGGTCGACGCCTCGAACGCGGAGGCGCTGCGCCGGGCCGGCGCGACCGTGCTGGTGGCGGGATCGTCGGTCTACCGGCACGTTGGGGGCGCCGCGGAGGGCGTCCGGGCGCTCCGGAGGGCCGCGGCAGGCGAAGGTTGAGCAGGCATCCGCGACGGAGACGAGAGCACCCGTGACCACATCCTCGACCATCGATGCCGGGGCGATCGATCGCCTCCGCGAATGGGGCGGAGCGCCCCTGGTGGGGCAGATGATCCGGCTCTTCCTCAAGAACGCCGGCCAGCGCGTGGACCAGATCCGCGCCGGCCTCGCCGACGGAGCGATCCGGGAAGCGGAGATGGGCGCCCACTCGCTGAAGTCCAGCGCGGCCAACCTGGGCGCGGAGCAGGTGCGCCGCCTCGCGTCGGACATCGAGCGGCACGCGGCCGCCGGGGAGCACGACTCCGTGGCGGCGCTCCTCCCGGCGCTCGAGCGCGCGTTCCGCGAGGCGGTGGCCGAGCTGGAATCCATCGAGAGGGAGCTGACGGAATGAGTGCCAAGATCGCGGTCGTCGAGGACAACCCGGACAACCGCATGCTCGTGCGGGCCCTGCTCGAGGATCGCTTCGAGATCGTCGAGTACGAGTCCGGCGTGGACGCGGTCGCGCGCCTCGGCGGCGACGTGCCGGACCTGGTGCTCCTCGACATCTCGCTTCCCGAGATGGACGGCACCGAGGTGCTCACCTGGATCCGCTCGAAGGCGCAGCTCCGGGACGTGCCGGTCATCGCGCTCACCGCGCACGCCATGGCGGGGGATCGCGAGAAGTACCTCGCGGCGGGCTTCGACGACTATCTGACGAAGCCGATCGTCGACGAGGACGTCCTGATCGAGGCCATCGAACGTTGGCTGAGCCCCACCGGCTGAGCCCGGAGCTCGCGGCGGGGCCGGTCCCCGCCGCCGTCCGGGAGGAGGACCTCGCCGGACCCGATCGCGGCATCGAGCACATCGTCCTGTACGGTGTGCTCGCGTTCGTCATGCTGGCGGGCGCGTTCCTGCTGCGGAACGACTTCGTGTGGGCGTCCGGCCCGACGGCGCACACGGTCATGGAGTCGATCTCGACCGTCCTCGCGGCGATCATCGGGGCGCTCGCGCTCGTGCGCTTCTACAGCCGGAAGCAGGCGACCTTCCTGCTCATCGGCACGGGATACCTGGGCGCGGCCCTGCTCAACCTGAACCACGCGCTCATCACGAGCGACGCGCTCGTGGACGCGCTGGTGCACCGCCACCGCGGGGCGGTGAGCGGCGCGAGCCTGGACGCGTGGAGCTGGACCGCGGAGCGGGTGTTCCTCTCGCTCTTCCTCTTCGGCAGCCTGCTGGCCTGGCGGCAGGCCGCGCGGGCGGGCGCGGAAGAGGGCGAGTCGGAGGGGGTCAACGAGGCGTCGGTGTACGGCAGCGCCTTCGTGCTCACGATGCTCAACCTGCTCTTCTTCGAGAACGTCCCGCTCTCGTCGCTGACGTTCCCCGAGCGGGTGCTGTCGCGTCCCGGCGAGCTGGTCCCGGCGCTCTTCTTCTCGCTCGCCTTCCTGGGGTTCGTCCGCAAGCGGAGCTGGAGGCGGGACGTCTTCGATCACTGGCTCCTCGTCTCGCTCCTCATCTCCACGCTCGTGCACGCCGGCTTCATGGCGTTCTCGTACCAGCGCTTCGACGCGATGTACGACGCAGCGCACATGCTCAAGCTGGCCGCGCACGCCTCGATCCTGGCGGGGCTCCTCTCGAGCGTCTTCATGACCTTCCGGCGCGAGGGCCTCGTGCTCGACGCCCTCACGGACAGCAACGCGGCCCTCGAGCGCGAGATCCGCGTGCGGGGGGCGACGGAGCTGGCGGAGCGCGAGAGCAACCAGCGCCTGCAGGAGTTCCTGGACAACGCGAACGACCTCATCCAGAGCGTGACGCCCGAGGGGCGCATCCTGTACGTGAACAGCGCCTGGAAGCGCGTGCTCGGCTACAGCGACGAGCAGCTCGCGCGGCTCGATCTCTTCGACATCGTCGTGCCGCATCACCGAGAGGTGCTCAGCGAGGAGTTCCGGCGGGTCCTGGAGGGGGAGCCGCCCCGGCGCTTCCACGTCGAGTACCGGGCGGCGAACGGCCGGATCGTGGTCCTCTCCGGCAGCGCCCAGGCGCAGCGCGAGGACGGACGGCCCGTCGCGACGCAGGGGATCCTCCGCGACGTCACGGACCAGAGGGTCGCGGAGCGGCAGCTCGCCGAGTCCCGCGCGAACCTCGCCGCGCTCGTCGAGAACACCGGGGACTCGATCTGGTCGGTGGACAGCGAGCACCGGCTGATCACCTTCAACTCCGCCTTCGCGCTGGCGCTCGAGGCGAGCACCGGGCGCGAGCCGGAGGTGGGCAAGCTCCCGAGCGATCTGTTCTCGAAGGAGGACGCCGAGTGGTTCGCCGAGCTCTACGACCGCACGCTCGCGGGGGAGCGGCACGTGGCGCTCCGGACCGAGGAGGTGGGCGGGACGCTCCGGTACTTCGAGCTCTACACGAACCCGATCCAGTCCCTCGAGGGCGTCTCGGGCGCCGTCTTCTTCGGAAAGGACGTGACGCCGCGGGTCCGGGCGGAGGAGGCGCTCCGGATCGCCAAGGACGAGGCCGAGGCCGCGAACAAGGCGAAGAGCGACTTCCTCGCGAACATGAGCCACGAGCTCCGCACGCCGCTCAACTCGGTCATCGGCTTCACGAACATCCTCCTGAAGAACAAGGAAGGCCGGCTGGGCGAGAAGGAGCTGGGCTTCCTCGAGCGCGTGCTGTCCAACGGAAAGCACCTGCTCGCGCTCATCAACGAGGTGCTCGACCTGGCCAAGGTCGAGGCCGGCCGCATGGAGCTCGTCATCGAGGACGTGGACCTCGGGGCGCTGTGCGTCGAGACGGTGGAGCAGCTCGAGGGGCAGGCGAAGGCCAAGGAAGGGGCGGTGAAGCTCCTGACCGACGTGCCCGAGGGCGCCGCGACCGTGCAGGCGGACGCGGCCAAGCTCAAGCAGGTCATCATCAACCTGATCGGCAACGCGCTGAAGTTCACCGAGCGCGGTTCCGTCACCGTGCGGGTCGAGACGGCCGCGGACGGCCGCACCCCGACCGCGATCGCGGTGGTGGACACCGGCATCGGCATCCCCGAGGACCGGCTCGGGGCGATCTTCGAGGCCTTCCAGCAGGCGG
>CAZOYA010000212.1:0-5997 GCA_964583815.1 uncultured Gemmatimonadaceae bacterium | reverse complement strand
TAATGAGGATAGACGCTCGCAACGCTCGTCGTGTAGATCCGATGCTTGGTCATGACACACCCTCGCAGACTCGGTGTAGGCGGAGACCGGGAACTCCAGGCAGCGCCGGCATCGGCTGCCGGGCATACGCTCCGACCCCGACGCCTCGGCCTCGACCGGTCCGCTGAAGCTCTCCCGTCATGGCACGACACGATGGACAGGGAATCCGAGCTAGATCTACTTCCGACGCCAGGGGTCGACAAGGCGGGAGATCTCGGGGTTCGAGTGGTCCGTAGTGAGCGACCTTGTCGTTCTCGTCCACCGGAAGCCGTTCCGTCGGACCCTGTAGCATTCCGCCGGCCCGCAGCAGAGCCCGCTCCGGCCGCGTCTCCCGCTCCTGCTTGCGTTCCAGGTTGCGGCGCGACAGTCTGTGTCGGGGCCGCCCCGCACCCCCGCACCGGACGCCGTCGGGGCCCCTACCTCGTCTCACGCGGGAGTCTCCCATGGAGCGGATCCTCGGCATCGGTGGAGTCTTCTTCCAGGCGCGCGACCCGCAGGCGCTCGCCGCCTGGTATGCCGAGCACCTGGGAGTGCCCGTTGCGGATGGAGCGAGTTACGCCACCCTCCCCTCCGGTGCCGCCGCGGAGGTCGTCTGGTCGGTCTTCCCGCAGACGGCCGAATCGTCCGGGCCGAGCCGGGCTCCCTTCACGCTCAACTACCGCGTGCGAGATCTCGACGCCATGCTCTCGCAGCTGCGCGCTGCCGGCGCAGCGGTGGAGGAGAGGATCGAGGAGTACGACTACGGCCGCTTCGGCTGGGCCGTGGACCCGGAGGGGAACCGCTTCGAGCTCTGGGAGCCCGGGCGTGCGGGGGAGGAGCAGGAGCCGCGCCGCACCCGGGGCCCCCATCCGCGCCGACCCGAGGCAGGTCGCGTCCCCCCGAAGCCCGGACCCTCGACGACCCTGTCGATGCGCAAGGACAATCTCTTCGCCGATCCCTCCCCTCCGCTCGAGGGCGAGCGCTTCGAGACGCTCCTGCGTCATCGCAACCTCGTGGTCGAGCGGATCATCAGCTCCGAGGCGATCTCTCCATCCGAATACGTCCAGCCGCAGGACGAGTGGGTGGTGCTCCTCCGGGGAGAGGCCGAGCTCCGCGCGGCCGGCGAGTCCATCGCGCTGGCGCCCGGCGATCACCTCTTCCTTCCCGCCGGAACCCCGCACACGGTGGAGCGCGCCTCCGCGGGCGCCCTCTGGCTGGCCGTCCACCTGCACCCGGATCCGACCGGACCGTGAGCCCCCGTGGTCCGGACCGGCCCGATTCCCGGCCTCACCCTCGCTTGCGGGGGCAGCGGGGCTGCAGGGTGTTCTGAGACTCTGGCGCATGCCGAACGCGCGGAGCGATCCTCGGGCGGCAGCGCCGTCGTGCGCCCCCTGAAGTCCCGTCGCGTGTGACCGCCCGAGAGTTCACCATGGTCATGGAGACTCGTCATGAGACGGTGGCTGAGACGCGCCCGCGGCGCGATCGGGATCGGCCTCACCTGGGCGGCGACGTGGTTCGGCGCCGGCATCGTCTTCATGGTCGCGGCCGCCCCTCATCCGGAGAACCCGTTCTTCGTTGCGTGGGGGGTGTTCGGCTTCATCGCCGGTGTGGCGTTCGCGAGCCTTCTCGGAATCATCGAGCGCCGACGGGGCGTGGATCAGCTGTCGCTCCGGCGCGTCACGGCGTGGGGCGCCATTGGAGGTCTTTCGCTGGCCGTCGCCGTTCGACTGGCGGGCCTCGCGGGACCGTTCCTGCTGGTCGGTCCGTTGTTCGCGCTCGCGGGTGCGGGCTGCGCGGCTGCCACGCTGGCGCTCGCCCGGAAGGGAGGCGACCGACCGAGCATCCGTTCGAGGGCCGATCCGCTCGTGCGCGCGACGGCGGTCGACGAGCGCAGGACTCTGCCCCAGGGGGATGCCGATCGCCGGGGGCGACCCTGAGAACGGGGCGCCGCTGAAGCCGGCGATCGTCGGTCTGCATGAGAATCGACCCCGCTCAACTCAGGACGGAGACGTCATGAACCGGCAGATCTTCCTCGACCTCCCGGTTTCGGGACCTCGAGAGATCCACGGCCTTCTTCGAGGCGTTGGGCTTCTCTCGAAGGCCGCGAAGAGGTGGATTCGACCGTTGCCAGAGCACGGGCGGCCGGCGGAACGACGTATGACGAGCCGGAAGACTTCGGGTTCATGTACACGCACAGCTTCGTAGACCTGGACGGTCATGGCTGGGGTCTCCTGCACCTGAGCGAAACACCCCGGCAGGCCTGACTCGGAGGCGGGCTCCGGCCCAGACTCCTCATCGCGACACAGCCCATCCACCGGTTGATACGCCAGCAACGCCTCATGATCCCTGGACGCATCCTCGGGCTCGCCGTCGCCATCGCGACGTGCGCCTGTGCCACCGTTCCCGCCGCGCCGGCCGCCCGATCCGGCAACCCGATCCTGCCGGGGTGGTACGCCGACCCCGAAGCTCAGGTATTCGAGGGCCAGTACTGGATCTATCCGACGTACTCCGCGCCGTACGACGAGCAGACGTTCCTCGACGCCTTCTCCTCGCCCGACCTCGTCACCTGGACGAAGCACCCGCACGTGCTGGACACCGCCAACGTGGCGTGGGCGCGGCGGGCGGTGTGGGCGCCGTCCATCATCGAGAAGGACGGGTGGTACTACCTCTTCTTCGGAGCGAACGACATCCAGAGTGATCGCGAGGTCGGCGGCATCGGCGTGGCGCGCTCCCGCTCGCCGGCCGGTCCGTTCATCGACGATCTCGGCAAGCCGCTCGTCGGCGCATTCCACAACGGCGCGCAGCCCATCGACCAGTTCGTCTTCCGGGACGAGGACGGGTCGTACTACCTCATCTACGGCGGGTGGAGGCACTGCAACATCGCGCGTCTCAACGACACCTTCACCGGCTTCGTCCCCTTCGCGGACGGCACCACCTTCAAGGAGATCACGCCGAAGGGGTACGTCGAGGGCGCCTTCATGTTCGTCCGGGACGGCAGGTACTACTTCATGTGGTCGGAGGGCGGGTGGACCGGCCCGAATTACGCCGTCGCCTACGCCGTCGGCCCCACTCCCGTGGGCCCCTTCGAGCGGGTCGGCAAGATCCTCCAGCAGGACTCGACGGTGGCCACCGGCGCGGGTCATCACTCGGTGCTGCACGCACCCGGCTCGTCGAAGTGGTACATCGTGTATCACCGCCGGCCGCTCGGCGAAACCGATCGCAATCACCGCGTGGTCAGCATCGACGAGATGCGGTTCGACGCACACGGGATGATCGAGCCCGTCGTCATCACCCGCACCGGTGTGGCCGCGGACCCGCTCGCGCGGCCGTCCGCCGCGCCTTCGCGGCGCGCGCAGCGCCCCCGGTGAGGACCGCCCGCACCCTGGGGTACGCACCGCCAGGGGAATTCGTGGACCCCTTCCGCATCGCCGAATGCCGAGCACATACGATTCCGAACTGGCCAGGAAGCTGAACCTGAAGAGCGGCATGAAGGTCCACGTCGTCGACGCGCCCGCCGAGGTCGACCTCGGCGGGCTCGCGATCGGCGACTCCCCCGACGCCGATGGCGTCATCGCATTCGTACGGACGCTCGCGGAGCTGGACGCGAGGTGCGAGGCCGTCCTGGAAGCGGCGCGGGAGGATCGGATCGCGTGGGTGGCCTACCCGAAGGGCGGGCAGCGGGGCACCGACCTGAACCGGGACATCCTCTGGAAGCACATGCTGGGGAAGGGCGTGCGGGGAGTGCGGCAGGTCGCCATCGACGAGACGTGGAGCGCGCTGCGCTTCCGGCCGGCGCGCTGACGATCGTCGGAGGACCGGCCGGCCGCGATCTTGCCGCGTGGATGGGAGGAGCCCGGTAACCCGGCATTGCACCTCTCTCCGCACCCGGAGGATTCCGATGTCACGAGCCTTCGTTCGAGAAGACGCGGGCGATCACGTTCCCCCGGGACGCTTCGCCCTTCCCCCGCGGGACGATCCGTCCTTCGACGCCGCCGCGGCGCGCGCGCTCCTGGAGGCCGCGCGCGACGCGAACACCGGGAGCGCGGAGGCGGCGACCGGGTATCTCTGGGGCGAGCCGCGGCTGCACCGGCACGTCCGGCGGCTCCTCCGGGAGGCGGAGTCGCTCCCGGAGCACGAGCGGGACCGCCGCTACATCCGCGTGGCGAAGCGGTTCCTCGGCGAGAGCTAGGGGGCTGCCATGGCCGACGAAGCACTGCGGTCCCACCTGGTCCGGCTCCTCACCTGGCACGATGCGCACGTGTCCTTCGAGGCCGCCGTCCAGGACCTCGACCCGTCCCTGCGAGGCGTCCAGCCCGAAGGAGCGCCGTATTCGCCATGGAAGCTCCTGGAACACCTGCGGCTGACGCAGCTCGACATCCTCGACTTCTGCCGGAACGAGGCGTACCGGGCGCCCCACTGGCCCGACGACTACTGGCCGGAATCGCAGGAACCTCCCGACGAACAGGCGTGGGACGGGAGCGTCGCGAGCTACCTGCGGGATCGCGCCGCGCTGGTCCGCCTGGCGGAAGATCCCGGCGTCGACCTGTTCGCCCGGATCCCGCACGGCACCGGTCAGACCTATCTGCGCGAGCTCCTGCTGGTGGCGGACCACAACGCCTATCACGTCGGCGAGATGGTCGTCGTGCGGCGGCTCCTCGGGGCGTGGCCGGCGGGCCGACGATGAACACACGTGTGTCATGTATTCCACCTGTCTGTACTGCAACCGCGATCTCGGTCGGAACGAGGTGCTTCCGGACTTTCCCGTCGGGAGGCGTCTCGCGTTCGACTCGGCGAAGGGTCGGCTCTGGGTGGTCTGCCGCGCGTGCGAGCGTTGGAACCTGTCTCCGCTGGAGGAGCGGTGGGAGGCGGTCGAGGAGGCGGAGCAGCGCTACCACGAGACCCGCCGCCGCGTGTCGACGGACCAGATCGGGCTCGCGCGCCTGCCGGACGGCACGGAGCTGGTCCGGATCGGGGAGCCGCTCCGACCGGAGTTCGCCGCCTGGCGCTACGGGGACCAGTTCGGGCGCCGGCGCCGCCGGCAGCTGATGTTCGCGGGCGGCGGCCTCGCCGCCATCGGCGTCGGGTTGCTCGGCGGCGCCGTCGCCGGTGCGTCCATCGCGGCCTTCAGCGGCATCATCGGCCCGATGGTCAGCAACATCGTTCACGGCAGCGACGACAAGGTGGTCGCTCGCCTCCCGACGGAATCCGCGGGCACCATCAGCGTCCGCCGCCGGCACCTCGCGGAATCCCGCATCGTGCCCGGCACGGACGCCCCCATCGCCCTCCAGCTCCGCTTCAAGAACGGCGAGGCCCTCTTCGAGGGACGCGAGGCGCTGCGCCTCGCCGGGGCACTCCTCCCCCACATCAACCGCTTCGGCGGGAAAAAGCAGGTGGTCGGATCGGCGGTGGCGGTGCTGGAGGAGAGCGGCGGCCCCGAGGGGTACTTCGAGCGGCTCGCCCGCTTCGCGCCCACCGCGACCCGGGTGCCGATGAAGGCGAACGGGAAGCGGAAGCCGAAGAAGGGATCGTCGGGCGCGTTCACCAGCGGGCTCTTCGGGCTCACCCAGACCGACCGCCTCGCCCTGGAGATGGCGCTGCACGAGGAGGCCGAGATGCGTGCCCTCCACGGCCAGCTCGCCGAGCTCGAGCGCGCCTGGCGCGAGGCGGAGGAGATCGCCGGGATCGCCGACAACCTGCTCGTCCCGTCCGGCGTCCGCGGGGCCCTCGACCGCCTCCGCGGCGCCTGACCGCCCCCCGCGCCCCTCCCCCCACCTCCGCTCGCCTGACGCCGGAGATCCCGCCCCGCTCCGCGACCGCCGTCCGACGCTCGTCAGCCGGCGAGGTAGGCCGCGAGGTGCTCGCCGGTGAGGGTGGAGCGAGCGGCGACGAGGTCCGCGGGCCTCCCCTCGAAGACGACGCGGCCCCCGTCGTGGCCGGCGCCGGGGCCGAGGTCGATGATCCAGTCGGCGTGCGCCATGA
>CAZOYA010000211.1:0-6001 GCA_964583815.1 uncultured Gemmatimonadaceae bacterium | reverse complement strand
ACGGCGGCGGCGGCGATGATGCTGCCGATCGGGATCGCGGTGGGCGAGATGTTCAAGCCGCAGGACCACGAGGGTCCGTACGAGTTCGGCATCTCGCTCATGCTGGGGATCGCCTACGCCTCGACGATCGGCGGGAGCGCGACGCTCATCGGAACCCCGCCGAACGCCGTGCTGGCGGCCGCCGCGAGCGAGCTCCACGGCGTGCAGATCGGGTTCATGCAATGGATGGGCGTCGGCGTGCCGGTGGTCCTGGTCATGCTCCCGGTGACGTGGATCCTCCTCGTGAAGTTCCTGTACCGGCCCGGGCAGCTCTCCGGAGACGCGGCCGCGATCATCGACGCCGAGCGGCGGGGCCTCGGGGGCATGAGCCCGGGCGAGCGCGCGACGGCCATCGTCTTCGGGCTCACGGCGCTCGCCTGGGTGCTGCGTGCCGAGAAGACCTTCGGCGACGTCACCGTCCCCGGGCTCGAGACGTTCGCGCCCTTCGTCTCCGACTCGACGATCGCGATGGCCGCGGCGGCGGCGCTCTTCGTGATCCCCGTGAGCTGGACCCGCGGGGAGTTCGCGCTCGACTGGCCGACGGCGCGCAAGATCCCGTGGGGCGTCCTCGTGCTCTTCGGTGGCGGGCTCTCGCTCGCCCGCGCGATGGACCAGTCGGGGCTCGCCACCTGGATCGGCGGCCTGGTCTCGGCGCTGGGCGCGGTGCCGACGATCGTGCTGCTCGCCTTCGCCGCGGGCATCGTGATCTTCCTCACGGAGATGACGTCGAACACGGCGACGTCGACGATGGCCATGCCGATCATGGCCGGCGCTGCCGTGGGGCTCGACGTGGAGCCGGTGCTGCTCATGACGGGCGCCGCGCTCGCGGCGGCGATGGCGTTCATGCTCCCCGTGGCGACGCCGCCGAACGCGATCGTGTTCGCCTCGGGCTACATCACGATCCCGCAGATGGCGAAGGCGGGGCTGTTCCTGAACCTCATCGGGATCGCCGTGATCGCGGTGCTCGGAAGCATCCTCATTCCGATCTTCCTGCTCTGACCGGGGGGCGGCGCGGCCCGATTGCGCCGGGGCCCCGCCGCCCCCGCGATTTGGGGAAGAACCCTGACGAGGAGCTTCCGATGAACCCTGCGACCCCGCGCGCCGCTCCGGCCCGGCGTCACCGCATCGCTGCCGCCGCCCTCGCGGCGGTCCTCCTGTGTCCCGCGGCGGCGGCCGCCCAGATGGGGCCGCGCGGCGGCGAGCCTCCCCCGCTCGAGGCCGTTCGTCGCCAGTACGAGCCCGTGCGGGACTACGTGCTCCAGACGGCCCGCGGCGTGCCCGCCGAGGTCATCGCCTACCGTCCCACGGAGGAGGTGCGGTCGTTCGGCGAGCTGCTCGGCCACGTCGCGAACGCCTCCTACACCTTCTGCGCCGCGGCGCTCGGGGAGGACTCCCCGGCCACCACGAATTACGAGGAGGTCACGGACCAGGCGGGGCTCGTCCGGGGACTCGAAGAGGCGTTCGCCTACTGCGACCGGGCGCACACGGAGCTGCGGGGGCCGCGCCTCATGCAGGAGGTCGACCTCTTCGGACAGTCCGGCACGCGCCTGTGGGTGCTGGTGTTCAACGCCACGCACACCTGGGAGCACTACGGCAACCTGGTGACCTACATGCGCCTGAACGGGATCGTGCCGCCGTCGTCGGGCGGCCTCCAGGGAGGCTGATCCGCGCGGGTGCACCGGCGCCCGCCGGCCGTGACCGCAACGTCGACCGGTGTCGACCAGACGTTCGACAAGGGGAGGGGACGATGAAGAGGAGCCGCAGAATCGGGGCCGCGCTCGTGGTGGTGGGAGCGCTCGCGGCGGTGCCCTGGTCCGCCGGGGCCCAGGAGCACGCCGAGCACGAGGTCCGCACCGCCGTGGACCGGATCTTCGAGGGGATGCGGACGGCCGACGCCGACGCGGTGCGCGATGTCCTGGCGCCCGACGCCCGCTTCGCCGCGGTGAGCACCGAAGGAGGGGCCGTCTCCGTCCAGCCGATGACCGGCTGGCTCGACGCCCTCGCCGCCTCGGAGGGACGCTGGGAGGAGTGGATCTACGACGTCGAGGTGCGCGTCGACGACCAGGTGGCCTCCGTGTGGGCGCCGTACACCTTCTACCTCGACGGGGCCGTCCGGCACTGCGGCATCAACTCGATCGAGCTGCTCCGGGACGGGACGGGCTGGAAGGTGACCCAGATCTCGGATACGCGGCGGACGGGGAGCTGCCCGGATCCGCGGAACGGTTCCGCCTGAGCCGCCGGCGCCGCCGCGCGGGCGCCCGGAGCGAGGCGTGCGGCGCGGCGGCGCGCGGCTCGGCCCCGTGCCCCGCGCCCGCCGCCCTCAGCCACGAGAACCAACGCTTCACGCCGCGCCCGATCATCGCGGAGAGGTCCACGAGCCCCGGGAGCGGGTCGTCCAGCGCCATCACCGCCCAGTCCGCCCCGAGGGTCGAGCGGAGACCGCCTTCGACCTTGCGCTCGCCCTGCGCCTTGAGCGCGCGGCGGGCGGCCGCGTCGTACGGGCCGTACACCAGCGTACGGCCCGCGGGGAAGGCGAGCGCGTCCTTCACCGGCAGCCCGAGCGCGTCGCGGTACGCCATCTCCACGACGTCCACTCCGCACCGGGCGGCGAACTCCACGTACCACCACGGACGCGCGTTGATCTCCAGGAGGCGGAACGAGCCGTCGCGCTCGTCCAGCTTGAACTCCGCGCTGTAGACGCCGCGGTAGCCGATCCCCCGGAGCAGCGTCTCGAGCCCCCGCACCGCGGGCACCACCTGCTCGGGATCGACCGTGGTCACGGCGCTGCTGTTGCCGAAGTCGAGCGGGAACATGCGGAGCCGCTTCCGCGTGAGCCGCGCGCGCACCGCGCCCCGCGCGTCCATGAAGCCGTCCACGAAGTAGTGGTTCGTGGCCGGCCCCGGCACGTACTCCTGCACGACCACCTCGATGCCCCGGCTGGTCAGCCACTCCAGCTTCGCCTTGAGATCGAGCGGCCCGTGCGGCCGGAACGCCTTCATGCCGAACCGCTCGACGAAGGACTGCGAGTCGCGCGGCTTCACGAAGGCCCGATCGGGCTCGAGGTCGTGGACGCGCGCGAGGTCGCTCGCGCGCTCGATCACGATCGTGCGGGGATGGGGCACCTCGTGCGCCTCGAGCAGCGAGGCGAGCCGGCCCTTGTCGACGAGCGTCTCGAGGACCTCGAGATCGGCGGTGCAGGTCGGGAACCGCTCGCGGAGATCCTCCGGGAGGCGGGCCACGGCGAGCGCGTCCGCGTCGGACGTCGGGATCAGGACGCCCCGCTCGATCGGCGAGCGGTGGAGGTACTCCGCGAGGTCCTCCGGCGCGTAGAGGTAGTCGCGGAAGGGCGGCCGCCGGTGCCAGCGGCTCGCGCGCACGGGCCCGGGATGCGCCGAGACCACGTAGCGGGGGATGCCCGCGCGTCCGAGCGAGCGCACGACCCCGAGGGTGGTGAGACCGCGGCCGAGCACGAGGACGGGGGGTCGGTCCGTGGCGGAGGCCGCCGGGTCGCCCGCGACGGCCCGACGGGTGGGGTCACGGTGCGAATCGCTCGCGACGAATGTCGCAGGGGCAGAACGGGGGGCGTCCCCCTCGAAAGCCTCTCGGGGCATGAAAAGACCTCTCGGTGGTGATGAAAGCACCACCGGGTACGGGCAAGAGCCATGCCCCCGAGGCCTTCCGGCGCCCCCCGTAGGCTACTCGCGACCCCCGCGGGCGGAAGGCCGCGCGTCCTCGAGGGACCGCCCGAGCGCGAGAACGCGCCGCACCGTCTCCGGATGCTCGAGCACGTCCGTGTGCTCCGCGCCCGGCACGAGGACGTACGGTCGTCCGGCGGCCTCCGCGAGCCGTTCGGCGTGCGCGCGCGACACGCGCTGGTCGTGCTCGGGCTGGAGGAGCAGGAGCGGGAGGCGCAGCTCGCGGATCCGGAGGACGGGGGTGAGCGCGGCGAAGGGAAGCCCCACGCGCCTCCAGAGGAAGGGCCGCAGCAGACGCACGAGGAATCCGCCGGGAAGGCCCTGATCGGTCAGGTACTCCCCCGTCACCTGCACCACGTCGGCGGGGGTCGCGACGAGCACGAGCGCGTCCGCGGGCGCCCCCTCCGCGACCGCGAGCACCGCGCCCGCGCCGCCGAGCGAATGCCCGACCAGCACGAGGGGCCGGCCCGGGAAGCGCGCCCGCGCCCACGACAGGAGGGTGTGCGTGTCGTCGCGGAAGTGGCGGATCGTGACCCAGGGGAGCGGCTCGTTCGAGCCGTGCCCGCGCACGTCGAAGAGCACCACCCGGTGGCCGGCCGCCGCCAGGGGCTCGCCGAGCCGCAGGACCGTCCCGTAGCTCGCGCCCCACCCGTGCGCGAGGACGAACACGGCGGGGTGCGGGGCGGTGCCCGCCGGAGGACCGAGGATCCAGGCCGGGAGCGCGTGGTCTCCCGCGGGCACGCGAGCGCGCTCCCACGCGACGGCGTCGAGCTCGTCGACGGTCCGGTCCGGCGGACGCGGGACCGGCCGGGCGACGAAGTTCGTCAGCCGGTCGAGCGTCAGCACGAGGGCGGCGAGGACCGCTCCTCCGGCGACCCAGGAGAGCATGCGTGACGGCCGCTCAGGCAGCGCGGATGCGCTCCAGCGCCCGGCGCACGTACACGGGGACCATGGCCCGGCGCCAGTCGGGATCCACGATGATGTTCTCGAGGGGCCGGCACTGCTCGTGGGCCCGCGCCGCGAGGCCGTCCACGAGGTCGCGCTCCAGCCGTGCGCCGACGGCCATCTCGGCCCATCCGGAGAGCACGCGGGGGCGCGCGCCCAGCGCGGTCACCACGCCCGCGATGTCCCGCACCGTGCCGTCGCCGTCGAGCTCGGCGGAGACCGCGACGGTGAGGAGCGGGAAGTCGATCGAGCCCCGCTGGCGCAGCTTCTCGTAGGCCTGCCGGCGTCCCGCCGAGGCGAGCGGGATGCGGATCTCCACGACGATCTCCCCCGGCTCGCGCACGGTGTTCCAGATCCCGTCCGCGACGAAGAAGTCGCGGATCGCCACCTCGCGCCGGCCGCCCGGTCCCGCGAGGACCGCGCTCGCGTCCAGGGTCATGAGCACGGGCGGCGTGTCGGCCGAATGGGCCGCCACGCACTTGCGGCCGACCTTCGTCACGTGACAGACCTCGCCGTCCTTCTTCAGGCACCACCCGAGCGCGCCGCGCCAGAACGCGGTCTGGTTGTAGTACGTGCAGCGCGTGTCGAGGCAGAGGTTGCCCCCGATCGTGCCCTGGTTGCGGAGCTGCGGGCCGGCCACGTGGGCCGCGGCCTCCGCGAGCGCGGGGAAGAGCCGGCGGACCTCCGCGTCGCGGCTCACCGCGGTGAGCGTCTCGGCCGCGCCGATCCGGAGCGTGCCGTCCTCCACGCGGATCCCCCCGAGCGCTTCGATCCCCTTCAGCGCGACGAGGTGGCGGGGCTCGAAGAGCCGGTGCTTCATGTTCGGCACGAGGTCCGTGCCGCCCGCGACGTACATCGCCTCCGGGCCGTGCTCCGCCTTCAGCGCCACCGCGTCGTCGACGGTGGCGGGGCGGTGGTAGCGGAAGGGGGGCAGCCTCAGCATGTCAGTGTCCGGCTCCCGCTTCCTGCGGCCGCGCCACCATGATGCCGTCCTGTGCCTCGATCCGGAGGATGCGCTCCGCGAGCGGGAGCTCGCTCACCTCCACGGAATCCCCGACGAGCGGCGCGTGGAGGAGGTGGAGGCGCCCGTCCACGTGGAGCGCGAGGCCGGTGTGCGCGACGTCGAGCCCCGCCACGGTGCTCGTGGCGGCGATCACGTCCCCGTCCCGGATGCGGTCCGCGACGGCCGCGATCCGGCCCTCGGGCACGTAGCGTCGCGGCCCGGCGCTCAGGCGCTCCTCGACGGCGCGGATGTCCGCGAGCACGTCGGGATCGGCGAGCTGCCGGTACGCGTCCGGGTGCGTGGACATGAAGTCGACCGG
>CAZOYA010000210.1:0-6046 GCA_964583815.1 uncultured Gemmatimonadaceae bacterium | reverse complement strand
GAAGGGCCACGGCCCGCTCTCCAGGTCGGTGACGCACCGCTCGATGCGGTCGCCGACCGCGTCCGCCAAAGCGCCGTCGCATTCGACGATGCGCGCGAGCGCCGCCTCGTCGCGATCGACGGCGAGCACGCGCAGCCCGCGCGCGGCCGCGGCCCGCGCCTGGCGCCCGGAGCCGGCGGCGAAATCGAGCACGCAGGCGCCGCGGGGGATCCGGTCGAGCCAGCGGAGGATCCACGGCGATCCGTCGGAAAGCGTGCGGTGCGCTGGTTCGGACTGGGACACGACAAATTCCTCGTTGCGCCGGCGCGCTTCGGATACAGTGGCGCCGACCTCGAGCACGCAGGCCAGGAGAGCGACATTCGCGACGCCTCAATAAGAACCGCGGGAAGCGCTCGCTCTCGGTCGAACTCACGGACCCTGACGTGGTGCGCGCGCTCCAGGCCCTGAGCACGGACGCGGACGTGGTCCTCGCGAACCTCCGCCCCGGCCTCGCGGCGCGCCTCGGGCTGGACTACGACTCGGTGCGGGCGCGAAATCCGCAGGTGGTGTACGCGGAGAACACCGCGTACGGCACCGCGGGGCCGATGGCCGGCGAGCCGGGCATGGACATCGTGCTGCAGGGCTACACCGGACTCGCACACCTGACGGAGCGCGGCCCGGAGCAGCAACTCAACCCGGTGATCGACCACACGGCGGCGCTGCTGATGGCGTGGGGCGTCGCCTCCGCCCTCTACCACCGAGAGCGCACCGGCCGAGGTCAGCGGCTGGACGTCTCGCTGTTGCAGGCCGCGATGCTCCTCGAGAACAACCAGCTCACCCACGTGGACGTCATCGACGGCTGGCGGGACGAGTTCGTGGAGTACCTGAAGGACGCCTTCGCGCAGGGCGCCTCCTGGGCGGACGTGCTCCAGCACCGCCTGGAACTGCAGCCGCACCGGATGATGCGCGCCTACTACGGCTTCTTCCGCACGAAGGATGGCACCGTCGCCGTCGCCTGCAACGCGGCCACGCTCCGCAACGGCATGCGCGAGGTCATGGGCATCGACGACGAGTGGACCTCGAACAAGGACTGGCTGCCGGAAGACACCATCGCCCACGAAGCACGCGTCTACGACCAGGTGGTCGAGACGTTCCAGCAGCGCACCACGGCCGAGTGGATCGAGGCGTTCCGTGAACACGGTCTGCCCATTGGCCCCGTGCGGCACTGGGACGAGCTGCTGTACGACGACCAGGCGTGGGCGAACGAGTACCTCGTCCGCGTGGAGCACGAACTGCTGGGCGGCATCACCATGGCCGCCCCGCCAGTGAGGTTCAGCGAGTCGCCGCTGAAGGCGAAGCCTTCGCCGCCACTCGGCAAGCACTCGCGCGAGGTGCTGCGCCAGGCCGGCCTCGATGAGACGGAGATCGACGCGCTGGTCGCTCGAGGCGTGGTCCGAGACGGCCACGCGGGGGCAAGCAAGTGAGCCCGCGCACGCTCGTCGTCGGCGGCACCGGCCCCACCGGCGTCCACATCGTGAACTTCCTCCTGCACGCCGGGCACGAGGTCGCAGTCTTCACCAGCGGCGCCCACGACGAGGGCGCCGTGTTTGCGGGCGACGTGGAGCGCCTCTACGGCAACGCCCGCGACGAGGAGAGCGTGCGCGCGACGATCGCGCAGCGTGAGTGGGACGTCGCGATCTGCACCTACGGACGTCTGCGCATGCTGGCCACCGAGTTGGCGGGCAAGACGCGCCGGCTCCTCGGCGTCACGGGCCAGCCGGTCTATCGAGGCGCGGCGCGCCGGACGCCGGATGGCGGCATCGCGCTCCCCGTCCCGGAGTGGGCGGAGCGCCAGTACGACGCCACGAACTACACCGGCCGCGTCGCGGAGGGCGAGGACCAGTTGTTCGCCCAGCACGGCCGCGGAGACTTCGAGGCGGTCGTGGTGCGCTATCCCGGCGTCTTCGGCCCTCGTGCGCCGGTGAACCATGAGTGGGCCGTGGTGAAGCGCGTGCTGGACAAGCGGCCGTTCATGCTGATGCCGCACGACGGCATGAGCTACTTCCAGCGCGGCTACTCGGAGAACGTCGCGTGGCTGGTGTTCCTCGCGGCCACGCGTCCGGAAGCGGCCGGCCAGGCATTCAACGCCGGCGACGAGCGGGTCCTGAGCGCGCGCCGTGTCGCCGAGTTGATCGTGGACGAACTCGGCTCCGACATGCGCCTGGAGGGCGTCCCGGCGGGCGTCGTACCGGGCGTGTACCCGCTCGCCGAGAAGGCCCCACTCATCCTCGACATGTCGAAGGCGCGCATGCTCCTGGGCTACCGCGACCGCGTGCCGGTGGAGGAGGCCACGAGGATCACCGCGCGCTGGCTCGCCGAGCACCCGCCGAAGGCGGAGGACCTTTCGGCGGGGGGCGCGGGCACCTTCGACTACGACCTGGAAGACCAGGCCCTGGCGGCGTGGCAGGCCGCCTCCGGCCAGTTCCGAGACGCCCTCGGCGCGTAGCAGCCCTCGGGCGAGAGACGAGACGGGAAGATGGACTTCGCGTTCACCGCAGACCAGGAACGGTTCCGGGCGGACGTGCGGCGCTTCATCGCGGAGACCCTCACGCCGGACTTCTGGCGGGAGCACCGCGCGAGCGGCCGAGGCGGCACGTCGCCCTCGTTCAGTCGCGCCGCGGCCGAACGCGGCTGGCTCGCCATCGCATGGCCGGCGGAGTACGGCGGGCGCGGCCTCTCCTACATGGACCAGATGATCTACATGGAGGAGATGGCGTACGCGGGCGCGCCGCAGGAGCACCACCGCCGCGCCGTGCAGCAGGTGGGCCCGTCGATCATCCTGCACGGGTCTGCCGAACAGAAGCAGGAGTACCTCCCCCGCATCGCCGCCGGCGAGATCTCGTTCGCGATGGGGCTGTCGGAGCCGAACGCCGGCTCAGACCTCGCGTCCGCCAGCACCGCCGGGACACGCGACGGTGACGACTGGGTCATCAACGGCCGCAAGCGCTTCACCAGCGGCGCCCACTTCTCCGACTACCTCTGGACCGTCGTGCGTACCAACCCGGACGCCCCCAAGCATCGAGGCATCTCGATGTTTGTCGTGCCGCTGGACGCGCCCGGGGTGCGCGTGGTCCCGCTCATCGACCTGCAGGACCGGCACCACTTCAACGAGGTCTTCCTGGAGGACGTGCGGGTGCCAACGCGCAACATGGTGGGCGCGGAGGACCGTGGCTGGTACATCAACGCCTCCACTATGGACTTCGAGCGTTCCGGCATCTCGCGGTACGCGTTCCTGCGGCAGAACCTCGACCGGTTGGTCGGCGACCTCAAGCGCGCCCGCGAGGCAGGCACGACACCCTCCGCCTACCCGGTGCGCCGTCTCCGCGTGGCGGAAGCGGCCGTGCGCGCGGAGGTCGGCAAACTCCTCTCCTACCGCATCATCACGCTCCAGAGCGCGGGCGCCCTCCCCAACTACGAGGTCTCCATCGGCAAACTGACGGTGACCGAGACCATCCAGCAGATCGCCAATCTCGCCGTGAACTTCCGCGGGCTGCACGGTCTGCTGGGCTACAGCGGCTCCGGAGGCGACGAGGACAACCTGACGCTGGAGTGGGGTCCCATGTACCTCGACTCGATCCGCCACACGATCGGCCAGGGGGCCGCCGAGATTCAGCGAAACGTCGTCGCCACGCGCGGCCTCGGACTCCCGAGGGGGTAGGGCCACTCGGGTCGTAGCCATAGGGCGGTAACGTTTGCTCATGTCCCATCGTCCGGATTGAGTCCGGCGCATACGGGTGATGGTCGAAGGCGCAGCCTGCTCAGTCGGTGAGGTTGCGGAATCATTTGCGCAGCGGGCCACGAATCGATATGCTGCCGGCCTCGCGCCGGCCCATCAGGAGGACACGCGATGGCATCTCCCATTCGGACATCGGTCTGCGACATGCTCGGCATGGAGCATCCGATCTTCGCCTTCAGCCACAGCGTGGACGTGGTGGTCGCGGTGTGCGAGGCGGGCGGCCTCGGCGTCTACGGCGCAACGCGTCGCTTCCCCGAGGAGATCGAGGCCTCACTGCGTGAGATCCGGGAGCGCGTAGGCGACCGCCCGTTCGGGGTGGACCTGGTGCTGCCGAAGGGCATGCCAGAGCACAACAACCGCGAAGACATCGAGATGCAGATCCCGCCGGGACACCGGGCCTTCGTGGACTACCTCTACGAGAAGTACAACGTGCCGCGCGACAACCTCCCCGGCTCCCGCTCGCGGTTCGTCCGTTCAGACGAGATCGCGCAGCGGCAGGCGGAGGTGGTCCTCGACTCGGACGTGAACCTGTTCGCCATGGGCATCGGCAGCCCGGAGAAGTACATCACCGCCGCCAAGGAGCGCGGCAAGCGAGTCCTCTCGCTGGTGGGATCGCCGAAGCATGCACTACGCGCCCTGGACGCGGGTGCGGAGATCCTGGTCGCCCAGGGCAATGACTCCGCCGCGCACACCGGCCCCATCGGGACGTTCTCGCTGGTGCCCCAGGTCGTGGAGATCGCGGGGGACGTGCCCGTCCTCGCCGCCGGCGGCGTCGCGACGGGGCGGCACATCGCAGCCGCGTTCGCCCTCGGCGCCGTCGGGGTGTGGACCGGGACGGCCTGGCTCACCACGCGCGAGTGCCACACCTCGCCTGTGCTGATGAAGAAGCTGCTGGCCGCGGGCTCCGAGGACACCGTGGTGACGCGCGCCCGCAGCGGCAAGACCAACCGCCAACTCCGCACGGCCTACACGGAGGAGTGGGACGCAGAGGGCGCCCCCGTCCCGTTGAAGATGCCGTACCACGACATCCTGGTGGGCGACCTCCTCGGCGCCATCGAGCGGCACGAGATCGAACCGCTGATCGGCACGGGTACGGGCCAGGGCATCGCCTGGTTCAACGAGGAGTCCACCGTCGCCGAGGTCATGGACCGGTTCATCACCGGCGCCGCGGATGCCCTCGACGGCGTGCGCAGCCGCATCGGCGCGCAGGCGTGACCGACGCCGCCACGGACGACGACCGCCGTCGCGAGGCAGTCGCCGCCGCCGTCGCGGCCATCGAGGCGCACTACGAGACGCTCGAGGTGGGCACGAAGGTGGTCAAGACGCAGACCTACGACGCCGACGACATCGCGGAGTACGTCGAGCGGGTCGGCATCGACTACCCGGGGCAGCACGTCGGGGAGGACGGCAACCTCCTGGTGCCACCAGGCATGGTGTTCTTCCGCCCGGCGCAGGCCTTCGGCGTCCACGAGGGCCCGGCCATGGCGCAGGGCGGCTTCTTCACCGCGGCGAAGCGCTCCTACCGCAGCGCCGTCCGGGTCGGCGAGCCCCTTCAGGTGGAGGGCACGCTCGCCGAGAAGTTCGAGCGCGGGGGCTACTACTACATCGTCGCCGAGTGGCGGGCCGTCGGTGCGGACGGACGCGAGGTCGGCGCCGGCCGCGAGGAGCACACGCTCGGCAGCGCTCGGAAGCCCCGACCGTGATCGAGGTGGGGCAGGTCCTGGCGGGTGAACCCGTGGTCGGGAAGACCTCGAAGCAGGGTGCGCCCGTGCAGGATGCGGCGGTGGCTCGCGCCTCCGGCCTTCGCGCGCCCGTCGTCCCGAACCTCCTGCACTTCGCGCAACTGACGGAACTGCTGCTCCACCACTTCGGCGACGCCTGGCGGACCAACGGCGAGATCGACGTCCGGTACGTCTCCTTCCTCTACGCCGGAGACACCCTGCGCCCCTCCGCGCGCGTGACTGCCGTGGAGCCGTCGCAGGGCGGCATTCGCGTGCGCCTCGATGTGTCGTGCGAGAACCAGGCCGGGGTCGTCCTGGCCACGGGGACGGCGGAGTGCCTGCTGGCGGCGGGCTCGTAGCGACGGAAAGGCGCGCGGAAGGCCGATGGACTTCACGCTGACACCGGAGGAGCAGGCGTTCCGCGAGGAACTGCGCGCCTTCTTCCGCGAGAACCCCCCGCCCCGGGACGCCGAGGAGTCCGCGGACTATCGCCGGCTCCTCGCGGGCCACGGCTGGCAGATCCAGCACTGGCCGGTGGAGTACGGCGGCA
>CAZOYA010000209.1:3551-6067 GCA_964583815.1 uncultured Gemmatimonadaceae bacterium | reverse complement strand
TTTACGGCGTGGACTACCAGGGTATCTAATCCTGTTTGCTCCCCACGCTTTCGCGGATGAGCGTCAGACCCAGCCCAGCTAGCCGCCTTCGCCACAGGTGTTCTTCCTGATATCTACGCATTCCACCGCTACACCAGGAATTCCGCTAGCCTCTACTGGTCTCCAGCCTGCCAGTATCGTCTGCATTCCGCGGGGTTGAGCCCCGGGTTTTCACAAACGACTTAACAGACCGCCTGCCCGCGCTTTACGCCCAGTAATTCCGAACAACGCTTGCGCCCTCCGTCTTACCGCGGCTGCTGGCACGGAGTTAGCCGGCGCTTCCTTTGAGGGTACCGTCACCCGCCGGACCTGTTCGGTCCTGCGGAATTCTTCCCCTCTGACAGTGGTTTACACCCCGAAAGGCTTCCTCCCACACGCGGCGTCGCTGCGTCAGACTTTCGTCCATTGCGCAATATTCCCCACTGCTGCCTCCCGTAGGAGTCTGGGCCGTATCTCAGTCCCAATGTGACGGGTCGTCCTCTCAGACCCGCTACGCGTCGTAGCCTTGGTGGGCCGTTACCCCACCAACAAGCTGATACGTCGCGACCCCCTCCCAGGGCGAGAGCATGCAAGCAGAGGCCCTCTTTGATCATGCCACCATGCGATGGCGTGACGTCATGCGGTATTAGCCAGGGTTTCCCCCGGTTGTCCCCCACCCTGGGGCAGGTTGGTCACGTGTTACTCACCCGTTCGCCACTCGGCTCCAGGGAGCAAGCTCCCTGGTCCTCGTTCGACTTGCATGTGTTAAGCACGCCGCCAGCGTTCGTCCTGAGCCAGGATCAAACTCTCCGTAAGAAGAACTTGAAATAGCTCCAAGATTGAACGCGACCTGTTTAGATCGAGCGTTCGGAATCTACGTTGTTGACCCACTCGACCCCGAAGGGTCGAACCGGCGGGACGTAGCGCCCGCCGTGTGGGCCCGCTCAATACACTCGAAACCTCGGTTTTCAATCAGCTTGGGTGCCGCTCGCCGGAGTGTTCTTGGATCGCAGGAGCGATCGGTGGGGAACTCCTCTTCGAGCGAAGACAGCGTCGGCACTCAGGGGCCGAATCGCTGTGAAGGCGTGAATTGTAATCGTGTCCCGCAGGCCGGTCAACACCCTCGGCGACTTTTTCTTCGTCGCCCCTCCGGCCCCTTCGAAACCTCCCCACGCGAGGCGCCGCGGGCTTCCACGGACCGGCGCGAAAAGGTCGATTCCAGGGTGAGCGACCGGATTTGAACCGGCGACCTCCAGGGCCACAACCTGGCGCTCTAACCAACTGAGCTACGCCCACCATCGGAGTCTCGCGAGGCGTTCCGGACCACGACGGAACAGCGATCGGGGCCGCGACGCGAGCGGGACAAGCTAAGCAATCGGCACCGGGCGGTAAACGGTCCGCGCTCGGTGCACGGAGCGGCCCCCGCGACCTCCGGAAAGCCGCTCGAGCGCGCCTGCCAGGATTCGAACCTGGGACCCTCGGCTTAGAAGGCCGATGCTCTATCCAGCTGAGCTACAGGCGCCGGGCCGGACCGGGATCCGGCACGGCAAAGCTATCAGGCCGTCCACCGCGCCTCAACGCGCGGGCTCCGTGCCCGGCCCTGGACCGGCCGGCCCGCCCGGGGGGCGTCCCCGCCCCACTCACGCGTCGTCGCCACAGGCCTCCCGGAGCAGCGCGACGTCGGCGCTCCCCGGCCCCGCCACGGTCGTCCCGTACATCCGGTCGTGCTCCGCGCTCATCAGGGCGCCCGGCTCGGTGACGTGGCCGAGCCCCATCGCGTGCCCGAGCTCGTGGGCGAGCGCCACGATCAGCGCCTCGGGTCCGGAGACGACGAAGACGCGGATCTCCGGGGCCAGGACGGCGCGTCCGTCGGGGGCCTGTCCGACGACCGTCCGGTACACGGCGGATTCGATCCGCGAGGCGGGGTGATCCCGCTCGAGGAGGTCCGCCTCACGGTTTCGCTCCTCGAGGGCGTCCCTGAGCCGGTCCGCCTCGGCGAGGATCGTGTCGCGCTCGGCGCGCACCCGCGCCCCCTCGGCCTGCAGCGCGTCGCGACGGGCCGCGAGCGTTCGCTCCGCGGCCAGGAGATCCTCCGCGAGAGGGCCGGGCGCGGCGCCCTCGTCCCGCCAGGCTCGAACGCGGTCGTTGTGCGCCGCGAGGTCCACTTCGTAGGCGCGCGTGCGCTCGGCGACCGCGGCCGAGCCCTCCTCGACACGGGCGCGCCGGGCCGAGAGCTCCCGCCGGCGCCGCTCGAGCTCGCCGTCCCGCTCCCGGAACGTGCGCTCGATGGCACGGAGCTCCTCCGTGCGGGCCTGTCGCTCATCGTAGACGAAGCGGATCGGGAGCCCACCCTCCGCGGCTTCGACGAACAGGGGGCGGCCCGCCGCGCGCTCCCACCGCTCGACGGCGTCCCGGATCGCGCGGCGCGCCTCCTCCTCGTCCAGGCGGAAGCGCGGATCGACGGCGGCGAGACGCCACGCGACGGGAAGGACGCAGGT
>CAZOYA010000209.1:0-3451 GCA_964583815.1 uncultured Gemmatimonadaceae bacterium | reverse complement strand
CCACGAACCCCACCACGCAGGCCGCGGCCACGACCGGCGCGGCGACCTGGGAGATCCCGCGGCCCTCTCCCGTCCGCCCACCGCGTGGGCGGTGCGACTCGGGCTGCATCGATGATCCGCTCCTGTGGCGTCCCCGGGATTTTCGTGCCGCCGCGGTGCCGTGCGGGCGGCAGCTCCCGTCAGGGAAAGCGACGTTCCGGACGGGGCGTGCGCAAGCCCGGCACGTGCCTTGCGCTCCTCGTGAGAGCCGCCTAGGCTCAGCGAAAGGGAACCGCTGCAAGAACCGACCGAAGGTCGCGCAGGGGCTCGCGGCCGAGGGGGCGACGATTCCCGACAGAGGAGGGCACGGGGCCCTCCTGCGTTCCCCGAGAGCGTGATGAGGCCGCCCGACCGCGATCCCGACCCGCCAGCCGGCCCCGCCGTCACCGCCAACGAGCGCCTGAAGCGCGGGAGCCGAACCCGGTTCCACTGGTCCGTCGTGGGATCGGTCCTCGTCCACGCCGCCGTGATCGTCGGCTGGCCCGCCTTCGACACGCCCGTGCTCGAGGCGGGGCCCTCCGGCGGCGGAGGATTCGACCTGGTCGCGCTCGGTCTCGTCCCCACCCTGCCCGGCATCTCGACGGCCTTCGAGGCGGTGCCCGAAGCGGAGGAGCCGACCGAAGAGGAGGAAGAGGGCCGGGCGGAGGAGCAGGAGGACGAGGGGCTCGAGGACGGGACCACGCTGGCGGGCCTCCAGACGGCGTGGGACGCGTACGGGTCCCCCGAAGCCACGCTCGCCCGTCTGAACCGCCTCCGCCCCGAGGTCGTCGCGGCCGCCCCCGAGGAGGACTCGGTCCTCGCGGAGGAGGAGCCCGGGGCCGCGGGCGAGTCGAGCGACAACGGGCTCCGCATCGACGGGACCGGCTCCGACCTCGTCTACGAGGCGCTCTCCGAGGAGGAGATGCTCGAGCTCGAGCGACTCTCCGCGCTCCGCCCGGAGCTCGCGATCCTCTCGCCCAACCAGTGGCTGGTGGTGCGCAACCCGTCCGAGGTCGGCGACTTCATGCGCCGACGGTTCGGGCTGCCGGAGCCGGACGAGGGGCCGCGCGGCTATCTCAGCGTCTCGGTGTGGATCGACGAGCGCGGCTCGGTGGAGTGGGCGGAGATCAACCGCTCGAGCGGCTCGCCCGAGATCGACGCGTCGGCCCTCGATCTCTTCCGGAACGTGGTGGCCTTCCGACCGGCGCGCGACGGCGGTCTCCGCGTGCCCGTCGCGGCGATCTTCTGGCTGATGTGGTGAGGCGCGCTTGATCCGGCCCGCCCGCACGCACCGCTCGCTCGCCGGCCAGGTCGTGCTCGTGGCCGCCGTCGCGCTCGCGGGCTGCGTGGGCGGGCCCTCGCGTCCGCCGGGGCCCGTCGTCTCGCCGACGGGAATCGTCTATCCCCCGGGCACGCCCCCGACCGAGACGCGCCAGTCCCAGACGGCCACCCTCTATCTCCGCTCCGACGAGCCCGAGCGGGCCCTCGAGCTCTCGCTCGAGGGGATCGCGGAGGACCCGGCCAACCCGGTGCACTACTTCCTCGCGGGCGTGGCCCAGGCGCGGCTCGGCGCGCACGAGGCCGCCGACACGCTCTTCGCGCACGCACAGCGCATCTATCCCGCGTACGAGCTCGACATCGAGCCCGAGCGGCATGCGGCGTGGGCCGAGGCCTACAACCGGGGTGGCGAAGCGTACGCCGACGACGACATCGAGGGCGCGATCCGCGCCTGGCAGGGCGCCGCGCGCATCTACCGTCTCCGTCCGGAGGCGCACCGGAGCCTCGCGCAGCTCCTGGCGCAGGAGGGACGCTTCGAGGAGTCCGCGACGGTCTACGCCGAGCTCCTCGAGGGGCTCTCGCTCCGTCCGGCCACGCGCGTGCTCACCGAGGCGGAGCTCGCGGAGCGCTCGCGCGAGGCCGGGGATGCGGAGGGGGAGCTGGCCCAGGTCCTCCTCCTCACCGCGCGCTACGCCGAGGCTGAACCCCTCCTCCGCCGGCGGGTCGAGCGGCGTCCCGACGAGGTCGAGGCGCGCCTGAGCCTCGCCGAGGCGCTCGGCGGACAGGGACGGAGCGGGGAGTCGTTCGAGATCTACGACGGTCTGCTCGATCGTCCCGCCCTCGCCGAGCCCGTGCTCGTGCGGGTCGGCGTGGCGCTCTTCCGCGCGGGGGATCCCGCCCGCGCCGCCCGGGCCTTCGAGCGCATCACCGCCGTGCACCCGGAGTCCCGGGACGCATGGTACAACTATGCGAACGCCCTGCTCGCCGCCGAGGAATGGGACAGGCTGGTCGACATCGGCGAGCGCCTCCTTGCGGTGGACCCGCTCGGGGAGAACGCGATGCTCATCGTGGCGCGCGCGCACCTGGAGACGGGCGACGAGCGGGCCGCGCTCGAGCACCTGCAGCGGATCGACCAGGCGCCCGTGCTCGTCGAGCGGCTCCAGATGCGGCGCGCCGGTGCCGCCACGGTCCTCCAGGGGGACGTGGTGGGCCGCGACGCGGAGGCGGGGACGGACGTGGCGCTCCGGTTCACCTTCTATGGCGAGGGCGGCATCTCGCGGAGCGACGTCGTGCACGTGGCCGCGCCCGCGCCCGGCGAGCGCCGGAGCTTCGAGCTGACGGTGGCCCTGCCGGCCTCGTCCTTCCGGTACGCCCTCGACCGCCCGGGCATCCAGGACTGACCCGGGGCCCGAACACAAGACCGCCCGCCTCGCGGCCGGGAAGCTCGGACTCGCGAAGCGGGCGGTGTCGCGCCCCGGGGGTGCTTCCCGCCTACCGACGCGCCGCGGACTCCCGCGGCAGCACCCAGAGCCGTCCGATCGTCATGTCGGCGTCGAGCTCGACGGTGTCCACCTTCTCGAGCGTGTCCGAGTCGTACAGGTCGATCGTGTTGCCGGCGGCGTAGATGTAGAGGAGCTCGCCGTTCGAGCTCACCTCGAGCGACATCCGCGGCCGGCCGGGGAAGACCACGTGGCGGGCGGCGCCCGTCTCCAGGTCGATCCGCCAGAGCTGGTAGTTGCCCACGTCCTGGCGGAGGGCGTAGCCGGCCCGGCGGTCCGGCGCGAGCGCGAAGCCCCCCTCCGGGCCGTTCTCCGCGGGCCCGACCAGGATCGTCTCGACCTCCCGCGTGAGCGGGTTCGCGCGCGCGACCCCCACGACGTCCCGGTCCTGGATCTCCTCGTGGATCCGGAACAGCCCCGCGTACCAGTCGTCCTCCTCGCGGGGCGTCGCGGAGAAGCCGAACCGGAAGTCGCCGAGCGCCTCGTCGAGCACGTCCCCGTAGTCCCAGCGATCGACCTCGGTGTACGTGTCCGTCTCGTAGATGTGGACGTCGCTCTTGAAGAAGAGGAAGCGCGACCCGTCCGCGGAGAACGCGAAGTTCGCGCGCCCCTGCTCGACCTCGCCGTCGGGCCACGGGACCGGCTGCACGACCTGG
>CAZOYA010000208.1:0-6105 GCA_964583815.1 uncultured Gemmatimonadaceae bacterium | reverse complement strand
CGCGCACAAGTTCGACGAGACGAAGGGGATCAAGTTCATCAGCTACGCGGTGTGGTGGATCCGCCAGGCGATCCTCCAGGCGCTCGCGGAGCAGAGCAGGATCGTGCGGGTGCCGCTGAACCGCGCGGGCGCGCTCCACCGGATCGGCCGCCGCTCGTCGACGCTCCTGCAGGAGCTCGGGCGGGAGCCCACCGTGCAGGAGATCGCCGAGGGGCTCGACATCTCCCGGGAGGAGGTCGAGCGCACGATGGCGATCTCGCACTCCCACCTCTCCCTCGACGCGCCGCTCGCGCCGGGCGAGGACAGCCGTCTGCTGGACTACCTGCCGGACCAATACGGGCCCGGCCCGGAGGACGAGGTCTTCGAGCACGCGCTGAAGCGCACGGTCGAGGAGGCGCTCTCGTCGCTGAAGGAGCGCGAGGCGAAGATCCTCCGGCTCTATTTCGGGCTAGACGACCAGGATCCCATGACGCTCGAGGAGATCGGCGAGCTGCTCGACATCACGCGCGAGCGCGTCCGCCAGATCAAGGAGAAGGCGCTCGCGCGCCTTCGCCACCAGTCCCGCGCGCGCTTCCTCGAGACGTTCCGGTAGCACTCGGAAACCCGCCCGGAGCAAGGCCGTAGGCTCCGTTGACACCCCTCCGGGCCCGGACTATCCTTGAAAGCTCCATACCGGAGGCGCCCCTTTCGGGCGCACCTACCTCGACCTCGACGATGATCGCGGGCATGAGAACGTATACTCCCAAGGCGGGCGAGATCGAGCGCCGCTGGTGGCTGGTGGACGCGGCGGACAAGCCCCTCGGGCGGCTCGCGACGGAGATCGCACGGGTCCTGCGCGGGAAGCACAAGCCGATGTACACCCCGCACCTCGATACCGGCGACCACGTCGTCGTGGTGAACGCGGAGCGCGTGCGTCTCACGGGCCGCAAGGCGGACCAGAAGACGTACTTCCGTCACTCCGGCTACATGGGCGGCGAGCAGCACATCCCCTTCCGGCGGATGATCGCCTCGCACCCCGAGCGCGTCATCGAGCTCGCGGTGAAGGGGATGCTCCCCAAGAACGCGCTGGGCCGCGAGATGAAGAGCAAGCTGAAGGTCTACGCGGGTCCGGCGCATCCGCACCAGGGCCAGCAGCCCGCGCCCCTGGACATCTGACGAGGACCGACGAACCCATGCCCGCTCGCGAAGGACAGATCCAGACCGTCGGACGCCGGAAGACCTCCGTGGCACGTGTCCTGCTTCGCCCCGGACAGGGCGCCTGGACCGTGAACGGTCGTCCGCTCGACGACTACTTCCCGCGGCCCACGCACCAGATCCGACTCGCCGAGCCGCTGAAGGCGGCGGGGCTCGAGGGACAGTTCGACGTGTTCGTGCGCGTGCGCGGCGGGGGTCTCACAGGCCAGTGCGACGCGATCCGTCTCGGGCTGGCCCGCGCGCTCGTCTCGCACGACGAGGAGGCGCGCCCGCAGCTCCGCGAGCGGGGCATGCTGACGCGGGATCCGCGGCAGGTCGAGCGCAAGAAGCCCGGCCGCCCGAAGGCCCGCAAGCGCTTCCAGTTCTCGAAGCGTTGACGTTCCGCCGCGCTCCGCGCGCGGCACCATCCTGACCGGGGCGTACATCGGCCCCAGAAAAGAGAAGCGATCCCATGGCGGACATAGGGCTCGACCAGCTCCTGGAGGCCGGCGTTCATTTCGGCCACCAGACCCGGCGCTGGAACCCGAAGATGAGGCCCTTCATCTTCACCCAGCGCAACGGCATCCACATCATCGACCTCCGCAAGACGCTGGACCGTCTCGAGACGGCCCGGCAGGCCGTGCGCGAGGTCGTGCTGCGCGGCGAGCGGGTGCTCTTCGTGTGCACGAAGCGTCAGCTCCGCGGCGTGATCGAGGAGGAGGCACAGCGCAGCGGCTCCTTCTTCGTCACGGAGCGCTGGCTGGGCGGCATGCTCACGAACTTCCAGACCATCCGGAAGCAGATCCGGAGGCTGAAGGAGCTCGAGCGCGGCCAGGAGGAGAACGCCTTCGAGTTCTACACGAAGAAGGAGCGGCTCCTCCTCGAGCGTGAGCGCGCGAAGCTCGACAAGTACCTCGCGGGCGTGAAGGACATGGGCCGCCTGCCCGGCGCGATGTTCGTCGTCGACGCGAAGCGGGAGACGATCGCCGTGCGCGAGGCCGCGAAGCTCGGCATCCCGGTCATCGCGATCGCCGACACCAACGCGGATCCGGACCTCATCGACTATCCGATCCCCGGCAACGACGACGCGATCCGCTCCGTGAGCCTCCTCACGAAGGCGATCGCCGACGCCGTGGAGCAGGCGCGCCGCGAGGTGCCGGACGACGACCGGCGGCGCTCCGAGGAGCTCGAGGCGACCACCTACTCCACCGAGACCGGCGAGACGACCGAGGAGCGCCCGACGCGGCGCCGCCCGCGCCGCAAGCGCCGTCCGCGGCCGGAGATCATCGCCCAGCGCCTGAAGGACGAGGATGAGGGGGCGGAGGACGAGGCGGGCGCCGCCGAGGACGGAGAGGCTCCCGAGGCCGACGCGGCCGCCGAGGAGGAGGAGCGCTCCGGGGTCGCCGCGGAGGCGCCGGGGGACAACGAGGGGGAGTGAGGGTGAGGACCCGGCGCCGGTGCGCCGGGGCCACCTCCCGGCTCCCGACAGGGAACCGACGAGAGGCGGTGGCGGACCCGCACGTCCCGGTCCACGCCGCCTCTTTTCACGACCCGGCTCCGGGGAGCCGGGTCCATCCAGGGGAAGCACGGTGAGCAAGAGCACGACGATCAACGCGCAGGACGTGAAGAAGCTCCGCGACATGACGGGCGCGGGGATGATGGACTGCAAGCGCGCGCTCGAGGAGACGGGCGGGGACATCGAGAAGGCGATCGACCTGCTGCGCGCCAAGGGCGCGGCGAAGGCCGCGAAGCGCGCCGAGAAGGCGGCGCACGAGGGCACGATCGGCCACTACGTCCACTTCGACGGGAAGACCGCGGCCATCGTGGAGCTCAACTGCGAGACCGACTTCGTCGCCAATACGGACGATTTCAAGGCGCTCGCGCGCGACCTCGCGCTGCACGTCGCGTCCTCGGCGCCGCTGGCGATCTCGAAGGACGAGGTGCCCGCCGACGTGGTCGAGCGGGAGCGCGCCGTCTTCCTCGAGCAGGTGAAGGAGGAGGGCAAGCCCGACCACATCGCCGAGAAGATCGTGGAGGGCCGGCTCCAGAAGTTCTTCAAGGAGAGCACCCTGCTCGCGCAGCCCTTCGTGAAGGATCCCGACCGGACGATCGAGGAGCTGATCACCGAGGTCTCGGCCCGGACGGGCGAGAAGATCGAGGTGGCCCGGTTCGCCCGCTTCCGGGTGGGCGAGAAGGGCTGAGGCCGCACCGACCGACCGCACCAGACGTACGGGCCGCAGCGGCCGAGGAGAGCAGATGAGCGCACCTGGCGACGAGCTCCGGTACCGGCGCGTCCTCCTGAAGCTTTCGGGCGAGGCGCTCGCGGGAGACCGGGGCTTCGGCATCGAGCCCGCCGTCGTGGATCAGCTCACGGACGAGATCCGTTCCGTGGTCCGCATGGGCGTGTCGCTCGGCGTCGTGATCGGCGGCGGCAACATCGTCCGCGGCGCGATGGCGTCCAAGGAGGGGATGGACCGGGTCCAGGCGGACTACATGGGGATGCTCTCCACGGTCATCAACGCGCTGGCCGTCCAGGACCTCCTCGAGCACAAGGACGTCCAGACCCGGGTCATGACCGCGATCCGCATGGACGAGATCGCGGAGCCGTACATCCGCCGTCGCGCGCTCCGGCACCTGGAGCTCGGGCGCGTCGTGCTCTTCGCGGGCGGGACCGGCAACCCGTACTTCTCCACCGACACGGCCGCCGTGCTCCGCGCCATCGAGATGAGCTCGGACGTCGTCATCAAGGCGACGAAGGTGCAGGGCGTCTTCACGGCCGACCCGGTGAAGGATCCGGACGCGGAGTTCATTCCCCGGATCTCGTTCCACGAGGTCGTCACGCGGGAGCTGGCGGTCATGGACGCCGCCGCCGTGTCGCTGTGCAAGGAGAACGACCTCCCGATCATCGTGCTGAACCTCGAGCACCGGGGCGCGGTCGCGGCCGCGATCCGTGGTGAGCACATCGGGACGCTAGTATCGTAATCGGCCTCGAGGATTCCTCACGGCCTCGAGCGACACATCCGAGCGGGGGAGCGCGCGCCGCGCGTGCAGCCCCGTCCCCAGCCGCAAGCGGAGGAGAGCGATGCCGACCGTGGAGGATGCCAGGAAGCGGATGGAAGAGACGATCGACGCCATCCGGCGGGAGTTCGCGACGGTGCGCACGGGCAAGGCGACGCCCGCGCTCCTCGACACGGTGCGCGTGGAGGCGTACGGCTCGCGGATGCCGCTCAACCAGGTGGCCACGATCAACACGCCCGAGCCGAGCCTCATCGTCGTCCAGCCGTTCGACAAGTCCCTCGTGGGGGAGATCGAGCGGGGGATCCAGCAGGCGGACCTCGGCCTCAACCCCGCGAACGACGGCAACGTGATCCGCGTCCCCATTCCGCCGCTGAACGAGGAGCGCCGTCGGGAGTACGTGAAGCTCCTCCACAAGATGGCCGAGGAGGGCCGCGTCTCCATCCGGCACGCCCGGCGGACCGCGCGCGAGGAGATCCAGAAGCTCGTCAAGGAGCACGAGATCGGCGAGGACGAGGGGCGCCGCCACGAGGAGGCGCTCGACAAGCTCACGCACGAGTACTCGGAGCGCATCGACGAGCTGTTGAAGAAGAAGGAGGAGGAGGTCCTGGCCATCTGACCGCGTCCTCCGCTGCACCCCATCCGGACGGGACATGGCTGCGGGAGAGCTGACGCGCCGCTGGCTGGTGGCGCTCGTGGGCGTGCCCGCCGTGGTGGGGCTCCTCTGGCTGGGCGCGTGGCCGCTCGCCGTGTTCGTCGCCGTGGTGGCCGCGCTCGGGGCGGGGGAGTGCTACCGCCTGGCCGAGGAGCGGCAGGTTCGTCCGCTGGTCTGGCTCGGCGTGCCGCTCGCCGCCGCCCTGGTGCTCGCGGCCGGGGACGCTCCGGGCGCCGGGACCTGGGCCGCCCGGGCGCTCGCGCTGATCGCCGCGACCGTGCCCCTCGCGCTGCTCGCCGCGACGTTCGCCCGCGGCCCGGAGGGGCGGCCGCTCGGCGCCGCCTCCGTGACCCTGCTGGGCGCGCTCTACACGGGGCTCGCGCTCGCGACCGTGCCGCTCCTGCACGCGCTCCCGGCGGAGCAGGGCTGGGCGGGGCCCGCCGAGGGACGCTGGGCCGGGGTCGCGGCGGTGGCCCTCCCCCTCGCGGCCACCTGGATCGGCGACGCGTCCGCCTTCTTCGCCGGGAGCGCCTGGGGTCGTCACCGCCTGGCGCCCGCGATCAGCCCGAAGAAGAGCTGGGAGGGCGCGGCGGCGGGTCTCGTGGGGGGCGCGGCCGGCGCCGCCGCCTGGCACGCGCTCACCCGCGACGTCCTCCCGGAGGGGCCGGTGTCGAGCGCCTGGCTGGCCGCGCCGCTGGGCGCGCTCCTCGCCGCGGCGGCCATCCTGGGCGACCTGGTCGAGTCGGTGCTCAAGCGCGAGGCCGGCGTGAAGGACTCGGGACGCCTGCTGCCGGGGCACGGCGGCGTGCTCGACCGCGTGGACGCGCTCCTGTTCAGCCTTCCGGTGGCGTACGTGGTCATGGTCGCGCTCGGGAGGAGCGGATGATCCGCGTCGCCGTGCTCGGCTCGACCGGCTCCATCGGTCGGAGCGCCCTCGAGGTCGTCGCGCGCAACCCCGAGCGGTTCCGGGTCGTGGCGCTCACGGCCCATCGCAACGGCGGGCTGCTCGCCGAGCAGGTCGCCCGCTTCAGGCCGGAGATCGCGGTGGTGACGGGCGAGTGCGATCTCCCGACGGAGCAGGGGGCCACACGCTGGGTGCGCGGACGCGAGGCGCTCCTCGAGGTGGCCGCCCGCGACGACGTGGACGTGGTCGTGAACGCGCTCGTCGGCGCGACCGGGCTCGGCCCGTCGCTCGCCGCGCTCGAGGCGGGCCGGCGCCTCGCGCTCGCCAACAAGGAGTCGCTCGTGGCGGGGGGCGAGGT
>CAZOYA010000207.1:0-6115 GCA_964583815.1 uncultured Gemmatimonadaceae bacterium | reverse complement strand
TACGAGCTCGCGCCGCCCGTCGACGACCTGGTGCACGGACTCAAGTACGAGGGATGGCGCGAGCTCGCCGGGACGATGGGGGAGGCGCTCGCGCGGGTCGAGCTCCCGCTGCCGGAGGGGGAGCCCGTGGTGGTCCCCGTCCCGCCCACCCCCGAGCGCCTCGCGTCCCGGGGCTACAACCAGGCGGAGCTCCTCGCCCGCGAGGTGGCGGGGCGCCGGGGCTGGCCGCTCGTGGCCGCGCTCGCCCGGCCCGGCCGCGGCGGATCCCAGACGAGCCTCGGCCCCCGGGAGCGCGCGATCAACGTGCAGGGCGCCTTCGTCGCGGGCGCGGAGGCGAGCGCGGCCCGGGGGCGCCCGGCGGTGCTCATGGACGACGTGCTCACCACGGGCGCGACGGCCGGGGAGGCCGCGCGGGTGCTGGCCTCCCTCGGCTGCGCGCCCGTCGTCGTGCTGACCTACGCGCGCGCCACGGGGCGGATGCGGGACGCGGCGTGAGGACGGCCCCCTCCCGCGTCACCGGAGCGCGCCCCTGAAGGCATCCCGGAAAGCGCCCCGGGCGGCCGCGGATTGGTTATGTTTGCGGTCCACTTCGAGACCACGTCGGGACCGGTCGACCACCTCGACCTTCCCGCAACCAGTGAGGATCGGGAGCCATGGCGGTGCGCGTAGCGATCAACGGATTCGGGCGGATCGGGCGGAACGTGCTCCGGAGCGCGAAGCAATCCGGGCGCACGGACCTCGACTTCGTGGCGGTGAACGACCTCACCAGCGCCTCCACGCTGGCGCACCTTCTTCGCTACGACTCGGTGCACGGCCGCTATCCCGGCACGGTCGAGGTGTCCGACGAGGGCCTGATCGTGGACGGCGATACCATCCGCGTGCTGAGCGAGCGTGATCCGGCCCAGCTCCCGTGGGGCGATCTCGACGTCGACGTGGTGGTGGAGTCGACGGGGCTCTTCACGAAGCGGGAGGCCGCCGCGAAGCACCTCGAGGCCGGCGCGCGCAAGGTGATCATCTCGGCGCCCGCCAAGGAGGAGGACATCACGATCGTCCTCGGCGTGAACGAGGAACTCTACGATCCCGATCAGCACCACGTGATCTCCAACGCGAGCTGCACGACGAACTGCCTCGCCCCGGTGGTGAAGGTCCTGAGCGACGCCTTCGGCTTCCGGCACGGGCTCATGACGACGATCCACTCCTACACGAACGACCAGCGGATCCTCGATCTCCCGCACAAGGACCTGCGGCGCGCCCGGGCCGCGGCGATGTCGATGATCCCGACCACGACCGGCGCCGCCCGCGCGACGGGCCTGGTGCTGCCCGAGGTGCAGGGACGGATCGACGGCATGGCGATCCGGGTTCCCACGCCGGACGTCTCGCTGATCGATCTCGTGACGGAGGTCGAGCGGGAGACCACGGCCGAGGAGGTCAACGAGGCCTTCCGCGAGGCGGCGAGCGGGCGCATGCAGGGCGTGCTCGCGGTCTCGGAGGAGCCCCTCGTCTCGGTGGACTACACGAGCGACAGCCACAGCTCCGTCGTCGACGCGCTCTCCACGAGCGTGATGCAGGGCCGGATGGTGAAGGTGCTCTCCTGGTACGACAACGAGTGGGGCTACTCCTCGCGCGTGGTCGACCTCGTGAGCTTCGTCGGGGCCCGTCTCCCGGAGCGCGCCGGAGCCTAGCGAGCGGCCGCGGAACGCGAGCAGGACGGGGCCATGAGGGAGCGCCTCTCCCGGATCGACGACGCGGAGCTGGCCGGCCGCACCGTGCTGGTGCGGACGGACTTCAACGTGCCGATCGAGGACGGCCGCGTGGCCGACGACCAGCGTATCCGCGCGGCCCTGCCGACCGTGCGCCGCCTGCGCGAGGCCGGCGCGCGCACGGTCCTCCTGTCGCACCTCGGCAGGCCGAAGGGCCGCCCCGTGCCGGAGCTCTCGCTCGCGCCGGTGGCGGAGCGGCTCTCCGCGCTGCTCGAGGCCCCGGTGCGGTTCGTGCCGGAGCCGGCCGGGGAGCCCGTGCGCGAAGCGGTCGAATCGATGCGGGACGGCGACGTGGTCCTGCTCGAGAACACGAGATATCTCGCGGGGGACACCGCGAACGATCCCGAGCTCGCCCGGTTCTGGGCGAGCCTCGGGACGCTCTTCGTGAACGACGCCTTCGGCGCGGCGCACCGCGCGCACGCGTCCACGTCGGGGCTCGCGGAAGCGATCGTCGCCCGCGGCGGCGTGGCCGTCGCGGGCGGTCTGCTCGAGCGGGAGATCCGGTACCTCAAGCACGCGCTCGAGGACCCGGAGCGGCCGTTCGTGGCGATCCTCGGCGGGGCGAAGATTTCCGGGAAGATCGACGTGGTGCATGCGCTCCTGGGACGGGTCGACCGTCTCCTCGTCGGCGGGGCGATGGCGAACACGTTCTTCCGCGCGATGGGGCTGGACACCGGGGCCTCCCTCGTCGAGGAGGACCGCGTCGAGATGGCCCGCGCGCTCCTGGACGAGGCGGGCGACCGGCTCCTCCTGCCCGTGGACTGCATCGTCGCGGACGAGGTGGCGGAAGGGGCCTCCTCCCGCGCCGTGCCCCGGACGGAGGTCGGGCCGGGCGACCGCATCGTCGACATCGGCCCCGAGACGCGCCGCCTCTTCGCCGACGAGGTCGCCCGCGCCCGCACCATCGTGTGGAACGGGCCCATGGGCGTCTTCGAGATCGACGCCTTCTCGGAAGGCACCGTCGAGCTGGCACGCGCGGTCGCGGCGGCCTGCGACGGGGGCGCCCTCGGGGTCGTGGGCGGCGGCGACTCCGCGGCGGCGGCCGAGCGCGCGGGGGTGACGGAGCGGCTCTCCCACGTGTCGACGGGCGGAGGGGCGTCGCTCGACCTCCTCGCCGGCGTCACCCTGCCGGGCCTCGCGTCGCTCTCCGGCGAGCGCAGTTCGTGATCCCCCAGAACCGGGAGGTCGGACGATGGCCGTGATCGCGGGCAACTGGAAGATGAACCTCGGACCCGCGGCGACGCGCGCGTTCTTCGAGCGCTTCGCCGCGGACGACGTGCCGGAGGAGCACGAGATCCTCGTTTTCCCGCCGGCGATCTCCATCGGCGCCGCGATGCAGGCGCGTCCCGCGCGCGTCGCGGTGGGCGTGCAGAATCTCCACTGGGAGGACGCGGGCGCGTTCACGGGCGAGATCTCCGCGCCGATGGCGGCCGAGGCGGGCGCGACGCTCGCGCTCGTCGGACACTCGGAGCGCCGCCACGTCTTCGGCGAGACCGACGAGCAGGTGCGCCTGAAGGTGGAGGCCGCGCTCCGCGCGGGGCTCACGCCGGTGGTGTGCGTGGGGGAGACGCTCGAGGAGCGGCGGGCCGGGCAGGTGGACGAGGTGATCGTGCGCCAGCTCGGCGCGGTCCTGCCGGTGCTCGGCCAGCACGGGGCGCGCTTCCTCGTGGCCTACGAGCCGGTGTGGGCCATCGGCACGGGCGAGACCGCGACGCCCGAGGACGCGTCGGCCGCGCACGCGACGCTCCGCGACTGCCTCGAGGACGCGGCGGGCGTGGCGGGCGCCGAGCGCGTGCCGATCCTGTACGGCGGCTCGGTCAAGTCCTCGAACGCGGCCGAGCTCCTGGCCGCGCCCGACGTGGACGGCGTCCTGGTCGGCGGCGCGAGCCTCGATCCGGACGAGTTCCACCGCATCGCGCTCGCCGCCCCGGCGCAGCCTTCCGTCCACCGTTGACACCCCGCGGGGGCCGGCCGACGTTTATCGTCTCAACGCGCCCCGGGCTGTCTCTGCGGGTCGTCGAGCGCGCTCGGCGACGGCCAAGGAAACATCGAAGATGTACGGAATTCTGCTGGCCCTTCTGGTCCTGGACGGGATCTTCCTGTCGGTCGTGATCCTGCTGCAGGCGGGCAAGGGAGGAGGGCTCGCCGCCGTGGGTGGCGGCGCCGCGATGACCGACGGGCTCCTCGGGGGGCGGCAGGCCACGACGGTCCTCACCCGCGCGACGTGGGCGGCCGGAACGGCCTTCATGGTGCTCGCGCTCATCCTCTCGATCATGTCCTCGCGGGCCCAGGCCCCGACGTCGGTGATCCAGGTGGATCCGGTCCAGGCTCCGACGAACGCGGCACCCGAGCCGGTGCTCCCGGGCACGAGCCCCGAGACGCCCGCGCCGAACGAGGGGGGCGCGACGCCGGAAGGTCCGGGGAACTAGCGGCCGCTGTGCTCCCTTCCACCAGCGACCTCCAGGGTTCGGAGATCGAGCGGTGACTCGTGACCCCGGACGGTCGCGACGCTCGTCCGGCCTCCCCCGGTCCGCCGTGCCGTTCGCCGGACCCGAGCGCGGGCCGGGAACGAACGGCGCCGGCTCCGCCGATCACGCACCGGGCGACGGGCACGCACCGGAAGCGGTGGAGCCGCCTTCTCCGCGCGTGCTGCTCGCGGCGCTCTGGACGAGCCGCGCGGCGGACGAGCGGCTGGCGGCCCTGCACGACGAGGGGCGCCTGCCGCTCCTGCCGTCCCGCCCCCCGCTTCACGAGGGCGGCGTCGTCGCGGCCGCCCACGCCATCCGGATCCGGGACGACGGCTCCGGCGACGTGCTCGCCCCGACCCGTCGCGCGGCCGGCGCGCTCCTCCTCCTCGGCACCGATCTCGAGACGTTCTTCCGCGAGCACCTCGCGGAGCGCACGGGATCCCTGCACGGGCCCCTCGCGGAGCTGCACCGCGTCGACTTCGAGCGCGGGCTGTTCGCCCCGGTGGCGCCGCTCGGCGTCGCGGTGGAGGTCATGGCCGGCATCACGCTCGCCTTCCGCCTGAACGGCGAGGGCCGGGTCGGCGTGGTCTTCGACAGCGACCGCGCCTCCTCGACGGGGAGCTGGCACGAGGGGCTGGTCTTCGCGGCCGCGCGCCGCTGCCCGCTCGTGGTGGTGGTCGAGCGCGGCCCCGCGGACCCGGCGTTCCCGCGCCCGCGCGACACACGGCTGGAGCATTTCGGCGCGAAGGGCGCCGCGTACGGCACTCCGGCCTCCTCGGTGGACGGCGCCGACGTGCTCGCCGCCACCGCGGCCCTGCGCGCGGCCGTCGAGGGCGCGCGTGCCGGCGGCGGCGTCCACCTCGTGGAGATCCGCTACGGCATGGACGAGGGCGAACCTGATCCCGTCGTGCGCCTGCGCGCCGCGCTGCTCGAGGAAGGCGCGAGCGCGGAGGAGCTGGACTCCATCGAGCAGGAGGCGCGCCGCCGCGTGGACGAAGCCGCGGAGCGCGCGCTGGCCGGGCAGACCGGGACGGGCGCCGCCCCGTCCACAGCCCGTCTCTACGCCGGAGCCGGTGCCCCCGCCGGGACCGACCGGTGGGCGGCCGCCCGTGCCTCGAGGCCCACCCGAGACCGATCATGAGCACGCAACTCGACCTACCCGAGCATCTCGCGAAGACGCGCAACGGCGAGCCGGTCACGCTGCTGGAGGCGATCAGCGAGGCGCTGTACGAGGAGATGATCCGGGACGAGCGGGTGTTCCTGCTCGGCGAGGACATCGGCGTCTACGGGGGCGCGTTCAAGGTGACCCGCGGGTTCCTGGAGCGCTTCGGGCCGGACCGGGTCATCGACACGCCGATCGCGGAGGGAGGCTTCACCGGAGCCGCCGCGGGGGCCGCGCACATGGGGCTCCGGCCGGTCGTCGAGATCCAGTTCATGGACTTCGTCTCGCCGGCCTACGACGTGATCACGAACTACATCGCGACCTCGCACTACCGCGGGGCGGGACCGCTTCCGCTCGTCATCCGCGGACCCGTGGGCGGCGGAAACCGGGGCGGTCCGTTCCACTCGCAGAACGTGGAGATGGCGTTCTTCCACACGCCGGGCCTGAAGATCGTCTACCCGAGCACGGCCTACGACGCGAAGGGGCTGCTCAAGGCGGCGATCCGTGACGACGACCCGGTGATCTTCGAGGAGCACAAGGGGCTGTACCGCGCGCCCCAGCTCCGCGAGGTCCTGCCCGACGAGGATTACGTCGTGCCGCTCGGCGTGGCGCGTACGGTGCGCGAGGGCACCGACGTCACGATCGTCACCTACGGGGCGATGGTGCACCGGAGCGTGGAGGCCGCCGAGGAGCTCGAGCGCGCGGACGGCGTCTCGGTCGAGATC
>CAZOYA010000206.1:0-6145 GCA_964583815.1 uncultured Gemmatimonadaceae bacterium | reverse complement strand
AGCTGGTTGTACTTGGCCACGCGGTCGGTGCGGCTCGCGCTGCCGGTCTTGATCTGCCCCGCCGCGGTGGCCACCGCGAGATCGGCGATGAAGGTGTCCTCCGTCTCCCCGGAGCGGTGCGAGACCACGGAGCGGTACCCGGCCTCGCTCGCGACGCGCATCGTGTCGAGCGTCTCGGTCAGCGTGCCGATCTGGTTGACCTTGATCAGGATCGCGTTGGCCGCGCCGTCGCGGATGCCCTGCTCCAGCCGCTCGGCGTTCGTCACGAAGAGGTCGTCCCCGACGATCTGGACCCGGTCGCCGATCGCGCGGGTGATCTCCGCCCAGCCGCGCCAGTCGTTCTCGTCCAGCGGGTCCTCGATGGAACGGATCGGGTACTTCCGGACCCACTCGCTCCAGAACTCGATCATCCCGGCCGCGTCCCGCCGCTCGCCGTTCCCGAAGACGTACTCCCCGTCGTCGAAGAGCTCCGTGGCGGCGGCGTCGAGCGTGAGGACCACGTCCTCGCCCACCCGGTAGCCGGCGCTCTCGATCGCCCGCAGCACGACCTCCACCGCCTCCTCGTTGCTGGCGAGGTCGGGGGCGAAGCCGCCCTCGTCGCCCACCGCCGTGCTCCGACCGTCCGCGGCGAGAACCTTCTTCAGGTGGTGGAAGATCTCCACGCCCATCCGCAGACCCTCCGAGAAGGTCTCGGCCCCGATGGGCATCACCATGAACTCCTGGATGTCGACGTTGTTGGACGCGTGCGCCCCTCCGTTCAGGATGTTCATCATGGGGACGGGGAGCAGGTCGCCGGCCCCCTCCCCCGCCAGGTAGCGCCACAGCGGCACGTGGTTCTCCTGAGAGGCGGCGCGGGCCGCCGCCAGCGACACGGCGAGCATCGCGTTCGCGCCGAGATTCCGCTTGTTCGGCGTCCCGTCGAGCTCGATCATGGCGCGGTCGATGTCGAGTTGCTCGCGCGCCTCGAAGCCCCGGATGGCCTCGGCGATGCGGGTGTTCACGTTCTCGACCGCCTGGAGCACCCCCTTCCCGAGATAGCGGGCGGCGTCGCCGTCCCGGAGCTCCACGGCCTCGTGCGCGCCGGTCGAGGCCCCGGAGGGAACCGCCGCGCGGCCGCGCACGCCCGACTCGAGCGTGACCTCGGCCTCCACGGTCGGGTTGCCCCGCGAATCCAGAATCTCTCTCCCCCGCACTCCCACGATCGCCGACATGCAGCGCTCCTCTCTGTCGTTGGCTAGATCCCGGCCGCGAGGAGGCCCGAGACGGCCTCGTGCGCGCGGCGGGTCAGTTCGTCCCTGTCCCTCAGCTCCAGCTCCCGCACGGGGATCGGCTCCCCGAAGCGGACGTGGATGTGTCCCGGCCGGATCTTCAGCGTCCCCTTCGGCATGACGTCGCGCGAGCCGCGGATGGCCGCGGGCACCACCTCGACGCCCGTCTGGAGCGCCAGCACGAACGCGCCCTTCTTGAAGGGCCGGAGCGCGCCGTCCGGGGACCTCGTTCCCTCGGGGAACATGATGATGGTGGGGCGCTCCTTCTCCAAGATCTCGCGCGCCCGCTCGAGCGACTCGAGCGCCCGCGCCCGGTCCTCGCGGTCGATGTAGATGTGGCCGCACCGCCGGAGTGACGGGCCGAAGAGCGGCGCCCGCTCGATCTCCTTCTTCGCGACGAAGCGGTATCCGCCGGGCAGGTACGTGGCGAGCGCGAGCACGTCGAACCACGACGTGTGGTTCACCACGAGGATCTGCGCGCGGGCCGGATCGATCACCTCGGCGTTCTCGAGCGTGACCCGCACGCCCGAGACGCGGAGGAGCGCGCGGGACCACTTCCTCGGCACGTCCTCGCAGACGCAGGGTAGGCGCGGCGAGTTGCGCGCCATGGCCCACAGGATACGCGCCGCGTGCCACACGGTGAGCGGCACGATGACGAGGGCGACCGCGAGGAGACGGATCACGGGCGCGCCGCTCCGCGTGCCGCGGCACGCTCGAGGGCCCAGTGGTCGTGGCCCCCGCGCTCGAGCCGGCGGGGAGCCTCACCGGGCAGGGCGAGCCACACGCCCTCTCCCTCCTCCACCCGGCCCACCCGCGTGAGCGGCACGGCGGGCCCTCCGAGCGCCCCGACCGCGTCGGCCAACCGCGGCGGGTCCACGGCGCCCGGCCGCGCGGCGAAGCAGAGCTCGTAGTCCTCCCCGCCGTGGAGCGCCGCCTCCCGCGCGGCCTCGGGCCCGAGCGCCTCGCGGGCGGCCTCGTCCACCGGCACACGTCCGGCCTCGAGCACGACCCGCACGCCGGAGGCGGCGGCGAGGTGCGCGGCGTCGCCCGCGAGGCCGTCCGAGAGGTCGATCATGGCCGCCGCCGCGCCGGCCGCCCCGAGCGCCCGGCCCAGCGCGACGCGCGGCTCGGGGCGGGCGAAGCGCCGCCGCAGGGCAGGCGCGGGATCACGCCCCTCCGACCACGCGCGCACGGCCGCGGCGCTCCCGCCGAGCACGCCGCTCACCCACACCTCGTCGCCGGGCCGCGCCCCGCTCCGGCCGACGGGACGCTCCGCGCGCCCGAGCACGACGAGGTCGAGGAAGAGCGGCCCCGGCGAGGCCGACAGGTCGCCCCCCAGCACCGCCGCGCCGCACGCGGCGGCCGCGGCCCGCACGCCCCGCTGGACCGCGTGGAGGTCGACCTCCCGCCCGGGAGGGGCCGCGAGCGAGACGAGCACGCCCACGGCCTCGGCGCCCATGGCCGCGACGTCCGAGAGCGCGGCCGCCGCGGCCCGCCAGCCGATCTCCTCGTCCCTGAGCCAGGCACGTCGGAAGTGCACGTCCTCGACCGAGAGGTCGGTGCTCACCACCCATCCCCCCTCGAGCACCGCGGCGTCGTCGCCCGGGCCGAGCGCGACGCCCGCCGGGAGCGCCGTATCGCCCGCGGTGAAGGCGCGGATCAGGTCGAACTCGCCGCCGGGACCGAGCGGGAGCCGGCCGGCGTGGCCCGCGTCCCTCATCGGGCGGGATCGGCGTCGAAGGTCACGAACGGGAGGGCGAGCGGGCCGTCCGCCCCGGCGGGCTCCTCGACGAGCGCGTCGGGCAGCCGCTCGATCACGTCCGAGGGCACGAGCGCCGCGCCCCGCCCCGCGATCGTGGCCGCCCGCCCGGTCAGGTGGAGCGCGACCGCGCCGGCCTCCGTGGGGTCGAGCCCCTGGGCCATGAGGCAGCCCGCGACCCCCGCGAGCGAATCGCCCATGCCGGCGGCGGCCAGGTCGGAGGAGCCCTGCGCATCGACGAGGAGCGCACGGCCGGGCGCCGCGACCAGGGAGGGCGCCCCCTTGAAGAGGACGGCGCACCCGAAGCGCTCGGCGGCGTGCCGGGCGACGGCCGGCCGGTCCGCGGCCGGAGGAGCCACCCCGGCCGGGGTGGACCGGTCGGGCGCAGCCCCGCTGCCCCCGAGGAGCCGCCCCATCTCGCCCGGATGCGGCGTGAGCAGCAGCGCGCGGCCGGCCGCCAGCGCGGCGAGATCGATGGCGCCGACGGCCGCGAGATTCAGGGCGTCCGCGTCGAGGAGCGTGGGGCGCGCGGGTCCCGCGGCCACCCGCTCCAGCACCGTGCGCGCCTCGTCGTCCGTGCCGAGGCCGGGGCCGACCACGACCGCGTCGGAAGCCTCGAGGGCGGCCTCGAGCGCCCCGGCGTCGGACGCGTCCACCTGGATGGCCTCCGGGAGCGCCGCCTGCACGATCTCCCGGTTCGCGGGGTGGGTGCAGGCACGCACGATCCCGGCTCCGGTGCGGAGCGCGGCCCGCGCGGCGAGGAGGAGGGCCCCGGCCATCCCGCGGCCTCCCCCCACCACCAGCACCCGGCCCACGGCGTTCTTGTGCGTGTCCGTGCTCCGCGCGGGGATCCGGCGGCGGGCCCACGCGGGGACCACCACCTCGGCCGCCGCCTCGCCCTCGGCGAGCGGCGGAAAACCGATCTCGACCGCGACGTGACGGCCGACGAGCGCCCGTCCCGGGTGCAGGAGCGCGCCCAGCTTGGGGGCGCCGAGCGCCACGGTCACGTCGGCACGGACCGCTTCGCCGGGCACGGCGCCCGTCCCGGCGTCGACGCCCGACGGGAGGTCGAGCGCCAGCACCGGACGGCCGCAGCCGAACATGCGCCGGATCGCCTCCGCCTGACGGGGACGCGGCGCGCCCCGGGCACCGGTCCCGAGGATCCCGTCCACGATCACCGCGGCGTGGCCGAGGCGGGCGGCCCAGCCGTCGTCGGACAGCTCCGCGTCCGGCACGAGCGGCACGTCCCATCCGTGCAGGAGGGGCTCCGGGAGCGGGCGATCGGCGACCAGCACGCCGGCGGCCTCGCGGCCCCAGGCGCGGAGGGTGCGCAGCAGCACCAGCGCGTCCCCTCCGTTGTTGCCCGCGCCGACCACCGCGAGCACCGGGCCCTCCGGGAAGAGGCGGGCGAGGACCGCCGCGGCGGCGCGCCCCGCGTTGTCCATCAGGACCCGCTGCGGCACGCCGACCGTCTCGATCGCCCGACGATCCCAGGCCGCGGCCTCCTCCCCGGTGGGCGCCCACACGCGTCCGCGCGCGTGCGGACGGAGCTTCACGAGCGGAGAAGCCACGCGTCGGCGGGGACCGGCCCTCCGGGACGGCGGGACGCGCCCGCCGGGCGGCGACGGAGCGGCGCGCCCGGGCGCGGCGGGAATCGCTGGGAGAGGACGGAAAGTGGGACGGCGGCGGGTGGCGACGACGGCCTTCGAGCGCGGCGCGGCAGGGTCGCGGAACGGGCTACTTGTAGCTCTGGCCGATCGCGCGTCCGAGCGTGATCTCGCCGTTGTCGATCCGGATGTTGAACCCGCATTCCGGGTTGGCGCAGACCCAGGCCTTGTAGCGGATCGGTGCTCCGTCCCTGCCGTAGTCCGAGAGCGGCAAGAGGATTCCGGTCTCGCACTTCATGCAGCGTGGAAATCCACCGTCTCCCACCATGTGAAACCCCTCCCATGGGCGTAATGACGAATCGGGTCGTCCAGATGCCCGGACGTGCCGGGCGGGTCGGATCGAAGGGCTCGGCGCGGGCCGCGGCCGGAATGCTCAGGATCTGGCGTTCCAGGGATAGTTCAGCTCGAACGCCTCTTCGAAGTCGAACACGTCCGCGAAGTCCTCCGGACGGTCGCCTTCCTGCTTGACCAGAATCCCGTGGTCCACCATCGCGAAGACCACCCGCCCCACGTCTTCGGTGCCGTGGATACCCCAGTGCTCCAGAACGGTGCGCGCCATGGGCCCGAAGCGCTCGAGCGCGAGCTCGCGCACGCCCTCGGAGAGCTCGGCGCCGCTGATGTGCCGCGGCTCCGTCAGCTCGCCGATCACGGCGTGCAGCGCGTTCAGGACGAAGACGTACGCGCGTGGATCGAACCGGGGATGCTTCTCCCGGAGCTCGTCCAGCACGGCGTCGGCGAATTGCAGGTCGTTCATGGTCGCGAAATCTGCCCCCGATGGGGATCGTTCGCCAGCCCGTCGAGATGCCCCGGGCGCCTCACACGGCCGGCTGGAGCGTCTCGTAGAGCGGGAAGGCCCGGCAGAGCTCGCGAACCTCCTCGCGCACCGCCGCGATCCGGTCGGCGTCCTCCGGGCGCTCGAGCACGTGCGCGATCCAGCCCGCGATCCGGCCCATCTCCGGCTCCTTCATCCCGCGCGTGGTGAGCGCCGGCGTCCCGATCCGGAGGCCCGAGGTGACGAAGGGCGAGCGCGTCTCGCCCGGCACGGTGTTCTTGTTCACCGTGATGCCGGCCGCCTCGAGCGCCTCCTCCGCCGCCTTGCCCGTGAGATCCTCGTGGCTCGGCCGCAGGTCGACCAGCATGAGGTGGTTGTCCGTGCCGCCGCTCACGAGGTGGAAGCCGCGCTCCGCGAGCCCTTCGCCGAGCGTGCGCGCGTTCGCCACCACCTGGGCGGAGTAGGCGTGGAAGTCCGGCTGCAGCGCCTCCCGGAACGCCACCGCCTTCGCGGCGATCACGTGCATCAGGGGCCCGCCCTGCATGAAGGGGAAGACGGTCTTGTCGATCGCCTTCGCGTGCTCCTCGCGGCAGAGCACGAGCCCGCCGCGCGGACCGCGGAGCGTCTTGTGCGTCGTCGTCGTGACGACGTGCGCGTGCGGCACCGGGGAGGGATGGTG
>CAZOYA010000205.1:0-6210 GCA_964583815.1 uncultured Gemmatimonadaceae bacterium | reverse complement strand
CCACTCGATGTACAACGTGGGATTCAATTTCGCGTGGCAGGAGCACGCGGCGAACGGATACGTCGTCCTCTACACGAATCCGCGCGGGAGCACCGGGTACGGAGAGCGCTTCGCGGCGGCCATCTCCAACGCGTTCCCGGACCGGGACTACATGGACCTGATGGTCGGGGTGGACTCCGTGGTCGCGCGCGGCTACATCGACGAGCGGAACCTCTTCGTCTACGGCTGCAGCGGGGGCGGCGTCCTCACCGCGTGGACGGTCACGCAGACGGACCGCTTCGCGGCGGCCTCGGTCCAGTGTCCGGTGATCAACTGGGCCAGCTTCGTCGGCAACGTGGACGATCCGCGGCGCGCGTCGCTGATGGGGAACTTCGCGATGTGGCCGTGGGAGGATCCGATGCCCTACATCGAGCGCTCGCCCTTCTTCCAGGCCGGCCACGTGACCACGCCGACGATGCTCATGACCGGGGTGCTGGACCTCCGCACGCCCATGAGCCAGACCGTGGAGTTCTACCGGGCCCTGAAGCTCCGGAGGGTCCCGACGGCCCTCATCCAGATGAACGACGAGTGGCACGGGACCACCTCCCGGCCGAGCAACTTCATGCGGACGCAGCTCTATCTCCGGCACTGGTTCGAGCGGTTCCGGACCACGCCCGCGACGGAGCAGCGGAGGGCGGGCCGTGGCGGACCCTGACGCGACGCCCGACCGGGTTGGGCAGGACGCGCCCGGAGCCACGACGCGCCGGGACTTCCTCGGCGTCTCGGCCGCGGCGCTCGGCGCGCCCTGGCTGGCGGCGATCGGAGGCGCGCGGGGTGCGCCCCGGGCGGGTGCGGACCTCCGGCCGCCGGTTCACGCGCCCCGGCGCATCCTGATCCTCGGCGGAACGGGCTTCATCGGCCCGCCCGAGGTCCGGCACGCCCTGGAGCGGGGACACGAGGTCACGCTGTTCAACCGGGGGGTCACGAATCCCGACCTCTTCGCCGACGTCGAGCAGCTCCGGGGGGACCGGAACGGGGACCTCGACATCCTCCGGGGAAGGCAGTGGGACGTGGTGATCGACAACCATGCCACGCTGCCGAGCTGGGTGCGCGACGCGGCGACCCTCCTGAGCGATCAGGTCGGGCACTACGTGTTCATCTCGACGCTGTCGGTCTACAAGGATCCCGTCCACGCGGGCACGGACGAGTACGGGTCCGTCTACACGGTCGAAGACTGGGAGCGGGCCGTCGCGGCGGGCGAGAGCCCGTACGGGGCCAACAAGGCCCAGGCCGAGCGGGAGGCGCAGCGCGCGTTCCCCGACCGGTGCACGGTCATCCGGCCCGGTCTCATCGTCGGCCCCGGCGATCCATCCGACCGCTTCACCTACTGGCCCGTGCGGATCGACCGGGGCGGAGAGGTGCTGGCCCCGGGAGACGGGAGCTCGGCCGTGCAGGTCGTGGACGTCCGGGACCTGACCCGGTTCATCGTGCACGTCGCCGAGCAGGCGAGCGCCGGCGTCATGAACGCGACGGGCCCGAGGACGCCGTACTCGATGGCCGAGTTCCTCCACGGAATCCGGGCGGTCACCTCCGCCGAGGTGCAGCTCACCTGGGTAGCGGCGCCTTTCCTGCTCGAGCGCGGCGTGCGCCCCTGGTCCGATCTTCCGGTGTGGCGCCAGGGCCCCAGCGAGGGCGTGCTCGCGGTCGACGTCGAGCGGGCGTTCGCGCGCGGGCTATCGATCCGACCGCTGGCCGAGACCGCCCGGGACACCCTGGAGTGGTGGCGCACGTTGCCCGAGGAGCGCCGCTCGGCGCCCGAGGCAGGGCTCGACGCGGCGCGGGAGCGCGAGGTGCTGGCGGCGTGGCACGCACGGAGCGCGGGGGTCGCCGGGGGACCCCCATGATCCGTCCCCATCGCCCGTCGCTTCCCTTCGCCGTCGTCCTCGCACTCACGGCCTGCGCGCGCCCGGACGCCGGGGCCGATCCCTCCGCCCCCGACGTCGCCGCCGTCTTCGACGGGCGCGGGGGCACCTGGATCGACCTCACCCACACCTTCGACGAGGCCACGATCTACTGGCCCACGGACACGGCCGGGTTCCAGCTCGAGGAGCTCGCGTACGGGCCGACCGAAGGGGGATGGTTCTACGCCTCGTACCGCTTCTCGACGGCCGAGCACGGGGGCACGCACCTGGACGCGCCGATCCACTTCGCCGAGGGCGGCCTCACGGCCGACCAGGTCCCGCTCGACCAGCTGATCGGTCCGGCGGCGGTGGTGGACGTCGCCGGCCGCGTCACGCCGGACTACCTCGTGGGCGTCGAGGACCTGACGGCCTGGGAGGCCGAGCACGGGCGGATCCCCGACGGAGGGATCCTCCTCCTCCACACGGGGTGGGGCGCGCGCTGGGGCGACCGGGCGGCCTATCTCGGAACGGAGCGCACCGGTCCGGAGGCCGTGGCCGAGCTCCACTTTCCCGGGCTCGCGCCCGAGGCGGCCGCCTGGCTGGTAGGGAACCGCAGGATCGCGGCGCTCGGCATCGACACGCCGAGCATCGACTACGGGCAATCCACCGACTTCCGGACGCACGTCATACTGTACACGAACGGCATCCCCGGCTTCGAGAACGTGGCGAGCCTCGACCGGCTCCCCGCGACGGGCGCCTTCGTCGTCGCGCTCCCCATGAAGATCGGGGGCGGGAGCGGCGGTCCGCTCCGGATCGTGGCGTTCGTGCCCTCGTGAGCTACACGTGAGCTACACGCCCACCACCCGGAAGCGCGCGGTCCTCACCCGGTAGCGCCGGTTGATCCCGACCGCGAGCAGCGTCATCCGCTCGAGCGTGCGGGCGGCGTCGAGCCCGCCTGCGTCGATGAGCCGCAGCCCCTCGACGGGCGCGAGCGCCTCCACGACGCGCCGGGTCGCCGCGGGCGAGTCGGCGCACACGAACTCGTCGCAGTCGAGTGGCTCGTCCGTCTCGCCGAGGACCCAGGCCGGAATCGTCTTGAGCGTCGCAGCCAGGCTGACTTCCGGGGGCAGGAGCGTGCGCAGGTGCTCGGCGGCCGAACCCTCGGGCGGCATGACGATCGCGGGGCTTCCGCCCTCGAAGGTGAGGGGCACGGTCAGGTCGACGACCACTGTTCCGGGGCGGAGCCGCTCCCGGTAGCTTTCCAGGACCGCCGGGGCGGTCGCGAACGGAACGGCGAGCACCACCAGGTCGCAGCGCGCGACCACGTCGTCGTTCGTCGCCGCCAGGGCGGTCGTCGAGCGGCCTCCGGCGATCCGCTCGACGGCTTCGCGCGCCCGCTCGACGCTGCGGGATCCGAGCAGCACCGGCACACCGTGTGCGGCGAGACGTGCGGCGAGCCCCCGGCCCTCGCGGCCGGTTCCGCCGAGAATGCCCATCTGCGCGGGAGACGTCATGGCCGAGATTCCCTCCGAGTTCCGAGACCTGTTCACGAAGCCGTCGTTCGCCTTCCTGACCACCCTCATGTCCGACGGGAGCCCGCAGGTCACGCCGGTCTGGTGCGACCTGCAGGGCGAGCACGTCGTGGTGAACACCGCCAAGGGGCGGCTGAAGGACCGGAACATGCGCCGCGATCCCCGCGTCGCGCTCGCCATCGCCGACCCCGAGAACCCCTATCGCTACGTGCAGGTTCGCGGCCAGGTCGTCGAGATCACCGAGGAGGGCGCCGACGCGCACATCGACGCCATGGCGAAGAAGTATCTCGGGAAGGACACGTACCCCTTCCGCCAGGACGGCGAGGTACGGCTCATCGTCCGGATCCGGCCGGATCGGGTTCAGGCGTACGGCTGAGGGCCGCCGGGCGGGTCGGCGCGGCGAGCTCCGACCACGCCCGCGGCAGGAAGAGCAGGCCGAGCAGCGAGCGGGTCGACACGAAGGTGAGGTGCGCGGACAGGCTGAACGCGAGGAGCGTAGCCTCGTCCGCCACCGGCCCGAAGAAGAAGATCCAGGCCGCCTGCGTCGTCCCGAGCCGCGCGATCGTGATCGGGAGCGCCGCGATCATGAAGACGACGGGGAGGAAGGCGACCATGTGCGCGAAGGGAATCGCGAGCCCGAACGCGCGCGCGGCCGCCCAGTGCAGGCAGAGCGACACGAAGAACATGGGTGCGCGCAGCGCCACGACCGTGCCGTAGCGCCGCGCGGAGGCCAGGCGGAAGCTCCGCAGCAGCGCCCACTCGCGCGGCGCGCCGAGCCACCCGGCCCGCGCCGGGAGCCGGGGTGCCCGGGTGTAGAGGAGCACGGCGAGCCAGGCGAGCGCCACGGCGGGCGGCGCCCGGAGCAGCCCCGCCGGGACGTCGCCGCGCACCTGCCACGTGCCGATCGCCGCCCACGCCGAGAGGTGCAGGAACTCGGTGAGCACGAGGAAGAGCACCGTGCCCCCGAGCGCGAGGAAGGGCGCCCGGAGCCGCCGGCTCAGGTAGGCGGCGAGCGCGCCGCGCCCCGCGTTCGTGTTGAAGAAGCCGACCACGTACGAGGCCGCACGCGCCGGGAGGAGCTCGGACCACCGGACCTCGCCGTGGAACCAGCGCACGACCACCGCCAGCACGAGCGTGTCCCACGCGAAGTAGAAGAGCGTGTTCGGGATCATCGTCGCGAGGAAGAGCCCCGCGTCGGCGCGCGCGAGCGCCTCCAGCAGGTCCTCGAGCGGGATGCGCGAGAAGATCACCCCGAAGATCGCCGCGGTGACGAGCGCCCCGAGGAGTCCGCGCGCGAGGCGCCGGCGGCTCGTGCCCGGCCCGGGAGGCGCCGCGGGGGCGGGCGGAGGAGCCCCCTCCGCCGTGGGCGGCCCGCTCACCGGAAGAGGTCCTCCTCCGCGGCCCGGACGAGGGCCCGCGCACCCGGCCCGTCGAGGTCGGCGGTTCCGAACGGCACGCCCTGGACGAGCGCGACGGGGTTGCCGCCGGTCTTCCCCAGCACGAGGTCGGCCGCGGCGGCGAGCTCGTCCGCGATGGCGATGCGGGTCGCACGCAGCGTGCGGCCGTGGCGGTCGGACGTGCCGCGGTGGTCCAGGATGGGCCGGAGCCCGGCCGCGCCGATCGCGACGTCCGTCTGCCCCTCGCGCCACGGGCGTCCGAAGGTGTCGGAGATCACGACGCCCACGGCGGTACCCAGCCGCGCCCGCAGCGTCGCGCACAGGCCGCGGGCCGAGGCGTCCGGATCGAGCGGAAGGAGCGCCGCGCACCCCGGCGGCACGTTCGACGTGTCCACGCCCGAGTTCGCGCACACGAGCCCCGTGCGCGTCTCCGTGATCAGCACGCCGCGCTCCATGCGCACCACGCGCGACGCCTCGCGCAGGACGAGCTCGATCACGCGCGCGTCGCGCCCCCAGGCCTCGGCCCAGCTCCGCGCCTCCGGCGAGGGCTCCACCTCGTCGAGCGCGACCAGCCGTCCCTCGGCCTTCGACACGACCTTCTGCGTGAAGACGAACACGTCGCCGGCCGCGACGTCGAGCCCGGCGCGCGCCAGCGCGTCCACCGCCAGCGCCGCGAGGTCGTCGCCCGGGCGTGTCTCGGGGATGTCGGGCAGCGCGCTCACGCTCATCGATCGAGCCGCGGCAGCACCTCCCGTGCGTAGAAGTCCAGGAAGCCGTCCTGATCGGGGCCGACCTGGTGCACGAACACGTGGTCGAATCCGCCCTCCGCATACTCGCGGACCGCCTCGACGTGCCGCTCGGGATCCGGACCGACCGGGATGGCCGAGATCCGCTCGTCGGTGACGAGGCCCGCGGCGGCGCCGAAATGGGAGGGCACGGGCAGCTCGGCCTGGAGCGGTCCGGGGAGCCCCGCGATCGGCCAGATCTCCCGGACCTTCCGGCGCCCCTCCTCCTCGCTCGCGGCCCAGCAGACCGTGAGCTCGCCGTATCGCGGCTTCTTCGCGCCGCCCGCTTCGTCGAATGCCTCCATGACCCCGGGACCTGGCGGCCCCGAGCAGACGAGCCCGTCTCCGGCCTCGCCCGCGAGCGCGGCGCTCTTCGGACCGGACGCGGCGACCAGGAGCGGGGGCGGCTCGTCCGGCAGCGAGTACAGCCGCGCGTTCTCCACCGTGTAGTGCCGGCCGTGGTGGCTGCGGAGGCCGCCCTGCCAGAGGAGCCGGATCACCTCGATCGCCTCCTCGAGCATCTCGCGCCGTACGGCGGCCTCCGGCCAACGCGCGCCCACCACGTGCTCGTTCAGCTTCTCCCCCGTCCCGATTCCGAGCATGAAGCGCCCGGGCA
>CAZOYA010000204.1:0-6245 GCA_964583815.1 uncultured Gemmatimonadaceae bacterium | reverse complement strand
CTTCGACCTGCGCTGAGCGGCGTGGCCCGGAGATCTCCGGGCGAGAGGTGCTAGGAGGTGGCGTCCCGGCGGGGCCGGGGCGCCACCTCTCTCGTTCACAGGGCGACGCCGGCCGCGGCGACCTGGAGCACCTCGGTGAGCGTCGACACGCCGCGGTCGCGCGCGTACCAGAGCCGCATCAGACGGTAGAGCTCGCTCCGCTCGAGCGTGTCGCGGTTGTCCTCGAACCACGCCTGCAGCTCCGCGGGACGGGAGCCCCACCAGCCGATCTCCTCGTAGTCCTCGTCGAGCACCATCACGACCGGGATCGCGCGACCCCCGGTCGGCGAGAGGTGCGCGTCCATGAGGTCGAGGTTCTCGTCCCGTCGCAGCACGCGCAGCTCCAGCCGCTCCGGGACCTCGTCGGCCAGACGCGCGAGCCACGGGACGGAGTTGAAGGCGTCGCCGCACCAGTCCTCGACCAGCACGAGCAGGTGGCGCTTCGCCGGGAGCTGACGGGCGAGCGCCAGGATCTCGTCGTCGATCGCCGCGCGCTGGTGGATCGACGCCCACAGCTCGCGGTTCTGCTCGGCGGTGTCGATGAACTCGGAGAGCCGCTGCGCGGACTCGTATCGGGTCTGCATGTCCCTGGGCATTTGTATCTACTCCTGATACATACCGCGGCCGCACGTGGGCGGCCCGGCATGGGTGTGTCGGGTCGCGCGTCAGCTCGCGAGGCGGCTCCGACCGGGACCGGCCCGATCGACTCCGGCGAGCATGTCGGCGATGGTGGTCCGCGCGAGGGCGTGCTCGAGCGCCTCCGTCGCCTCGCCGAACCGCTCCGTCAGCAGCGCCTGGATGCAGCGCCCCACCGGACACTTGGGGTCGGGCCGATCGTGCAGACGGAAGACCTCGGTCTCGGTCACGGCTCGGTAGACGTCGCACAGCGTGATCCGCTCGGCGAGCCGCCCGAGCAGCGCCCCGCCCCCCGCGCCCCGCTGCGACGTCGCCAGTCCCGCGCGGGCGAGCTGCCCCAGCAGCCGCCGGATCAACGACGGATTGGTGTTCACGCTCGCCGCGATCGTCTCCGACGTCACCGGGGCACCGCCGTGGTGGGCGATGACCGTGAGGATGTGGACGGCGACGGCGAATCGGCTGTTCATGCGGGGTCGTGGCGAAGTGTGTGTATCCAATGTAGGCACATACTCCGGGCCGAGGAAGCCCTCAGCGCCGCCGCATCCAGAGGCCGATGCCCTACACCCCCGGCGGGTCCGAGCGCAGCGCCGCGAGCACCGCCGCGTCGCGCTCGTACAGGTCACGTCGGAAGTGGAGGAGTCCCTCGTCGTCCACGAAGGCAGTCAGGTACTGGAGGTGCACGGGCACGGGCGCGGGGAGGGTCACCGTGGTCTCCGTCCGGGCGTCGACCGTCCGGCGGATGCGGTCCGCGTCCCATCCGGGAAGCTCGCGGAGGAGCCAGGCGGCGAGCTCCAGCGGCCGGTCCACGCGGATGCAGCCCGAGCTGAACGCACGCTCGGTGCTCCCGAAGAGCTCGCGCGCCGGGGTGTCGTGCAGGTACACGTTCCAGGTGTTCGGGAACATGAACTTCACGTCCCCGAGCGCGTTGGCCGGACCGGGATCCTGCCGCAGCCGATACTCCTGGTTGAAGCGCTCGGCCGTCATCGACGACCAGTCGATGGTCGCGGGGTCCACGACCGCGTTGGTCCGGCGGTCCAGGAGCGTCATCCGCTGCGCCGCGATCGCGGACGGATTCGCGCGGATGAGCGGCAGCTGGTCGTTCGCCGCGATGCCCGGGGGCACGTGCCAGAACGGCGACAGGACCAGGTAGCCCATGGACGCCGTGAAGACCGGCGTCTGGCGATAGGCACGCCCGACGATCGCCCGCAGGCGGAGCACGGGCACGCCGTCCTCTCGGACCACGACCGCGTAGTCGGGAATGTTCACGAGGATGTGCCGGCGCCCGAGCTCGGCCGGCAGCCACCTCCAGCGCTCGAGGTTCACGACGAGCCGCTCGATGCGCGCGCCGACGGGCACGTCGAGGGCGGCGCGCGTGCCGGCCCCCACCACGCCGTCGGCGTCCAGCCCGTGGCGCGACTGGAAGCGACGCACCGCCGCCTCGAGCGTCGGGTCGAAGACGTCCTCGGCCGCGGCTTCGTCCCCCTCGTCGACCAGGTCGCCGGAGGCGGCGAGACGCGCCCGCAGGGTCCGCACCCGCGGACCCGTGTCGCCGACCCTCAGGGTCGGCCCGTCGCCGAGGCGGGGCCACCCGCCCGACGCCTCCACCTGGCGGAGGCGCGCGAGCGCCTCGCGCATCCGGGCGTAGCGAGGCTGGGAAGGCCGGAGCCGGTCGAGCGCCTCCGCGACGGCGTCCCCCTCGAGCGCCTCCGCGAGCACCGCGGCCATGTCCGCGCCCCGCCGGTTCGCGAGCCATTCCGCCCGCACCTGGACCGGGTCCACTCGACCGTGGAGCAGGTGAGAGCCGAGCACGAGGAAGGCGTCGGTGGCGAGCAGGTCGAGATCGGCGAGCTCGGGCACCGTCGCCCGGGGCCCGCGCCCGACGAGCGCGCGGAGCGGCTCGAGGTGGTAGTCGCGCGCGTCGAGCCCGTCGAGCGCCGCCTCCTCGATCGCGCGCAGGAGGGCCCCGACCGCCCTGGTCGGGCGTCCGCCGGCGGACCAGGCGGGCGCGAAGCTCCGGGCACGGTAGAACGACGGGAGGGAGCGCTCGGCGGTGAGCCGCTGCTCTCCGGCCCACAGCGCTCCGGTGGCCACGCCCGCCTCGACGCGTCGCTGGAGGAGCGAGGGGAGGGAGTCCGGCTCCTCCTGGCCGCGGAGCGGAGCGGGGGTGAGGAGGACGGCGACGAGGAGCGCGCGAAGAATCGTGCTCGGGGAGTTGGCGATCATGGCGTGGTGGTTGCGGAGCGACGGGGCGAACCTTTCAGAGAACCCATTCGATGGGCAACCATGACAGGATCCGGACGGCGGCGCGCTGCAGCCACGTCGTGCCCGGCTCTGTGCCGTGCCGCACGACCTCCCCGTCGGCCCTCTGCTCGGTCCAGTACACGTCCCCGGACGCCGCCCGGTGGACCCGGTAGGCCGTGACCGGGAGCCGCTCGTCGAAGAGCGCGGTGAGACGCGCCGCGAGGCTCGTGCTCTCGATGACCAGTCCCATCTCGGTATTCAGGTTCGCCGATCGCGGATCGAAGTTGAACGAGCCGATGAAGAGCTGCTCGCCGTCGACCGAGAAGGTCTTCGCGTGCAGGCTCGAGGCGGAGCTGCCGAAGGGTCCCTGGACCTCGGGCTCACTCGCGGAGACCAGCCGCATCTCGTAGAGCACGATCCCGGCCTCGAGCAGCGGCCTCCGATATTTCGCGTAGCCCGAGTGGACGGCGGCCACGTCGGTCGATTCCAGCGAGTTGACCAGGATCCTCACGCGGACGCCGCGCTCGGCCAGCCGCGCGAAGGTCTCCACTCCGGCTGCGGTGGGCACGAAGTAGGGCGAAACGAGGTCCACCTCGGTGAGGGGATCCCCGAGCGCCTCGCGGAGCTTCTGCGCCAGGAGCGCTTCGGGCCGGGCGAGGCCGAGCCCCTTGGCCGGATCGTCGCTCACCAGCCGCGCGGGCGCCCACTCCAGCGGGAGCCGGCCCCGGAGGAGCTCCTCGGCGAACGGGGACGCCCGCGCCGATCGCAGGTACGCCGCGGCCGCAGGCGCCCCTGCGAGCGCGGCCGCCTCGCCGCGGAGATCCTCGACCCGGTCGGGCGGCACCGCGGGAAGGATGCGGCCCGCAGGATGGCTCGAGCCGCTCGCCCAGTAGCGGTCGAAATCCCTGGAGACCTCGGGCACGATCGCGCCGACGGCCAGGACGTCCAGATCGCTGAACGCGAGGTCCCCCGCTTCGGCGGCGTCGAAGTACTCGTCTCCGATGTTGCGCCCGCCGACGATCGTGGCCCGATTGTCCGCCGTGAACGACTTGTTGTGCATGCGGCGGTTCAGGCGTCGGAAGTCCGTGAGGAAGCCGAGAACGCGCGGGGAGCGGATCACGAACGGGTTGAACAGCCGCACCTCGACGTTCGGGTGCGCGTCGAGCGCCGCGATCACGTCGTCGAGGCCGGAGGTGGGGTTGTCGTCGAGCAGCAGGCGGACCCGCACGCCGCGCTCGGCGGCCTCGCGCAGCGCCTCGAACAGCAGCGCGCCCGTGACGTCGTGGCGCCAGATGTAGTACTGGACGTCGAGCGTCCGGTCCGCCGCCCGCGCGAGCAACATGCGCGCGGCGAAGGCATCGCGCCCGTCGGGAAGCGCGTAGATCCCCGTGAGCCCGGGATGCGCCGCGGCGCGAGGGTCGATCGCCCGACCGAGGCGCGTGTCGGCGGCGTCCGCATCCGCGAGCGCGGTCGTACGCGGGCGGCCCTTCAGGGACGGAAGCGGACTGAGCATACGGACGACGAGAAGGCCCAGGCCCAGGAGCGCGAGGGCGACGAGCACGCGCCTGCCCGCGGTCCGCCACCGCGAGGCCCGGGCGCCCCGGTCACCGGAGCCGGTCAGGATGCCCTGCCCTTCCGGGCGGCGACGACGTGCGCGTGGAATCTCCGCCGGTACGCCCCGGGCGTGAAGCGCGTCGCGCGCGTGAACGCCGTGTGCTCGTGCCCGATGTCCAGCCCGATCCGCTCCCGCCCGAACCGTCGCCGCGCGCCCGGCCGCGATGCGCGTCGTCCGCGACCGGCCCGCCGCGCCGTCCCCCTCGCCAGTTCAAGGTATAGCCCGAAGGGGGGCTTGCGGCCAGACGGGGGGCGTTCGGCACCGTTCGGGGCCGAAAATCCCGGTCCAGGGCCGGACCCTCCAACCGGAGTCGCGGAATGAGGAAGCACGAGGTGGTGATCGCCGGAGCGGGCCCGACGGGACTGATGCTCGCCGGCGAGCTCGCGCTGGCGGGCGTGGACGTGGCCGTCGTGGAGCGGCGGCCCGACCAGGAGCTCGCGGGCTCCAGGGCCGGCGGCCTGCACGCCCGCACGATCGAGGTCCTCGATCAGCGGGGGATCGCGGACCGGTTCCTCTCGGTCGGCCAGAAGGCGCAGGTCGCGGGGTTCGCCTGGTTCCGCCTGGACATGAGCGACTTCCCCACGCGCCACGCCTACGGGCTCGCGCTCTGGCAGAACCGCATCGAGCAGATCCTGGCGGAGTGGGTCGACGAGCTCGCGGTGCCGGTGTACCGGAGCCTGGAGGTGACCGGGCTCGCCCAGGACGAGGCCGGCGTCCAGGTGTCGACATCGGACGGCGGGTCGCTCCGGGCCGAGTACCTGGTCGGGTGCGACGGCGGACGCAGCACCGTGCGGAAGGTCGCCGGAATCGACTTCCCCGGATGGGATGCCACGACCGGCCATCTCATCGCCGAGGTCCGCATGAGGGAGGAGCCGGAGTGGGGGCTGCACCGAGACGCCCTCGGGATCCGTGCGCTCGGCCGGCTCGAGGACGGCGTGACGGTGCGGGTGCTCGTGACCGAGCCGCGGGTCGGCACCGACGAGCCCACGCTCGACGATCTCTCGGAGGCGCTCGTGGCGGCCTACGGGACCGACTACGGGATCCACGACCCCACATGGATCTCGCGCTTCACGGACATGGCGCGGCAGGCCGAGTCGTACCGGCGCGGGCGCGTGCTCCTCGCGGGCGACGCGGCGCACGTGCATCCCCCCATGGGCGGTCAGGGCCTCAACACCGGGGTGCAGGACGCCGTGAACCTCGGGTGGAAGCTCGCGCAGGTGATCCGCGGCACCTCACCCGACTCGCTCCTCGACACCTACCACGCCGAGCGGCACCCGGTCGCGGCCCGCGTGCTCCGCAACACCATGGCGCAGGCCGCGCTCCTGCGCCCGGACGACCGCGTCGATGCCCTGCGCGAGATCGTCTCGGACCTTCTCGCGATGGACGAGCCCCGGCGCCGCATCGCCGGGATGATCTCCGCCATGGACGTCCACTACGATCTCGGCGAGGGGCACCCGCTCCTGGGACGCAGGATGCCCGACGTCGATCTCGTCACCGCCGCGGGGCCGACGCGTGCGTACACCCTGCTGCACGAGGCGCGCGGGGTCCTGCTGGACCTGGGCGAGGAGCCCGGGGGCCTCGAGACCGGCCCGTGGGCGGACCGGGTGCGGGCCGTTCGGGCTCGCTGCGAGGGGCCGTGGGAGCTTCCGGTCCTCGGGGCCGTCGACGCGCCGCGGTCCGTGCTGATCCGGCCCGACGGGCACGTGGCGTGGGT
>CAZOYA010000203.1:0-6309 GCA_964583815.1 uncultured Gemmatimonadaceae bacterium | reverse complement strand
CCGTCGACGCGCCGCGGTCCGTGCTGATCCGGCCCGACGGGCACGTGGCGTGGGTCGGAGACGGGACGACGGACGGGCTGGAGGACGCGCTGACGCGCTGGTTCGGGGCCGGCGCGTAGCGGCGCCGCTCACGTGCGCCGGCCGCGGGCCGGAGGCGGTCGACATCGCTCCGTCCGCGTCCCGCGACAGCCACCTTGCCGCGCGAGCGGTCGCCACGCACGTTGCCGCGTCCACCCTGAGGTCCCTTCCCCCCCGCACGAGGGATTCCGTGGCGAGCGTCGAGCAGACCGCGATGAAGGTGCAAAGGATCCTGACGGGTCCGATGGGCCTCAAGGTGATGCTGGAGGGGGACCACCTACGGGTGGCATTCCACGATGCCAGCACGTACCTCTCGATCCTCGTGCGGGATCTCGGCCCATCGGAGGACGGGGAGCCGCGCTCGGTGGTGCTGGTCACGGCCCCGATCCTCTGGGGCGTCAGCCCCACGCCCGAGCTCTTCGAGTGGGTCGCACGGGAGGGGGGATCCCGGTGGTTCGGGCACGTGGAGGTCCACGACTCGAAGCAGGAGGGACAGGAGGGAAAGGTCGATCTGATCTACGCCCACACCCTGCTGGGCGACACGATGGACCGCCCCGAGCTCGAGACGGCCATGTGGAGCCTTCTGTCCACGGCCGATGCCTGGGACGACGAGCTCCAGGCGAGGTTCGGCGGCTCGCGGTCGGACGACTGACGGCTGGGGGCGCCATGCTGCGGCTTCACCTCACCGACGCCGCGATCACGGTCGCGAAGAGCCGCTCGCACGCGGAGGTGACGCCGCACCACGTCGTCCACGCGATCGCGACGCACTTCAGGGGACGTCCGGAGGCCGCCCGCTTCCTCGCGCGTACCCGCGACGGGCTGGGCCCGCACGGTGCGGCGTTGGAGCCCCCGGTCCTGACGGTCGAGGCCCGCGAGATGCTCGACGCGATCGCCTCGGCGGAGGACGCGATCGGCCTCCTGGGACGTTTCCTCGGCGACGGCGACGGCGACGCGACGATCGACGCACCGGACACCCGCATGCCCCCCGAGGCGCGCGCCGGAGGGGGCCAGTCCGGCCCGGTGCACGCCGCGCCGCGGTCCCCGGAGGAAACGGTGGAGGATGTGCTCGCGGAACTCGACCGGCTGGTCGGACTCGACGCGGTCGGGGCGCAGGTGCGCGGCATCATCTCCACCGTACGTGCGAACCGGAAGCGCGCGGAGGCGGGACAGGCGCCCGTCCGCCCCGGGCTCCACCTGGTCTTCACCGGCGCGCCCGGCACCGGCAAGACGACCGTGGCGCGTCTGATCGCGCGGCTCTACGCGGCGTGCGGCGCCCTGCCCGGCTCGAAGCTCACGGAAGTGGGCCGCTCCGATCTCGTCGCCGGATACGTCGGTCAGACCGCGCAGCGTACGGCCGAGGTCATCGCCCGCAGCCGGCCGGGCGTGCTCTTCATCGACGAAGCCTACGCGCTGGCGCCGACCCACGGCTCCGACTACGGCGCGGAGGCGATCGCCATTCTGGTGAAGGCGATGGAGGACCATCGGCACGACCTCGCCGTGATCGTGGCCGGCTACGAGGACGAGATGGAGCTCTTCCTCGGATCGAACCCCGGTCTGCGGAGCCGCCTCCAGACGGTCGTCCATTTCCCCGACTACACACCGGAGGAGCTCACGCGGATCTTCGAGCGCCTCGCGACCGGGGCCGGAATCCGGGTCGAGGAATCCGCGCTCGAGACGGCGCGCCGGATCTTTCGCGAGGCGGCCCGGGACGAGGGGTTCGGCAACGCGCGCTTCGCGCGGTCCCTCTTCGAGCGCGCCTACGCCAGCATGGCCGTGCGTGCCGCCGAAGACGGCACGGTCGAGATGGCGGAGCTCGTGGCGCTCGGGGCGGAGGACCTGAACGCGCCGGCGCTCGCTCCTCCTTCTCGAGCTCGACGGATCGGATTCCGTGAGCCGGGCGAGCCCAGAGGAGATCCTCGATGACGGCATCCGACGCGCCCTCGTGGCGCTCGGTGTTCGTCGGCCGGGACGAGGAGCTCCTGTGGCTCCAGGCGGCCTGGGAGGACGCCGCGGCGGGCCGACCCCGACTCCGCGTCCTGCGGGGCGAGAGCGGGCTCGGCAAGACCAGGATCGTGCAGGCGCTGTACGCGTGGCTGTCCCGTCCCGACGTCGCCGACCCCCACGGCTACTGGCCCGACACGCTCGCGGCGGGCGACAACTTGCGGCTCAACCCGGACCCGGACCGGCAGCCTCTCGGGGAACGGATGGCGTATCTGTGGTGGGGCCTGCGGTGGACGCCGCCGGATGCCCGCAACCAGGGCGAGCTGACTCACTGCGCGTTCTTCGACCAGCGCCAGATGCTCCATCCGCACTGGGAGCAGCTGACGCATTTCAAGGACACGGCCGCGGCGACGGTCAAGCTGGGAGGCGCGCTCGGGAGTGCCGCGCTCGGCCTCGCTCGCGACGCCGCCGTGGCCCTGTTCCCCCTGCTCGGCCTGGTCAAGCTCGCCACCGACGTGGGCGGTGCCGTGCTGGGCATCGGGACCGCGGCTCGGGACCTCGGCACCGAGGTCGCACGGCAGAGCAGGCCACCCGCCGAGCGGGAAGCCGAAGCGCTCGCGGAGCAGGTCGACCAGGTGATCGCGTTCCTCCGGTGGGTCCTCAGGCCCTTCCACCGCAGCGGCTCGGGGTCGATGCCCGTCGTGCTCGTGCTGGACGATGCCCAGTGGATCGACGAACGGTCCGCGGAGGTCGTGGAGCGCCTCTTCCGGGAGGCCATGGAGGCCGGCTGGCCGTTGCTGGTCGTTGCGACGCACTGGGAGCGGGAGTGGTACGAGCAGACCGCGACGGCCGAGGAGCAGGACGCCGAGCAAGCAAGGACCGCGGCACGCTCCTTTCCAGCCCTCTACGCCTCGCTGGCCGCCTCGGACGCCGCGGGCGCGTGCGAGATCCGGGACGTCGCACGCCTCGAGGGCGGGGACGAGGTGCTCCGGGCGGCGTTCCCCGGGCTCACGCCCGAGCAGCGGGAGGCGATCGCGGCGAGGGCCGACGGGAATCCGCGACTGCTGGCCGAGATCATCCTCTACCTGGAATCCGAGCCGGATCTCTTCGAAGACGGCGACCCGCAGGGCCCGCTGGAGCCGATGGCCATCGACGAGCTGGACGAGGAGATGGCGGGGTTCGAGCTGCAGCGATTGCAGGAACGACGCTACCGCCGGCTTCCTCCGGCCATCCGGGAGGCACTGGCGCTGGCGAGTCTGCAGGGTATGCGCTTTCTCGCGGAGCTGACGCAGGACCTGGGAAGTCGGGTGGCGCTCCGCCCGCCCGAGGAGTACGCGGGTAGCCTGGAGCGTGCCGAGCTTCCCCACGCGATCCTGTCCAGCCGCGGACTCGAGCGGGAGTTCCGCTTCGTCCTGTTCCGGGACCTGGCCCTCCGGTACCTGGAGCGCCTGTGCAAGCGACATTCGCTGGCGGTGACGACGCTTCGGGACGCCATGGCCAGAATCGCGGATACGTGGCTCGGAACCCACCGGTACGCGGCCCTCTCCGACTCCGAGCGCGAGAACCTCCTCCTCGTTCTGTTGGATCCGTCGCAGCGCGCCACGCCGCTCGGGATCCGCGGGACGATCTTCGCCGTCGAGCACTACCAGCGGACCGGGAACGCCCGGCAGGCAGCCGAGCTGCTCCAGGACTGGCAGACCCGGGTCGGCGACCGGATGGCGCCTTTCTCCGCTCCCTACACCCGGCTGGAGGTGGCCGGGACACCGTTCCTCCCCGGGTGGATCGTCTTCCGTCTCACGGACTACGACGGCCTTCCGGCGCTACGGCTCCACTATGCGACCGACGGCTCGACCTTCGAGCTGCTCGACGGAAGCGCCGGGGCCCTCGCACGGTTGATGGGGGCCGCCGGCGCGCGGGTGGGCGCGGCAGACGCCCTTGCCTACCTCCGCTTCTTCCTGTCCGCCCTGTACCACGTCGACGGGACGACACGTCTCGTCGAAGGATCGAACATCGAGCTGCCCGCCGGGCCGTACGGCGCGGGCGGCGCCTGGACCGACGCGGAACCGGCGCCCCCCGTGGTGCGCTGGGATCCGGGCACGGACGAAGGCCGCATCGAGGCGCTCGTCGCGCACCGGGGCTCGCTGTTCGAAGCGACCTTCGCGGTCGGTCGCGACGGCCGGATCGCGGTGGAGGCGCAGTCCTGGCTCCGGACGCTGCGGCCACGCTGCGCGCACATGTACTGGCGCGAATGGGACGAGCTCGACGAGGAGAGGGCCGAGCAGGGGTTCGTCCCGTCGGATGATCCGCAGACGACGCTCGAGCTGGACAGCGCGGTGCGCCCGCCGCTCGATCCCGCGTCGGCGCGGACGCTCGTGGCCGAAGGCGTGCGCATCCTGGCCTCGGCCCCGGAGTGCGACGGTCCGGAGCTGGTGCAGCCGCTCCTCGCAGGAGACGTGTCCCTCTCCCTCCTAGACACGCCGCGGGAGCTCACCTTCTGCTCCATGGACGGGTCGCGGTGCGTCATCGGCCTCCCCCGGTACCGACCCGTCACCCAGGACCGGCTCACCCTGTTGCTCGCGGACGTGCTGATCGAGGCCTCTCTCGACCGGGACGGGAAGCGCACCACCATCGCCGAGGAGCGCGACGCCTGGGTGCACGGGATCGCGGAACGCAAGGCGGCCAAGGTCGCGCACCTGTGCGCCTTCGCCTACGACCTCTCCCTCAGGCCGGACCCGGGCGTGGGAGATCTCCAGGCGGAGCTCCGTGCGATGGGCCACGGCCGGGCGCTCGACGTATTCCTGCAGGCCGTGACGAGCCATGGATCCGGTCCCTGAGGGCCGACCCCGACGCCTTCCCCGGGGGGCCGAGCCGAGCTCGCCGGCCCACACCCCCCGGAATCATGACCCCGAACCCCGAGCTTCCCGAGCGTGAAGACTCCGCGATCCATCGGCGTGGGCTGGACGGGAGCGGCCGTCCTCTTCCTCGTCTGGCTGTTCCTCTCGGTCTGGCTGGTGCGCACCAGCACCCCCGACGAGTGGATCCCCACGGTCGTGTCCGGACTCGGTCTGCTGGTCGCGCTCGGAGTGGCCGTCTGGACGATCGCCGAGCAGCGACGCCTCACCCAGATGAACTTCGCCGTCACGCTCTGGGGCCAGTGGTCGGACGAGTCCATGCTCGCGGCGCGCAACCGTGCCTGGGATGCGCTCGCGTCGCTTCCGATCGTGGACGGGCGGAAGCGCGTCGGAGAGCTCCGTCTCGGCTCCGAGGAACAGGTGGAGCAGTACCGCAGCATCGCCCGGGTCAACCATGTGTTCGCGGATCTGAACGACTTCCTGGACGGCGGGCTCCTGCACCGGCAGGACGTCGTCGCCCTGTTCCGCGATACGCTCCAGTCGTACTACTGCCACCTCCTCGTGGTCGACATCGCGCGGGGGATGGAGCAGATGGGCGGGGCCGATCAGCAGATCTGGTTCGAGGACAAGGTGCTCGGATTGGCCGATCACCTCGAGCTGCGCGATCCGCGGCACTACCGCCGCTACGGCGCCACGCTCAGGAAGAACCTCGAGGCGGCGGGCGCGAAGGCACCGTAAGCCGCGCGTGCGAGGCTGCGGACAGACGCGCGGGATCTGCCCGATTCGCCGTCCATTCGAATGCTCGATCGGGCCGGGCGACCGTCTACCAGCTCCGTCGATGAGGCCGTCGAGGGGTGAATCGAGCCGCACGCAGTGCTCACGCGTGGCGTCCGGTCGTGCTCGCGCGCGGGCCGTTCGCGGGTTGCGGGTCCGGCACCGGCTCGAGCGGAGGGCAGTCCCGCAGTGCCGGGATCAACGCCGCCCGGAGTGCCTCAGCGGAGTGGAATCGTTCGTCCGGATCGTCCGCGACGCAGCGCCGCACCACGTCCTCGAGCGCATGCAGGGCGCTCGAAGGACCGCGCAGGTGCTGCGACCACCGGGCGAGGGAGGCGGGTCGCGCGGTGTTCAGGGCGGAGAGCGGGGCACGGCCCGTCAGCGCCTTCACGAGCATCACGCCCACGGAGAAGACGTCGGTGCGCGGATCCACCCGCCGTCCGGCCATCTGCTCCGGAGCCATGTAGGCGAGGGTACCCACCACGACCCCGGCGCTGGTCAGCGTGCCCGTGCCCTCCGGCCCGAGGTCCGCCTCGTGGAATCGCGCCAGGCCGAGATCGAGGAGCTTCACGCTTCCGACCGTCGGCGGATCGCGGCGGCCCATCACATTCTCGGGCTTGACGTCGCGGTGCGCGATGCCGGCCGCGTGCGGCGCGCCGAGCGC
>CAZOYA010000202.1:0-6375 GCA_964583815.1 uncultured Gemmatimonadaceae bacterium | reverse complement strand
AGCTCGAGCGCCTTGCCGATCTCGCGCACCGCCGACTTCAGCCGGTAGGTGGGGAAGGTGCAGACGAGCCCCGTGTGCTCGTGCCCGTACTTCTCGTAGACGCGCAGGATGAGCTGCTCGCGGATCTCGCGCGGGAAGTCGAGATCGATGTCCGGCACGCTCCGGAGCGCCTCGTTCAGGAAGCGGCCGAGGAAGAGGTCGTTCGCGACCGGGTCGATGTGCGAGAGGCCGATCAGGTAGCAGATGATCGAGGAGACCGAGGAGCCCCGCCCGCGTCCCGGGGGGAGCCCCGCCCGCGCGCGCGGCGCGGTGCCCCGGACCTCGCGCGCGACCTGCGTGGCGAGCTCCATGATGTCCCGGTAGACGAGGAAGAAGCCCGCGAGCCCGTGCAGGTCCACGAGCCGGAGCTCCTGCTCGAGCCTCTCCCCGGCCTCCCGGGCCGCCGCGCTTCCCGGGGCGTAGCGCTCGTCGATGCGCGCGCGGCAGATCCCCGCGAGCACCTCGAGCGCGCCCTCGCCCGGCCTCGATCCCTCGAAGTCCGGGAACTCGTAGCCCAGGTCCTCGGTCAGGTCGAAGGCGGTGCAGCGCTCGGCGATGCGCAGCGTGCTCGCGATCGCCTCGGGGCAGCTCTCGAAGCGGCGCGCCATCTCCTGCGGGCTCGCCAGGTGGAAGAGCCGGTTCGGCCGCCGCACCGCGTGCGATCCGTCGAGCGTGGCGCGGTGCCGGATCGCGACGAGCACGTCCTGGAGCCGGTGCCGCTCCGGGCGGTGATAGTGGACGTTCCCGGTCGCCACGACGGGCACCCCCTTCCGCGCCGCCAGCCGGGCGAGCGCGCGGTTGCGGGCCGCGTCGCCCCGGACCGCGTTGTCCTGGAGCTCCACGAAGAGGCCGCGCGGGCCGAACGCCTCGAGGAGCCGGCCGAGGAACGCCTCGCCGTCCGCCGCGGAGGAGTCGAGCGCGGCGGCGAGGGGGCTCCGCCGGCACCCGGTGAGGAGCACGAGCCCCTCGGCGCGCCCGAGGAGCGAGGAGAGGGGCAGACGGGGCGTGCCGCGCTCGGAGCCCATGTGCGCCTCCGTGAGCAGCCGGCAGAGGTTCGCGTACCCCTCCGGCCGCTCGACGAGCAGCGTCACGTGATGGCCCTCGGGCGGCTCCTCCGGCGGCTCCCTCACCCCCTCCATCCCCTCGAAGCATCCGCGCAGGCTCACCTCCGCGCCCGTGATCGGCTGGATGCCCGCCTCCTTCGCCCGGTGCGCGAACTCCATGGAGCCGTAGAGCCCGTCGTGATCCGTGAGCGCCAGCGCGGGATAGCCCAGCTCCTTCGCGCGCAGGACGAGCTCCTCGGGGTGGGAGGCCCCGTCGAGGAACGAGAAGCCCGAGTGGCAGTGGAGCTCGACGTACATGAACCGAAGATAAGCCGAAGATGCGGGGCGGGCCAGAATCGCCCCGCGCCCCTACATCACCCGGTACAGCCAGCGCGCGATGAGCCGCTGGAGCCAGGAGTAGGACGGCAGGAGCGCCTCGACGTCCTCCACGCGCTCGATCCAGCTCACGCCGCCCGACAGCAGCACGAAGTCGAGATACGCGTTGAGCGCCCACGGTCCCGCGACGGCCGCGAGCACCTCCCCGTCGAGCGCCATGCTCCGGACGTTCTTGTTCATCGAGCCGGACAGGTAGTAGAGGATCGGGGGCTCGATCTCGCCCGCGGCGACGAGGCGCTCCATCTCGGCCCGGAGCACGTGGGCGCCCGAGGCGCCCGCGGGGACCTCCGACGTCCCGGCCATCCGGGCCAACGCCTCCTCGAGGAAGCCGGCCGTCGCCGGCGACGCCGACAGCGCCCGGAGCAGCGACGCCGACACGACGAGCTGCGTCTTCCGGTGCATCTTCGGACGCCGGCCGTTGCCCTGGGGCGCCCCGGCCGCCCGCGGCTCGCGGAAGCGGTCGACCGCCGCCTCCGCCTCGTCCGAGAAGGGGAAGAGGTCCCGGAGGAAGGGATTGGCCGCGAAGGTCGTGTCCACGTCGGTGATCAGGCCCGGCAGGTCGTCGAGCGGCGCCACGCGCGTGTAGAGCCCCACCTTCAGCTCGCCCCCGGCCTCCGCGATCACCTCGTCGAACTCCTGGGAGACGAGCACGAGCCGGGTGACGAGCTCCTGCATCGTCGACATGACCGGGAAGTCGGCGCTGGGGGCGTTCGCGATCCCGGGCGCGACCACGTAGATCCGGCACCCGCGTAGCGCGGCGCTCACGAGCTGGGCCATCCACTCGTAGCTCGTCCACAGGGAGTCCGGCACGTAGATGACCGTCCCGGCGGGCACGAGGTCGTAGATGAGCATCTGGAGGAAGGTGGCGTCCTTCACGTCCCAGCCCGTGCGGTTGTGCGCCTGCAGCACGCGCGCGGTCGCCCCGGCGCGCTCGAGCGCCTCGATGCGCTGCAGGTAGTCCCGGCCGACCGGCACCGGCCGGAGCGGAGCCGGGACGAGCGGACCCGTGAGGCCGTGTCGCTCGAGGACCTCGCGGGCCCGCGCCTTCGCCTCGAGCGCCGCCGGGCCCCGCAGCACGAGGCCGCGGTCGTCCCAGGTGGGGGAGGCGTACTGCTCCCCGACGCCCACGCCCGCGAGGATCACCTCGCCGGCCCCGGGATCCGCTTCGGTCACGTCGCGGATCACGATCTTGCGGTGGTCCCGCATCATGTTGTCCGCCCCGATCGGTGGCCGGCGCAGCAGCCGCCGGGAGCGGAACGTGAAGTCGGACGGGTTCGTCACGCTGACGTGGACCTTCACGACGCTGCGGATCCAGTCCGCGCCGAAGGCGCGCGCCTCGGACTGGAGCCGGCGCGACCCGGCGACCGCGGCGCGCAGCGAATCCTGGAGCACGGCGACCCGCCGCTCCATGTCGAACGTCCGCACGAGGTCGTCCTCCCGCAGGGAAAGCGCGAGCTCGTGGTCGAGCGGGCGTTCCAGGAGATCGAGCCAGAGCCGGCCGTCGTTGGTCTCGTAGAAGTACTGGTCCACCAACAGGAGGTAGACCGGCAGGCGGCCCGTGCGGTCGTAGGCGCGCACGCGCTCGAGCAGCCCCTGGAGGTAGCCCTCGGTGGTCTGCAGGAACCCCACCTGGTCCGCGTCGCCCTCCTCGGTGCGCCCCCGGTAGTCGTGCACCCAGAGCACGTGGTACGTCTCGGTCTCGCGGATCGAGCGTCGCAGCTCGCGCTGGAAAGCCGGCGCGCCGATCTCCTCGATCTCGTTGCCGCGCTCGAACGGCCGGCCGAGCGCCAGGGCGATCAGGTCGTCGATCTCCTCCTGCGTGTCGTGCTCCTCGAGCCGGAGCACGAGCGCGAGCGGCAGCCACTGCATGCGGCTGTCCCGCTTGAGGCGGCTCATGCGCGCGCGGAGCTGCTCGAGCTCCTCGAACCAGGCGTCGGCGACCACGATCACGTCCTCGACGGCGCTCGGCCCCAGCCCCGTCGTCAGCTCCAACCAGGCCACGAAGCGGGCCCGCGCCCGCGCGGTCAGCCCGTCGAGCCGGTCCGGTTGCTTGTACTGCCCGATCGTGCGGTTGTAGGGGACGACCACCTCCTCGAGGGCGAAGCGCCGGAGCTGGTCGGCGAGCGGCCGGCCGCGCTCGACAGCCGCGCCCGCCCCGGCGCCCGCCGCCGTGCCCAGCGCGCGCTCGAGCGTGCCGTGGTACGTCTCGGCTTCGCGACCGTAGGTCGCCCGCTCGGGCATGGCCGACGCGCGGGCCTCTAGCCGCAGCCGGAAGTCCGCCAGGGCCTCGCGCGTCTCCTCGATCGTCCTCTCGTGATCGAGGCTCGAGAAGTCGGTGAGCCAGAAGAAGCCGTGCAGCCCGGCGAGCCAGTCGATCGATTCGCGCAGCTCCTCGAGGATCGGCTCGAGCGGCGAGCCCGGCGCGGGCCCCGGGGGCGGCGGCACGTCCCGCGGGGCGGGGAGCTCGACGTCGACCGTCCGGGACCGCGTGCGGCCCGCCAGGGGGCTCCGGAGCGGCACCGACAGCCCCACCATCCAGCGGTCGGCGCCCGTGGGGATCCAGTCGACGCGGAGCTGCCCCCCGGGGAGCGGCCAGCCGCCCCGGCGGAGCGGCATCGTCAGCCCGAGGGTCGGGTCGACGCGCTCGAGGCGCGCGTTCCAGTCGAGGCCCACGTGCAGGAACGTCGCCGGGGACTCGAGGTGTGCCTGGAGCCCGCCGTCGAAGGCCTCTCCGCGCTGGCCGAGGTACCCCTGCACGCTCACGCCCAGCGCTCCGTACACCGGATTGAAGAGGTCGCGGTAGACGCCGACCGCGCCGGAGGGGCCCGTCTCGTTCCCCGATCCGGTGCGGTCGATCCCGTACGCGAGGCGGGCGAACAGCTTCAGGCGCGAGGGCTGACCGAGCGACCGCACCGGGTCCCATGTGCCCGCGATCGGGGGCGCGTCCCAGGCGCGCGGGTCTTCGGGCTCCGGCTGCTGGGCCGCCGTCGCTCCCGGTAGGAGGACGCACAGGAGCAGCGGGACCCGCAGGATCATGCGCGGTCGCTTCGGCGTGATTCCAAGTCTCGTGGGCCGGGAGTCCATCGGGAGATCGTCGTCCGTCGGGGCTCGGAGGCGCTCGCGGCGTGCGGCACGGCCCCTTCTTCCCCGGATCGGCCCGGGAGGTCCCGACGGCGGAGCGCGTCCCGTGTCGCCATCCTCCCGCCCACGGCCACGTGGCATCGTTGTACCGTCCCGCACGGCGCCCTACGTTTTCCGGAGGAGGACGATGCCATGGAGGCGAATCGCGGCCGCGTGCGCTGGACCTATGCCGAGTACGCGCGTCTGCCCGAGTCCGGCGGCACGCGCTACGAGGTGATCGGCGACGAGCTCGCGGTGACGCCGTCACCGACCACCCGCCACCAGCGGATCGTGGGGGACCTGCTCCTGCGGATGGGTCCGTTCGCCGAGGAGCACGCGCTCGGGGAGGTCTTCCCGGGTCCCCTGGACGTCCTCTTCGGGGATGGGGACTACGTCCAGCCCGATCTCCTCTTCGTCCGCACCGATCATCGCGATCTGCTGAGCGACCGGGGTGTGGAGGGGCCCCCCGACCTGATCGTCGAGATCGCCTCCCCGTCGACGGCGGCGCGGGACCGTGGCGTCAAGCTCGAACGGTATCGTCACTTCGGCGTGCCCGAGTACTGGATCGTGGACCCCGACGACCGCTCGATCGACGTGTGGCGGAGCGGGGCCGACGCGCCCGAGCGCTACGGGCCGGGTGACACGCTTCGGTGGACGCCGATACCGGGAGGACCGACCCTCGCGATCGTGCCGGGGGAGGTCGTCCGCGAGCCCTGAGGTCGGCCAGCCGTTTCCGGCACGGCCGGCTCAGTGGGTCGCCAGCCCCTCCTCCGAGCGCTTCTCGACCGGCTTCCGCTCGTCCCCGACCGCCCGGGAGAGGTTGAGGGCCGTGTCGATCAATCCCACGTGCGAGAACGCCTGCGGGAAGTTGCCGACGAGCCGGCGGGCGTGCGGATCGTACTCCTCCGAGAGCAGCCCCACGTCGTTCCGCAGCGAGAGCAGCCGCTCGAACAGCGCGCGGGCGTCCCGGACGCGTCCGAGGAGCGCCAGGCAGTCCGCGAGCCAGAAGCTGCACGCGAGGAAGGCGCCCTCCCCCCCGGGGAGCCCGTCGTCCGTCGCGGCGCTGTCGTAGCGCAGCACGAGCCCGTCCACGGTGAGATGCCGTTCGATCGCTTCCACCGTGCCACGGATCCGCTCGTCGTCGCTCGGCAGGAACCCCACGAGCGGGAGCATGAGCAGGCTCGCGTCGAGCTGCTTCGATCCGAAGGTCTGGACGAAGCTCCCGAGCTGCGGGTCGTAGCCCTGCACGCAGACCTCGTCGTGGATGCGTCGGCGGGTGGCGCGCCAGCGATCGAGCGGGGCCGCGAGCCCGTACCGCTCGGCGCCCTTGATCGCGCGGTCGAGCGCCACCCAGGCCATCACCTTGGAGTGCGTGAAGTGCCGGCGCGGGCCGCGCACCTCCCAGATCCCTTCGTCGGGCTCGTCCCAGATCTTCTCCAGGTGCGTCACCAGCGCGCACTGCAGCCTCCAGGAGTCCGCGTTCGCGCCGAGGCCGCCCTCGCGCGCGTGGTGCATCGCATCGAGCACCTCGCCGTACACGTCGAGCTGGACCTGCTCGTGCGCCGCGTTCCCGACGCGCACCGGCGCGGATCCCTCGTAGCCCGGCAGCCACGGCACCTCCCACTCGAGCAGGTGCCGCTCGCCCGCCAGCCCGTACATGATCTGGAGCTGTGCCGGGCTGCCGGCCGCCGCCCGGAGCAGCCAGGAGCGCCAGGCTTCCGCCTCCTCCGTGTACCCGGCGCCCATGAGGGAGAGGAGCGTGAGGGTCGCGTCGCGC
>CAZOYA010000201.1:0-6433 GCA_964583815.1 uncultured Gemmatimonadaceae bacterium | reverse complement strand
CGCCGCCCGGAGCAGATGCGGATGGTGAACGCGGTGGTGCGGTACGGGGAGATGGCGGCGACCGGCGACTGAGGGGGGGTTGCCGGCCCTACGGCATCACGCTTCGATCGACCCGAGCACCCTGGTCACCGGCAGCTCCAGGGTCGGCCCGGCGGCGAGCGGGGTCCACCGCAACATCTGGCCAGGCTCGAACACCTCCGGTGTCTTCGCGCCCTCGCCGAGCGGCCACACCTCGATCGCGTTCCGGTCGCCGTCGACGATCCAGTACTCCGGCACCCCGAAGTGCCGATAGCGCTCGAGCTTGATCCCGCGGTCCCGGTGCGCCGTCGACGGAGAGACGATCTCGACGACGAGATCCGGGGCGCCCTCGAGGCCGCGCTCGCTCACGATCGCGGACCTGTCCCCGCGGACGAAGGCGAGATCGGGCTCGAGGTAGTCGCCCTCCCCGAAGAGCACGTCGATGGGTCCCGGGAAGAGGAGGCCCAGCTCGTGGTCCTCGATGAAGTTGCCGAGCACCCGAGCCAGCCGCCCGACCACCACCTGGTGCCACGAGGTGGGCGCGGGCGTCACGGCCAGCTTCCCGTCGATGACCTCGTAGCGCGTGCTGCCCTCGCTCGGGAGGCGGGCGAACTCGGAGTAGGTCCAGCGCATGCGCGTGCTCCTCGTTCCCATCGCATCTCCTTCTCCGGCGAAAGCTACGAGGCGTGTGGGCGGCCAACAACGAAGCGCCACGCTCCCGGGCGATGGAATGCGGCGATCGGCCACATCCGACCCCACCCGGAAGCCGGTGCGCGGACGCGCACTCCCCGCGAGCTTTCGGGACCCCCTCCACCGCCGATCGAACCCGCCCTCCGCCCATGCCCGACCGCCCGCGCGCCTCCGCCCCGCCCCCCGAGCCCGTCTTCCACGGCGTGAAGTTCGACGTCGAGATCCGCCACGTCCCCACGCGCGACGGCGGCACGGCCCGGCGCGAGGTCGTGGTGCACCCGGGTGCGGTCGTGATCCTCCCGCTCCTCGACGACGGGCGCGTGGTGCTGATCCGCAACCACCGTTTCTCGATCGACGAGACGCTCTGGGAGCTGTGCGCCGGCACGCTCGAGCCGGGAGAGGAGCCGGCGGCGACCGCCGCGCGGGAGCTGATCGAGGAGACGGGCTACGAGGCGCGCGAGCTCGAGCCGCTCACCACCTTCTACACCTCGCCCGGGATCACCACCGAGCGCATGTACGCCTTCCGCGCACGGGGCCTCCGCCACGTCGGGCAGAGGCTCGAAGCGACCGAGCAGATCGAGGTGGAGGCGCGCCCGCTCGCGGAGGTGCTGGAGATGATCCGCCGCGGGGAGATCCGGGACGGGAAGACGATCGCGACCGTGCTGTGGCACACCGCGTTCACAGAATAGCCGCCGTCCGCGACCTCCGCGGTGCGCGGTCCGGTGACGGCCGCTCGCCCGCTCGCTGCTAGCCCGCGACCGGCTCCATCCCCTCACCCCCGAGCCGCCGCCCCCGCTCCTCGGCCTCCCGTGCCTCGTGGCGCTCCCGCTCCTCGCGCTCGTGCGCGTGCGCCGCGAACGCGAAACGGTCGAGCTTCGTGTAGATGACCGGAATCAGGAAGAGCGTGAACACGGCCGAGAGCAGCACGCCGCCGATCGTGACCACGGCCATGGGCACCTGCAGGTTCGAGCCGTCGCCCTGCGAGAACGCTTGCGGGATGAGCGCGAAGACGATCGCGATGTTCGTCATGATGATCGGGCGGAGCCGCGTCGGCGCGGCCTCCAGCAGGGCCTCGACCATGGACCGGCCCTCGGCGCGGAGCTGCGCCGTGTAGTCCAGGATCAGGATCGCGTTGTTCACCACGACCCCGACCAGCATGATGATCGCCATCATGCTGAAGATGTTCAGCGACGATCCCCACAGGAACAGCCCGAGCATGGCTCCGACCGCGCCGAGCGGCAGCGTGATCATGATCGTCACGGGGTGGATGAACGACTCCAGGATCATCGCCAGCACGATGTAGGTCAGCACGATCGCGAGCACGAGCGCCACGAGCACCGCGCCCACGGCGTCGCCGAACTGCTCGAACTCGCCCGTGATCCGCCACGTGTAGTCGGGGGGCAGCGGCTGCTCCTGCATGCCGGCCTCGATCGCCGCGACGGCATCCGTGAGCGATCCCTGGCCGATCTGCGCCGTGATCTCGACGGTGCGCACCCGGTCGATGCGCGAGATCGTCGTGGGCGAGAGCCCCTCCTCGAGCGCGCCCAGCGCCCCGAGCGGCTGCGTCCCGTCGGCGGTCCGCACCTGCAGGTCCGCGAGCTGCGCCGTGCGCGAGCGCGCATCCTCCGCCAGGCGAACGCGGATATCCCGCTCCTCGCCCACCTCTCCCCGGAAGACGCCGGCGATCTCGCCCTCGATCGAGGCCCGCACGAGGCGGCCGACCTGACCCACCGTGAGGCCCTGGTCGGCGAGCGCGGCGCGGCTCGGGCGGAAGACCAGCTCGGTGCGCGGCTCCTGGACCGTGTTGTCCACGTCCTGGAGCGCGGGCGCGGGGGCGAGCGCCTCCGCGACCCGCTCGGCGAGCCGCGTGAGCTCGTCGTAGTCCGGTCCGGAGACGAGGAGCTGGATCGGCGCCTGCGCCCCACCCGGCGAGCCCGGGTTCGTCGCGACCACCGCGATCTCCGCGTCGGGCAGGTCCGCGAGCAGCTCGCGGAGCTGCGGGATCGTCGCGTCCGTGGAGCGGGTCCGCTCCTCCTCGAGCACCACGAGGATCGTCGCGATATTCGCGCCGGTGGCGCCGCCGAAGGCCGCCATCCCCTGTCCGCCCGAGATCGTCGTGAGCACGTGCCGCACCTCGCCCACGCCGACGATCATGTCCTCGGCGCGCGTGGCGACCTCGGTCGTGCGCTCGATCGGCGTGCCCGGCGGAAGCTCGACGGTGACCTGGATCGCGCCCTCGTCCGACGGCGGGATGAACTCGCCGCCCACGAAGCGCGTCGACACGCCCAGCGTGACGACGGCGAACACGGTCACCATGCCGACCACGAGCCAGCCGTTCCGTGCCCGGCGCAGCGCCCAGCCGAGCGCGCGCCCGTAGGACCCTTCGAGCGAGCGGTATCCGGCGTCCCACCGGCGCCACACCGGCGCGAGCCACCCCTCCGTCTCCTCGTGCTCGGTCTCGCCCCTGCGCAGCAGGCGCGCCGCCAGCAGCGGCGCGAGCGTGAAGGACATGAAGATCGAGAAGGCCGTCGCGAAGACGACCGTCAGGCCGAACGCATAGAAGAACTGCCCGATGATCCCTTCCATGAACGCGATCGGCGTGAACACGACCACGTTCGTGAGCGTCGAGGCCGCCACGGCCACGGCGATCTCGGTCGTCCCCTTCCGCGCGGCCTCGTGCGGGTCCTCGCCCAGGTCGAGGTGCCGGTAGATGTTCTCGAGCACGACGATCGTGTTCGAGACGAGGATGCCGACGGTGATGCTGAGCGCCATCAACGTCATGAAGTTCAGCGTGAACCCGGCGGCGTCGATGAGCAGGAACGTGGCGAGGATCGTCACCGGCATCGCGATGGCCGCGATGACCGTGCCCCGCCACGAGTGCAGGAAGAGGAAGAGCACGACGGTCGTGAGCCCGATCCCGATGAGCAGGTTCACGATGACGCCGCGGATGGAGCTCTGGATGTACTCGCTCGCGTCGCGCACCACGGTGAGCGAAGCGCCGGGCGGGAGGTCCGCGTTGATCGCCTCGACCTCGGCGAGGATCCCGGCCGCGGTGCCGACCGTGTTCGCGTCGCTCCGCTTCTGCACCGCGAGGCTCACCGACGGCTGCTGGTTGAAGCGCGCGACCTGGGCCAGGTCCTCGTAGCCGTCCCGGATCTGCGCGAGGTCGCCGAGCCGCACGACCGCGCCCTCGGGGAGGAAGAGCCGGAGGTCGGCGAGGTCCTGCACGCTCGCGTACTCGCCCACCACCCGCACGGGCACGTCCTGGGCCGGCTCGCTGATCCGCCCCGAGGGCACCGACACGTTCTCGGCTCCGATCAGCCCGATCACGTCGGTGAGCGTGACCCCGTAGGCGCGCAGCCGGTCGGGATCCACGAGCACCTCGACCTCGCGCGTGCGGCCGCCCACGATCTCGAGGCCGGCCACGCCGTCCACGCGGCTGAAGCGCTCGCGCAGCTCGTCGTCGGCGAGATCGTAGAGCTGATCGACCCCCTGCGGGCCGGCGAGCGCGAGGTTCACGATCGGCATCGCGCCGATGTCGAACTTCTGCACGACCGGAGGCTCCGCCTCGTCGGGGAGCTGGTTGCGGATCGCGTCGATGCGGTCCTTCACGTCGATCGCCGCCTGGTCCTGGTCCGTATCGAGATCGAACTCGATCACGAGCACGGCCACGTTCTCCTGCGAGAACGAGCGCAGCGTCTCGATGCCCGGCAGCCCGGAGACCGCCTCCTCGAGCGGGTCCGTCACCTGCGTCTCGATCTCCTGCGGCCCCGCGCCGGGATAGACGATCGACGCCGTGATCACCGGGAACTCGACCTCGGGGAAGAGGTCGGTGTTCAGCCGCAGCAGGCTGTACGTCCCCATGACCATGCTGGCGAAGACCATCATGGTCGTGAGGACCGGGCGGCGGACCGCCAGGGCGGGTAGGAGCCCGAACATCGCTCAGCCTCCGGTCCGGTCGCCGCCGTTCACGTCCCGGATGCGCGCCCCTTCCTGGAGGAGCGAGCCGCCCTCGACGACCACCCGGTCGCCGGGCGCGATGCCGGAGGCGATCTCCACCTGCTCCGCGGTCTCGAGCCCCACCTCCACGGGGCGGCGCGTCACCGCGTCCCCCTCCACGAGCCACACGGCCGCCTCCCCGCCCCCGGCTCCGGACTGCTGGACCACGGCCTGCCTCGGGACGCGCACGACCCCTTCGCGCTCGGCCACGAGCACCTCGACGGTGGCGAGCGTGCCGGCGAGCAGCGACGAGGTCGCGGGGAACTCCACCTCGACCTCGACGAGTCGGGTCTGGGGATCGGCCTGCAGCGCGATCCGCCGCACGGTCCCGCGCGGGGCGGCCGCGCCTCCACCCGCAGCCGGGAGTGCCACGCCCCCGGACTCCGCGCCCGCCACCCGCGCCGCATCCCCGACGGCGAGCTCGGCCGCCTCGCTCGTGCTCACGGCCAGGCGGACGACGAGGCGCGAGAGATCGGCCACGCGCGCGAGCGGATCGCCCGCCGCGGGGACCATGCCCGGCCGCGCGGGAAGCTCGGTGACGATCCCCGTGAGCGGGCTCGTCAGCACGAGCATGTCGCGGGCGGCGTCCCGCTCGGCCTCGGCCAGCTCGAGCTGGTTCTGCGCCTGCTCCCACGCCTGCTCGCTGAGCGCGCCGGCCTCCCGGAGCGGCTGGAGCCGCTCGACGTTGCGCGCGGCCTGCCGGGCGGCCACCTCCGCGGCCCGGAGCCGTGCCTCCTCGGCCTCGCCCGAGAGCCGCACGAGCACCTGGCCGCGCTGCACGCGCGAGCCGACGGACACGGGGACCTCGAGGACCTGCGCGTCCGAGCGCGCCCGCACGACGCCTTCCTGCACGCCGGACACGGTGCCGTTGAAGCGCCGCCAGACCTCGATCGGGCCCTCGGTGGCGGCCGTCACGCGCACGGGGATCCCCCGCTGCTGGCGGATCTGCTCGACCGTGGGCTCGGGCTCGACCGGCGCGGTGGCCTGCATGACCCGCACGACCACCAGCGCCACGAACGCGACGCCGAGAAGGGCGGGAACCAGGATGCGGGGACGGAACCAGCGGGAAGAGGACATGCTCAGCTTCCGCCCGTGAGCCGGGCGTCGAGGAGGGGTACCGCGCCCCCGGTCACCCGCTCGAGGCGGGCGAGGGCGTTCACGTAGTCGTGCATCGCCTGCACTTCGTTGACCCGCGCCTGCTCCAGCAGGAGCCGGGCGTTGGAGACGTCGAGCTGCGTCGAGAGCCCCGAGCCGAAGCGCAGCTCGGCGAGCTCGAGCGCGCGCCGCGCCTGCTCGACGGTCGAGGCCCGGGCGCGGCTGCGCGCGAGCGCTCCGTCCAGGTCGGAGAGCGCGGCCTCGAGCTCGATGAGGGCCCCGCTCCGCGCCTGGCTCGCCTGGAGCTCGGCCTGGTCGAGCTCGGCCTCCGCCTGCTGGATCGCGCCGCGCGTGCGCAGCCCGTCGAAGATCGGCACCGAGATCTGGAAGCCGAGCGACCAGTCCCGCCGCCAGTTCGCGTCGAAGGGCGTGAACTGCCCCGGGAACGCCTGGTATCCGAAGTTCGCGACCCCCGTGAGCGTCGGGATGCGGGCCGCCCGCGCGATCCCGATCGCCTCCCGCCGCGCGTCCACCGTGCGCTCGAGCGCCCTCAGCCCCGGACGCTCGAGCACGGCCCCGCGGAGCGCCTCGCGATCGACGTCGAGGAGCTCGGGGGCGAGGGTGATCGTCA
>CAZOYA010000200.1:0-6465 GCA_964583815.1 uncultured Gemmatimonadaceae bacterium | reverse complement strand
GCGGCTACGTGCCGAGCCTGCGCGAGTACAACCGGATCTGGGGCGTCTCGAGCGCCCGCCTCGAGGCCGCCCCGAAGGACCTCCTGATCCTCCACCCGGGGCCGATGAACCGCGGCGTCGAGATCGATTCCGACGTCGCCGACGGGCCCCATTCGGTCATCCTGAACCAGGTCACGAACGGCGTCGCGGTCCGCATGGCGGTGCTCTACCTGCTCGTGGGCGGACGGCCCGAGCGGGCCGAGGCCGCGAAGCAGGGGGAAGAGACATGAGCGGCAGGATCCTGCTGCGGGGCGGACGCGTGGTGGACCCGAGCACCCGGACGGACGGGGTCCTCGACGTGCTCCTCGACGGGGCGCGCGTCGCCCGCGTGGGCGAGCGGCTGGAGGCGCCCGAGGACGCCCGCGTCCTCGACTGCACGGGCCTCGTCGTGACGCCCGGGCTCATCGACGTGCACGTGCACCTGCGCGAGCCCGGCGGCGAGCACAAGGAGACGATCGCCTCGGGGGCGGCCTCCGCCGCCGCGGGCGGCTTCACCGCCGTCTGCGCGATGCCCAACACGGAGCCGCCCATCGACGATCCGGCCGCGGTCGGCTTCGTCGCGGCCGAGGGACGGCGGGCGGGGCGGGCGCGCGTCTATCCCGTGGGGTGCATCTCGGTCGGCCGGGCGGGGGAGCGCCTCGCGCCGGTCGGCGAGATGGTGGACGCGGGCGCCGTGGCGATCACGGACGACGGCAGCCCGGTCATGGACTCGGGGCTCATGCGTCTCGCGCTCGAGTACGCGCAGACCTTCGGGATCCCGGTCGCGGACCACCCGGAGGATCTCGGCCTCTCGCGCGACGGGCACATGAACGAGGGGATCGTCTCCACGCGGCTCGGGCTCGGCGGCAAGCCGAACGCGGCCGAGGACATCCACATCGTGCGCGACCTCCTGCTCGCGGAGCTCACTGGCGGGCACATCCACCTCCAGCACGTCTCCACGCGCTTCGGGGTGGAGTCGATCCGGCAGGCCCGCGCGCGCGGCGTGCGGGTGACCGCGGAGGCCACCCCGCACCACCTGGTGCTCACGCACGAGGCCGTGGAGGGATATCGCACGGAGGCGAAGATGAACCCGCCGCTCCGCACGCAGGAGGACGTGGACGCCGTGCGGGCCGGGCTCGCGGACGGGACGCTCGACACGATCGCGACCGACCACGCGCCGCACCACTACGACGAGAAGGAGGCCGCCTTCGCGGACGCGCCCAACGGGATCGTCGGGCTGGAGACGGCGCTCGGGCTCGTCCTCACGCACGTGGTGGCCGAGGGCGTGATCGACCTGCCGACGATGGTGGAGCGGATGAGCTGCGCGCCGGCCCGCGCGTTCGGGCTGCCCGGCGGGACGCTCGCCGAGGGCTCGCCGGCGGACGTCACGGTCTTCGATCCCGACGAGGAGTGGACCGTGGACGCGCGCGCCTTCCTCTCGCGGAGCCGGAACACGCCGTTCGACGGGTGGCGGCTCCGGGGGCGTCCCGTGCGCACGATCGTGGAGGGGCGGGTCGTGTGGGAGCGGACGGAGCGCGGCTGAGGAGGGAGCCGCCGCGCCGGTCCGACGGTGCCGGCCGATCGGTGCGGCGTGCGGGGGCCGGGGCGCGGGGCTCCACGACACGCGAAAACCCGGCCCGCCTGGGGAGGCGAGCCGGGCTTCTCGGGCGCCGACGGTGTGGGGCGGAGGGCCGGTCGCGCCCGCGGGGCGGGGCGGCCGACCGACCGAGACTCAGGAGAGCCCGTTCACGTGCCGCGTGAGGCCGCTCTTGATCCGCGCCACCCGGTTCGGGTGATAGAGCCGGCGTCCGGCCGCGCGGTCGAGGAGCGCCACCGCGTCGCGCAGCTCGGCCGCACCCTCCTCCGCCGAGGTGGCCGCACGGACACGCTTGATGGCCGTGCGGATCCGGGCGCGCGCGGAACGGTTCCGGGCGCGCCACTTCTCGTTGAGGAGCATGCGCTTCTTGGCGCTCTTGATGTTCGGCATGGGTCGCTCGTGGAGCGTTTTTTCGACAACTTGTGAGCCACCAAACCTAGACCGGAGCGCCCGGGCGATCAACACCGCCGCGGGCGATCACGAGACTCCGGCTCGCGCGGGCGGGACGGCCGCGACGGCCGCTCGCCGGGGAAGAGCATGGAAGCGCTGGTACTCATCGCGGTTCTGATCATGTCCGTGGTCGTGCACGAGGTCGCGCACGCCTGGCAGGCGCGCCGGGAGGGAGACGACCTCGCGGAGCGGCTCGGCCGCATCACGCTGAACCCGATCCCTCACCTCGACCCGATCGGCTCGGTCGTGGTCCCGCTCGTGCTGCACTTCTCCGGGAGCGGGTTCCTCTTCGGCTGGGCGAAGCCCGTGCCCGTCGACCCGAGCCGCTACCGGAGCCCCGTGTGGGGCGACGTGCGCGTCTCGCTCGCCGGGATCGTGTCGAACCTCGGACTGGCCGTGCTCGCGACGATCGTGATCATCGGCCTGCTCCGGCTCGAGGCGGTGACCGGTCCGTTCGGCACGGTCGGCGATCTCGCCGTCGTCGCGATGCAGTACGGGATCGCGATCAACCTCCTCCTCGCGTTCTTCAACCTGATCCCGCTCCCGCCGCTCGACGGGTCGCACGTGCTCTACCACCTGTTGCCCGAGCGGGCGCGTCCCCGCTACCGCGAGCTCGGGCGCTTCGGGCTGCTCGTGCTCATGGGGCTCCTGTTCGTCGCGCCGGGGGTCTTCCGATACCTCCTGTGGCCGGTCTTCTTCTTCCAGAACCTGGCCAACCGCTTCATCGAGCTGTGGATCTGAGCCCCGTGGACTCGATGATCGACGACGCGCGGGCGGAGGCGGGCGACCGCGTCACCGGGTTCCTGGTCGAGATCGACCGGTTCCAGGGGCCGCTCGACCTGCTCCTCCACCTCATCCGCACCCAGGACATCGACGTCCTGGACATCCCCATCGCGCGAATCACGGACCAGTTCCTCCAGGCCATCGAGGGGCTCGCGGCCGACGACCTCGACGGGGCGGGGGAGTTCCTCGAGATGGCGGCCACGCTCGTGCGCATCAAGGCGCAGATGGTGCTTCCGCGGCCCTTGGAGGACGAGGACGAGGATCCCCGGGCGGAGCTCGTGCGCCGGCTGCTCGAGTACGAGCAGATCCGCGAGGTGACCCAGCGGCTGCGCACGGCCGAGGCCGAGCGGGGGCGCCGGTTCGGAAAGGGCTACGTGCCCGTCCGCCCCAAGCGGCCCGCCACGGAGGAGCCGCTGGAGACGACCTGGGAGGAGGTCTTCGAGGCGGCGCTCCGCGTGGAGACGCCCGTCGCCCGCGACCGGCGGCACCGCGTCACGCCCCGCACCGTGTCCATGGAGGAGAAGGCCGCGATGATCCTCGACGTGCTGAAGGACCAGGCACGCGTCGAGTTCGGCCGCCTCGTGCGGGGCTTCCGCGAGCGGATGCACGGCGTGATGACGCTCCTGGCGGGGCTCGAGCTCACCCGCCGCCGCGTGCTCGTGCTGCGCCAGACGCGGCCCTTCGCCGAGCTGTGGATCTACCGCCGGGAGGACGCCGGGCCCGAGGGCGCCCCGTCCCCCGCCGACGACAACGAGAACCCGGACGTGCCCGCGTGAACCCGCAGCAGATCGTCGAGGCCGTGCTCTTCGCCTCCGACGCCCCCCTCACCGCCGACGAGATCGCGCGGGCCGACGAGTCGCTCGACGAGGACGTGGTCGAGGAGGTGATCCAGCTCCTGCGCGCCGAGTACGACGACGCCCGACGTGCCTTCCAGCTCGTGGAGCTGGCGGAGGGCTACCAGGTGCTCACCCGCCCGGAGTTCGCGCCGTACCTCGAGCGCTTCGACAACGTGCCCCGCCCGTCCCGGCTATCGGGGCCGGCGCTCGAGACGCTCGCCATCATCGCGTACCGCCAGCCCATCGGCCGGCTCGAGATCGAGTACATCCGTGGGGTCGGGGCGTCCGGCGTGATCCGCACGCTGCAGGAGCGGCGGCTCATCGACGTGGTCGGGCGGGCCGAGACGCTCGGGCGCCCGCTCCTGTACGGAACCACGCGCACGTTCCTCGAGCATTTCGGATTCCAGTCCGTCGAGGATCTGCCGCGGCCGGAGGAGCTGCCGATCGTGCTGCGCGACCGGATCCCGCTCGGGCTCGAGGATCCGGACGAAGGGACCGGAGAGGAGGACGCCGACGGGGAAGCCGGCGCCGAGGAGGCGGGGCAGCGGCGGCTGGCGCTGGAAGGCGAGGAGGAGTCGGACGGCGAGGTCCCCGGTGAGGCGGCGGGCGAGGATGCGGAGGACCTCGCGGAGGGTTCCGCGGCTGCAGGCGTCTCCGCGGAGGCCGGAGCCGGGCCGCCCGTCTCCGAAGAGGAGGGGCCGGACGCGTCCGAAGCCGACGCGGACGCCTCGGAGGCGCGCCCGGAGCCGTGAGCGAGGCCATCCGGCTGCAGAAGTACCTCTCCCGCGCGGGCCACGCCTCGAGGCGCGAGGCGGAGCGCCTGATGCGCGAGGGGCGGGTCCGCGTGAACGGCGCGGTCGTGGACGAGCCCGGCGCGCAGGTCCGTCCGGGCCTCGACGTGGTCGAGCTCGACGGTCGCGTCGTGGAGCTCGCGTCCCCCCGCTGGGTCGCCTTCCACAAGCCTCCGGGCGTGGTCACGACCCGCCGTGACCCCCACGCCGCGCGCACGATCTACGACCTCCTGCCGGACGAGCTCCACGGGCTCTCGTACGTGGGACGCCTGGACCGGGACGCCGAGGGCCTGCTGCTCCTCACGAACGACGGCGACCTGGCGAACGACGTCCAGCATCCGAGCGGCGAGGTGGAGCGGGAGTACGTGGTGGAAGCGGGAGGCCGGGTGGGTCGCCCGGTCCTCGCGCGCCTCCTCGAGGGCGTGGAGCTCGACGACGGTCCGGCGCGTGCGCTCCGCGCGGAGCTGCTCGAGGCGACGGGGCTGCGCTCGCGCCTCCGCCTGGTGCTCGCGGAGGGGCGGAAGCGCGAGGTGCGCCGGATGATGAGCGCCGTGGCCCACCCGGTCCACCGGCTCCGCCGCGTGCGCTTCGGACCGGTGCGCCTCGGGGATCTGCCGCCCGGGGGCTGGAGAGCCCTCGAGGCCCGCGAGGTGGAGGGGCTCCGTCGGGCCGCGCGGCGGGGACGCGCCCGCTGAGCCCCGCGGGCCGGTGGTGCGCCCGGAGGCATCGGCTATCTTGAAACCCCGCGGGCCCGTAGCTCAGTCGGTCAGAGCAGCCGACTCATAATCGGTAGGTCCCAGGTTCGAGCCCTGGCGGGCCCATTGTTACGCCGCAATGACTTAGCCCCTCTCGGGAGGTCTCCGGGAGGGGCTTTGTCGTGGCGCTGGGTGACTCTCGGGTGACAGAATCGAGGGTGTGGGACTCTGCTGCGCAAAGTTGCGGGCGTGCTGGTCCAGCGGGCCAAGGCGCCGGGGGACCTCCCTCTTGACACTGTGGGTATAGTACACCCATACCTGGGCAGGAGGTGAATGATGCTCTTTGGCGAAATGGTTCGTGAGCGGCGTAAGGTTCTCCGGCTCGGCCTTCGGGAGTTCGCTTTGAGGGCTGAGGTGGATGCGAGCAACCTCAGCAAGATGGAACGGGGGGTGATGACACCCCCGCAGGACCGGGCCCTCCTAGGCCGCATTTGTGCGGCCCTCGAGCTTGATCCCGGCAGCGCCGAATGCATTCGGCTTCTGGACCAAGCCGCAGCCGAGACCGGCCGAATCCCGGCCGACATGTTGGAGGACGAGGAGTTGCTCGCGCGGCTTCCGGTGCTCCTGAGGACGGTCAAAAATAAGAGGCCATCCGAGGAGCAGATGGATAGGCTCATCGAGATCATTCGAGAGGCCTAGGGGGGATGCCATGGAGTCCGCCATTCCTCTCCGAGGAACGCATACTCAGCGAGGCCGAGGATTTTCTCTCGGCGTATCACGCCGAGGGCACGGTGCCCGTCCCGATCGACGAGATTGTCGAGTGGGACTTCGAAATGGAAATCGTCCCGATGCCAGGCGTGAAGGAAACGATCAACGTTGATGCCTTCCTCACGAGCGACCGGCGGGCCATCTACGTTGATGAGGATACACTTCAGTTCGTCCCGACACGTTACAGGTTCAGCCTAGCGCACGAGCTAGGCCACTTCTGGCTGCACGGAGACCTCTATGACTCCGCGCACCTCCGCAGCATTGGGGACTGGCGTACACTGATTCAGAACATGGATGATCAGATGTATCGCCGGCTCGAGTACCAAGCCAACATGTTTGCCGGCCTGGTTCTTGTTCCACCCGATCGGCTGTCGGCGCGGTTCACTCGACGGGTCGAGGAGGCCAGGAGGCTTGGCTTGACCACTGGCATGATCGAGCGGTATCCAGCACGGCAGCGTTTCATTGTGGGGCTTGCTGACGAGTTCGGCGTCTCCGAGGAAACGATGCGGATCCGCGTCGAACGGGAC
>CAZOYA010000199.1:0-6543 GCA_964583815.1 uncultured Gemmatimonadaceae bacterium | reverse complement strand
TCGATCGTGTGGTTGTGCGCGATCTTCAGGATCCAGTTGCTGAACTTGTAGCTCGGCTTGTAGCTCCCGATCGCGTTGAAGGCGCGGATGAACGCCTCCTGGGCGAGGTCCTCGGCCAGGGTCCGGTCGCGGACCATCCGGTAGACGAGCGAGAAGACCGGACGCTCGTAGCGGGCGAGCAGCTCGCGGAACGCGGCCTGGCGCCCCGCGGCCGCCAGCGCCGCGAGCTTCCGATCGTCCAGTTCGGTGTAGTCCGGCGCGGCCAGCGGTTCGCCATCCTGCCGTGGGTGGGCCAGCGCCCGGAGGGCCGGCACGACGGGGAGGACGGTGGAGAGGCTCATCGGGCCGCCCTACGCGGTCCGCCCCGGTCGGGTTTCGCGGGACGCTCGGGTAGCCGCGCCGCCGGCCCCGCACCCGGCTCGCCGCGGCGTCCGGGTCCGGCCGCACTACCTGGCGGACCGCGCCCGCTGATACCTTACGCCCGCCCGCATCGGGCCCTCGGGTTGACGACGCCTCTCCCGGCGTCCTCGGGGCCGAAACCTATCCGCCCGAACCGACCCTGTCATGCGACCGCCAGCCGACGCGAGCCCGAAGGAGGGCGCCGAGCGCGAGCACCAGGTGCGGCGCATCTTCTCGGAGATCGCCCCGCGGTACGACCTCCTGAACCACGTCCTGAGCCTGAACATCGACCGGGCGTGGCGGCGCCGGGCCGTGGATCGGCTGGAGTGGGAGGCGGCGCCGGAGGGGCGCTATCTCGACACCTGCGCCGGCACGTTCGACCTGTCGCTCGAGCTCGCGCAGCGCGAGGGGTTCCGGGGGCAGGTGGTGGCGGCCGACTTCGCGCATCCCATGCTCGTCACGGGCGCCTCGAAGATCGCGGGACGGCCCGTGGAGCCGGTGTGCGGGGACGCGCTCCGCCTCCCGTTCCCGGACGCGACCTTCGACGGCGCCACGGTGGGCTTCGGCGTGCGGAATCTCGCGGACCTGGCCCGGGGCCTCGGCGAGCTGCACCGCGTACTGAAGCCGGGGCGCAAGCTCGTGGTGCTGGAGTTCACGGTCCCGCCGAACGCGCTCCTCCGCGCGGGCTACCTCTTCTACTTCCACCGGATCCTGCCGCTCGTGGGGCGCGTGGTCTCCGGCCACCCCTGGGCCTACACCTACCTGCCGGAGTCCGTGAAGGAGTTCCCCGGCCCCGAGCGGCTGGGCGCGATGTTCGGCGAGGCGGGGTTCCGCGAGGTCGGGTGGAAGCTCCTCACCGGCGGGATCGCGGCGCTGCATTGGGGTACGGCCTGACGCCGGTCGACGGCACGGTGTCGGGCGCGGCTACCGGACGCTCGCCCGCCTCCGTCCCGGTCGCCGGGGCCGCCGGGGTCGCCGCGTCGCCGGTGTCCGAGGCCGCCGCGCCCTCCGCGCCCGGGTCCGCCGCCGCGCCGCCCCCCGCGTCCGCTCCCACACGCGGCGGGAGCTCGAGACGGGTGAGGGGGCCGAGCGAGCGCAGCGCCTCCTCGCCGATCCGGGCGACGTCGCCCACCACGAGGATCGTCATCTCGTCCGGACGCAGGTGCTCGGCGAAGACCCGCCCGACGTCCCCCGCGTCCACGTCCTGGATCCCGTCGAGGTAGCGCTCCAGCCAGTCGTCCGGGAGGTCCTGGGCGAGGTAGAACATCGTGCGCGAGACGATCTGCGCCGGGCTGTCGAAGTTGAACACGAAGCCGTTCACGATCCGGTCGATCGCGATCTCGACCTCCTGCTCGAGGGGCGGATGGTCCCGCAGGTCGCGCATCGTCTCGAGGATCACCCGCACGGCGTCGACCACGTTCTCCGGCCGGGTGCGCGTCACGGCGCCGAGAAGCCCCTCGTAGCGCCGCGGCGTGGTCCACAGCGAGGAGGCGCCGTACGCGAAGCCTTCCTGGGTGCGCACGCGGGCCATGATCCGGCTGCTGAAGCCGCCGGCGCCGAGGACCTGGTTGCCGATCGTCGCCGCGAAGTACTCCGGATCGTCCGCGAGCGGGAGGTCGGTCGGGTGCGCCATCACGATCACCGACTGCTCGATGGGGCGGTCGATGACGAACACCCCCCGCTCCCGCCGCACGTCCGGGAGAGGCGCCTCGGGCAGCGGCTCGTCGCAGGGACGGAAGCGCGCCACGAAGGCCTCGAGCGGCCCCCGCGCCTCCCGCCAGTCGATGTCGCCCGTGATGCCCACCAGCAGGTTGTCCCGACAGACGATCCGCTCGTGGAGTCCCTCCAGCCGCTCCGGGGCGAGCGCCTCCGGGCGCAGGTCCGCCTCCTCCATCTCCCAGCCGATCGGATGGTCGCCGTAGAGGAGGCGGTTGAACTCCGAGAAGGCGAGGACCGAGGGGTCGTCGGTGCGCCGGCGCAGGCTCTCGAGCTGGCGCAGGCGCCAGAGCTCCACCTCGCTCGAATCGAAGGCGGGCTCGGAGAGCATCCGCCCCCACAGCTCCATCCCCGTGCCGAAGTGCTCGCGGAGCGTGTTCAGCGAGCTCGAGATCGAGCCCCCTCCGCTGCCGAAGGTGAGCTGGATCGCATAGGTGTCGATGAGCGTCTCGACGCTGTCCGGCGGCAGCTCCCGCGCCCCTCCGTACCGCAGGAGCGAGGGCATGGCCGTCCCGGCGGCGTAGTCTGCGCGGGGGAAGTGCGCGTACCCTCCCTCGAAGCCCACGAGCACCGTGACGAGCGGGAGGCTCCGGTCCTCGAGGAGCAGGACGGGGACGCCCGCGATCCGGTGGCGCTCGGGCTCGGGCTGCTCGAACCGCACGGGCTCGGAGGCGAGCCGCCGGATCCGGTCCGGGGTCGGCGGCTCCTGTCCCGCGACGCCGGGCGCGAGGGCGAGCGCGAGCGCGCCGGCCAGGCCGAGCGTCCCGCGGGCGACACGCCCGCCCCGTCGCCCCCGTCTCCTCCGCATCGTCCCGCTCACGACGCGGGCCTCCGCAGGATCGCGACCGTCCGGTTCTCCGGCCGCAGGTAGCGGGCGGCCACCCGGCGGAGGTCCGCCGTGGTCAGCCCGTCGAGACGGACGCCGGACCGGAACGTCTCGCGCCAGTCGTCCCAGAGCGACTCGGACTCGGCCAGCTGGAACGCCAGCCCGAGGTTCGACTGCATGCGCCGGACGCCCCCGGCCCGCACCTGGTTGCGCACGCGCTCGACCTCGTTGGCCGTGGGTCCCTCCTCGACCAGGCGCGCGATCTCCTCGTAGAGCGCCGCCTCGACCTCCTCGGGCGTGTGGGGCGAGCGCGGCGTGACGTCGATCTGCAGGAGGCCCGGATGGCGGCGCCCGGGCCCGATGGAGCTGAACACCGAGGTCGCGAGGCGGTCCTCGAGCACGAGACGCCGGTACAGCCGCGAGCTCCGGCCGCCGGTGAGCAGCGAGGCCAGCGCCTCCACGGCGGCGCCGTCCGCGTCGAGCGCGGAGGGCACGTGCCATCCGATCCGGAGCAGCGGCTCCGCGTCGAAGGGGATCTCGATCCTCCGCTCCGCCGCCTGCGGGGGCTCGACCGCCGTCACCGGCGGGGCGGGCTCACCCCGGCGGAGCGGTCCGAAGTACCGGCGGGCGAGGTCCTCCATCTCGTCCGGATCGACGGCGCCCACGATCGCCGCCACCGCGTTGCCGGGAGTGTAGTAGCGCTCGAAGTACGAGCGCACGTCCCGGCGTCCGAGCCGCTCCAGGTCGCGCTCGTACCCGACGACCGGCCGGCCGTAGGGATGCACCCGGAAGGCCTCCCCGAGATGGCGCTCGTAGAGGAGTCCGCCCGGGCTCGCGTCGACGCGCATGCGCCGCTCCTCGAGCACCACGTTCCGCTCCGCGTAGAACTCGCGGAAGACCGGATTCGCCATCCGGTCCGCCTCGAGGAGGAACCACAGCTCGGCGCGCGCCGAGGGCAGCTCCACGAAGTAGATCGTCGACTCGGCCGACGTGGTCGCGTTCAGCCCCTGCGCGCCGGCCGCACCCAGGATGCGGTCGAGCTCGTTGCTCACGGTGTACGCCCGGGCGGAGTCCTCGAGCGCCTCGATCCGGCCGAGGAGCGCCGACGCCCGCAGTGTGTCGCCGGCCGCACGCGCCTCGAGCACGCTGTCGTGCGCCGCGTCCATGAGCCCGAAGAGCCGCCGCTCCGCCTCGAGGTCGTTCGTGCCGACGGTGGTGGTGCCCTTGAAGAGCATGTGCTCCACCAGGTGGGCGAGCCCCGTGCGCCCGGGCGGCTCGTGGATCCCGCCGATCCCGAACTGCAGGACGAACGAGACCGTGGGCGCGCCCGGCCGCGGCAGGATGAGGAAGCGCATCCCGTTGTCGAGCGTGACCTCCCGGACGGCCAGGCGCTCGCCCGGCGACGGCTCGGGCCCGGTCTGCGCGTGGAGCGGGGCGGGTGCGAGCGAGGGGAGGAGCGCGGCCGCGAGGAGGAGGACGTGCGCACGCGCGTGCGTCCGGGCGAGGCCGCGAAGGCGCGGCGCCCCCGTCGCCTCAGCCATCCGGGTGCGGCTGGCAGCCGGGGCAGAAGAAGGCCGAGCGCCCCTGGAGCACGAGGCGCCGGACCGTGGCGCGGCAGCGGGGGCAGGGGCTCCCCTCGCGCCCGTAGACGCGGAGCGCCCGGGCGTAGCGCCCGGCCTCGCCGTCCGCGTCCCGGTAGTCACGCAGCGTCGTCCCTCCCCGATCGATGGCCTGGCGCAGCACCTGCCGGAGCGCCCGATGCAGGCGACGCACCTCCTCCGGCCGGACGTCCCGGGCCGGGCGGGCAGGATGCACGCCCGCAAGATAGAGTGCTTCGTTGGCATAGATGTTCCCGACGCCCGCGATCCGCCGCTGGTCGAGGAGCCAGGAGCGCACGGGTGAGCGGGAGCCGGCGAGGGCCGCCCCGAGCCGCGCGGCGGTGAACGACGGCGCGAGCGGCTCGGGTCCCATGCGCGCGGAGCGGGCGCGCCACTCCGACGCCGGAAGGACCTCGACCGTGCCGAACCGGCGCGTGTCGTCGAACACGAGCGTGACGCCGCCGGAGAGGTGGAAGCGGACGGCGGGGTGCCGGGCGAGCGCGGCCGACGCGCTCTCCACCGGGTTTCCGTCCGCTCCGTCGGTCGGCAGGGGGAGCAGCCGCCCGGTCATCCCCAGGTTCACGGCGAGCACCCGGTCCCCGGAGAGCCGCGCGATCACGTTCTTGCCGCGGCGTCCCACCTCCTCGAACGTCCGACCCACGGTCTCGCGTCGGAGGGCGCCCGGCGACGCGCGCAGCACGTCCTCGTGCACGACCTCCACGCGCTCGATGCGCCGGCCCACGAGGCGCGGCCGGAGCCCGCGCACGATCGACTCGGCCTCGGGCAGCTCGGGCATGGATCAGCCCGTCGGCGCCCCGGTGGCCTCCTCGAGCTCCACCGCCGTCCCCGCGGCCGTCACCATGAGCATGCTGCTCGCCTTGCCGAGCACCTCGTAGTCGATGTCGACGCCGATGACGGCGTTCCCCCCGAGGTCCCGGGCGTGCGCGGCCATGGCCCGGAGCGCCTCCTGCCGCGCATCGCGGAGCGCCCGCTCGTAGGCGCCCGCGCGCCCGCCGACGACGTCGCGGACCGCGGCGAAGAGGTCCTTGAAGATGTTCGCGCCGATGATCGCCTCGCCCATGACGATCCCCTTGTAGTCGCGGACCCGCCGACCCTCCACCGCGTTCGTCGTCGTGATGATCATCGGACGGCCTCCCGTTCGCGCTCCCTCCACGCGATGTCGCGTCGGAAGTGGGCGCCTTCGAAGGTGATCTGCTCCGCGGCCAGGCGGCTCGCGTCGGCCGCCTCCGCCACCGTCGGCGCGAGGGCCGTGACCGCGAGGACCCGGCCCCCGGAGGTGCGGAGCACGCCGTCCTCGAGCCGGGTGCCCGCGTGGAAGAGGAGGAGGTCGTCGCGCTCCAGCCCCTCGGGGATCGAGATCGGCTTCCCCTTCTCGTAGGCCCCGGGATAGCCGCCCGACGCCAGGACCGTGGTCGCGGCGGCGCCCGCCCGACGACGCGGCGCGTGATCGCGCACGCTGCCGCCGTTCGCGACCGTCGCGCAGAGCTCCAGGAACGAGGAGCCGAGCAGCGGGAGGACCACCTGCGTCTCGGGATCGCCGAGACGGCAGTTGAACTCGACCACCCGGAGGCCGTCCGGGGTCTTCATCAGGCCGGCGTAGAGGACGCCCCGATAGGGGGCCCCGTCGCGCTCGAGCGCCCGCAGCGTCGGGACGAGCACGCGCTCGCGGGCCTCGGCCAGGAGCGCCTCGTCGGCGATCGCCACGGGGGCGTAGGCGCCCATGCCGCCGGTGTTCGGCCCCGTGTCGCCCTCGCCCACCCGCTTGTGGTCCTGCGCGGCCTCGAGCAGCACGAGGTCCCGGCCGTCCGTCACCGCGAAGACGGAGACCTCCTCGCCCTCCATGCATTCCTCGATCACGACCTCGGCGCCCGCCTCGCCGAAGCTCCGCGAGCCCAGCATGTCGTCCACGGCCGCGAGCGCCTCCTCCTCGGTCGCGCACACGACCGCGCCCTTGCCCGCCGCGAGCCCCGACGCCTTCACCAC
>CAZOYA010000198.1:0-6568 GCA_964583815.1 uncultured Gemmatimonadaceae bacterium | reverse complement strand
CGGCACCACACCTTCTTCGAGATGCTGGGGAACTTCTCCTTCGGCGACTACTTCAAGCGCGACGCGATCCGCTACGCCTGGGAGCTGATGACCGAGGTGTACGGTCTCGAGCCGGAGCGCTTCTACGCCACGGTGCACCACACCGATGACGAGGCGGCGGAGATCTGGGCGCGCGAGGTCGGGCTGCCCGAGGAGCGGATCCACCGGCTCGGCGACGCGGACAACTTCTGGCAGATGGCCGACACCGGGCCCTGCGGCCCCTGCTCGGAGCTCCACTACGACCTCCGCCCCGACCCCGTGCCGCCGGAGAGCGCCGAGGCGTTCGTGGAGCTCGGGGACGCGGGACGGATCATCGAGCTCTGGAACCTGGTCTTCATGCAGTACGACCGGGACGAGCAGGGCACGCTGCACCCGCTCCCGGCGCCCTGCGTCGACACGGGCGCGGGGCTCGAGCGGATCGCGGCCGTCCTGCAGGGGGTCGATTCCAACTACCACGCCGACGGCTTCCGCCCGCTCCTCGAGCGGGTCGCCGAGCTCGTGGGGCGGCCGTACGAGGCGGAGTCGGACGAGGGCGTGAGCTACCGGGTGCTCGCGGATCACGCGCGCGCGGTCGCCTTCCTGCTCGCGGACGGGGTCTTCCCCTCGAGCGAGGGGCGGGGCTACGTGCTCCGCCGGATCCTCCGCCGGGCGGTGCGGCACGCGTGGCTGCTGGGGCGGCGCGAGCCCACGCTCGTCGAGGTGGTGGACGCCGTGGCGGATACGATGGGGGACGTGTACCCCGAGCTCCGGGAGCGCCGCGAGCACCTGCTGCGCACCACGCGCGCGGAGGAGCAGCGCTTCCTCGCCACGATCGAGGGCGGCATGGAGCGCTTCGCCGAGCTCGCCTCGGGCGCGTCCGGGACGATCCCCGGGGAGGAGGCGTTCAAGCTCTACGACACCTTCGGCTTCCCGCTCGACCTGACGCAGCTCATGGCGGAGGAGCGCGGCTGGAAGGTGGACGTCGCGGGCTTCCAGCGCGCGCTCGAGGAGCAGCGGGAGCGCTCGCGCGCGGACCGGGCGGAGAGCGCGGCGGAGCTGGCGGAGGCGTTCGGGGGCGGCGGCGCGTGGAAGGACCTCGCGGACGGCGAGCAGGAGTTCGTGGGCTACGACGCGCTGCGCGTGGAGACGGTCGTTCTCGCCTGGCACCGGTCCGGGGACCGGATCGGGCTGATCCTCCGCGAGAACCCGTTCTACGCGGAGAGCGGCGGGCAGATCTCGGATCGCGGGCGCGTCACGGGCGAGGGATGGAGCGTCGACGTGGAGCGGGTGGCGAAGGTCGGCTCGCGCACCGCCGTGTTCGGCCCGCTCACGGGCTCCTTCCCGGGGGAGCGGAGCGAGCTGCCGGTCGTGGCCGAGGTCCCGGGTGACGTGCGGCACGACACCGTGCGCAACCACACCGCGACCCACCTGCTGCACGCGGCGCTCCGCGAGGTGCTCGGGGACCACGTCGTGCAGCGCGGCTCGCTCGTCGCGCCCGACCGGCTCCGCTTCGACTTCGCGCACACCGCGCCGATGACGGAGGAGGAGCGTCGGCGCGTCGAGGAGATCGTGAACCGCAGGATCTGGGAGGATCACCGGGTCGCGATCTCGTTCCGACCCTACGACCAGGCGGTGGCCGCGGGCGCCATGGCGCTCTTCGGCGAGAAGTACGCCGACGTGGTGCGGGTCGTGGACATCCCGGGCGTGAGCATGGAGCTCTGTGGCGGGACGCACGCGCGCCACACGGGCGAGATCGGGCTCTTCCGCATCGTGAGCGAGTCGGGCGTGGCGGCGGGCGTGCGCCGCATCGAGGCGCTCACCGGGCCGGCCGCCTTCCGCTGGTTCGAGGAGCGGGAGCGGATCCTGGACGAGGCGGCCCGGACGCTCCGGACGTCCCCGGACGGGCTGCAGCAGCGTGCCGAACGGCTCCTGCAGGAGAAGGCGGAGCTCGAGCGGCTGCTCGACGAGCTGCGCTCGGGCGGGGCGGGCGCGGGCGAGCAGGACGTGGTCACGGAGGCCTTCGAGGTGGACGGGGAGACCGCGCGCTACCGGGGCGTCCGCCTCCGCGCCCGGGACGCGGACGACGCGCGCCGCTGGGGCGACGCCTTCCTGGGCGACGCGGAGCGCGGGGTGGCGGTGCTGGCGGCCGAGATGCCGGGGGAGCGGAACGCCCTGTTCGCGTTCGTGACGGACGACCTGATCTCCCGCGGCGTGCGCGCCGACGTGGTCGTGCGGGAGGCCGCCGCGGTCGTGGGCGGGCGCGGAGGCGGCCGCCCCCACATGGCGCAGGCGGGCGTCGAGGACGTGGCGCGGATCGACGAGGCGCTGGAGGCGGGCGCCCGGAAGGTCCGGGAGCTCCTGCTCGGCGCTCCGGTGGAATGAGCCGGGTCCGCGATTGGCTGAGGGCGCGGGCGCCCGGGCCGGTCATGGAGCTCGAGCGGTGGCTCGCTCCGGAGGGGGCGGCCGATGCGGACGGACGGAAGCGCGCGGACGAGGGGCGGGGCCGCGCGGACGCGCCCCCCCGGGACGTCCCGATCTCCGAGGAGCTCGCCCGGGCGGCGGGACACGCGCTCGAGCGGGCGCTCGCCCGCCCCGGACGGGTGCGGGAGAGCGCCTTCGACCTGCTCGCGGCCGACGCCCTCTTCACGTGGGCCTGCGAGGCGGCGCTCGAGGAGGACGAGCCCGAGGAACGGCTGCACCGGATCCTCGAGGAGACGCTCGGGCGGTGAGCGGGCGTGATCCCTCCCGGGGCGCGGGACACTTCCAGTTCGAGGAGCCCGATCCCGATCCGACGGCCGTGGTCGACCTGCACAACCACCTCGTTCCGGGCGTGGACGACGGCGCGCGCGACCTCCCGGCGGTGCTCGCCGCGGTGGACCGCATGGTCCGTGTCGGCATCCGGAAGATCGTCACCACGCCGCACATCGACGCGAGCCTGACGCTCGACCCGACCGCGCTCGAGCGGCGGCTCGACGAGGTGACCCGCGCGTGGGAGCGTGCGGCCGAGGCGCTCGCGCAGGAGTTTCCCGAGGTGGACTACCGCCGCGGGCACGAGGTCATGCTCGACGTGCCCGACGCTGACCTCGACGACGCGCGCCTGCGGCTCGCGGGCACCGACTACGTGCTCGTGGAGTGGCCGCGGATGCGCGTGCCGCCGGGCACGCCTCCCGTCGTGGCGCGGCTCGTGGAGCAGGGCCTCCGGCCGGTCGTCGCGCACCCGGAGCGCTACGCGGGGGTGGGCGCGGACCTGTACGTCGTCGACCAGTGGCGCGAGGCGGGCGCGTACCTGCAGGTGAACTACGGATCCTTCGTCGGTCGGTACGGCGCGGAAGCGCGGACCACGGCGTTCCGTTTCCTCCGCCGGGGCTGGATCGACTTCCTCTCCTCGGACTTCCACGGCCAGTCGGGCATGCGGATCTACAAGACGCAGGCGTGGGACATCCTGCGGGAGCTCGGCGCCTCCGAGCAGCTCGAGCTGCTCTCGGTGACCAACCCCGCCCGGCTGCTGCGCAACGAGCGGCCGCATGCGGTCCCGCCGGTGCCCGAGGAGCGGGCCGGATTCTGGTCGCGACTGAAGGAGCTGCTCGGTGCCCACTGAGCCCACCGATCGGAGGGGTCGCGCGCCGGAAGGCTCCACGGCGGGGGCGCGCGGGGCCGGCGCGCCGGAGGGTCTCCTCGCGGCGGACGCCGTGCGGCACGCCTTCGCGGAGCATGCCCGACTCGCCGGGGAGGTCGGGGAGCGGATGGCGCCCGAGATCGCGGCGCTCGCGGATCTCGTGTGGGACACGCTCGCCGGCGGGGGCACGCTCCTGTTCTGCGGGAACGGCGGCTCGGCGGCCGACGCGCAGCATCTCGCGGCGGAGTACGTGGTGCGCTTCGCGCGGGAGCGTGCGGCCTACCCCGCGATCTCGCTCGCGACGGACACCTCGGTGCTGACCGCCGCCGGCAACGACTACGGCTTCGACTCGGTCTTCGAGCGACAGGTGCGGGCGCTCGCTCGGCCGGGCGACCTCCTCCTGCTCCACTCCACGAGCGGCGAGTCCGAGAACCTGCTCCGCGCGGCGCGGGCGGCGCGGGAGAAGGGCGTGCGGACGGCGGCGCTCCTGGGCCGCGGTGGCGGCCGGCTGGCCGGGCTGGTCGACTTCGCGCTCGTCGTGCCCACCGACTCCACGGCCCGGGCTCAGGAGATGCACCTGACGATCGGGCACGTCGTGTGCGACCTGGTCGAGTCGAGGATCGCGGCCGCGGGATGAAGCCCGTGCGTCTCGTGGCCCCGCCGGCGGTCCGCTGGATCACCCGCACGCTGGAGGATGCCGGCTTCGAGACCTGGGCGGTGGGCGGCGCCGTGCGGAACACGCTGCTGGGCCTTCCTTCGGGCGACTGGGACCTGACCACCCGGGCCCGGCCGACCGACGTGCGACGGGTCTTCCGCCGAACGGTGCCGATCGGCATCGATCACGGCACCGTGGGCGTGCTCGCGCGCGACGGCACGATGTACGAGGTGACGACATTCCGCCGGGACGTGCGCACGGACGGGCGGCATGCGGTCGTGGAGTTCGCCGACCGGCTCGAGGAGGACCTCGGGCGGCGCGACTTCACGGTGAACGCGATCGCCTGGCACCCGCTCCGCGAGGAGCTCGCCGATCCCTACGACGGTGTCGGCGACCTCGAGCGACGCGTGCTCCGGACGGTCGGGGAGCCGGACCGACGCTTCGCCGAGGACTACCTGCGGGTGCTCCGGGCCTTCCGCTTCGCGGGGCGCTTCGACCTGCGCGTGGAGGAGGCGACCTGGGCCGCCGCGTGCTCGGCGGTCGGCCACACCGCGCGCCTCTCGGCGGAGCGGATCCGGGACGAGCTCGTGAAGGTGCTCGCCGACGATCCGGCGCCCGCCCGGGCGCTCGGGCTCTACGCGGAAGCCGGCGCGCTGCGCGTCCTGTATCCGGAGCTGGAGGCGCTGCGGGGGGCGCCCGCGGGGCGAGCGGAAGGGGTGCGGGAGGCGGGCCTCCCGGACGGGGCGCGCCCGGAGCCGGCACGCTCCGCCGACGGGCCGGGTCCCACGGACCGGGGGGAGGCTGCCGGTCCCGACCTCTGGACGCTCGCCGTCGCGCGCGTCTCGGAGCTCCCGCCGGGCCGCCCCTGGCTCCGGCTGGCCGCCCTGCTGCGGGACGTCCCGCCCGAGGGGGCGGCCGCGCTCCTCGTGCGGCTCCGCCTCTCGAACCGGCAGACCGACGAGGTGGCGCGGCTCGCCGGGGCCCCGCCGCTCCCCGGCGCCGACGAGAGCCCGGAAGCCGTGCGTCGCTGGCTCGGCGAGGTGGGGCCCGACCGCCTCGCGGCCTTGGCGCGGATCGAGCTGGCGGACGCGCGTGCCCGCGCGCGGCTCGGCCTCGGCGGGGATCCGGGGGCGGTCGTGCGCGCGTGGCGCGCGGCCCGGGCCGTGCGCGCGGCGCGGCCTCCGCTCACGGTCCGCGATCTCGCGATCGACGGCCGCGACCTCGTGGCACTCGGCCTCCGGCCGGGCCCGCGCTTCGGCCGGATCCTCGACGCGCTCCTCTCCTGGGTGCTCGAGGACCCGGAGCGGAACCGGCGCGAGGTGCTCCGGGAGCGGGCGCGCGCGCTCGCGGAGGAGGACGGTGCCGCCCGTGCGTGAGCCAGACCTGTTCGGCGGGGGGCGCGGCGAGGGCCCCTCCGGGGCAGGCGACGACCGGGCCATCCCGTCCGGTGCGCCGCTCGCCGCCCGCATGCGCCCGCGGAGCCTGGACGAGTTCCGGGGCCAGGAGCACCTGCTCGGGCCGGGTCGCGCGCTCCGCGCCATGCTCGAGTCGGGACGGCCCTCGAGCATGATCCTCTGGGGGCCGCCCGGGAGCGGGAAGACGACGCTCGCGCGCATCCTCGCCCGCGAGGCCGGCGTCACCTTCGTCCCGGTGAGCGCCGTGACGGACGGGATCGCGCGGGTCCGCCAGGTGGTGGCCGAGGCGGACGAGCGGCGCCGCGCCACCGGCCGCCAGACGATCCTCTTCTGCGACGAGATCCACCGCTTCAACAAGGCGCAACAGGACGCGCTCCTCCCCCACGTGGAGTCGGGGACGGTGACGCTCGTGGGCGCGACGACCGAGAACCCGTCGTTCGAGGTCGTGCGGCCGCTTCTCTCCCGCGCGCCGGTCTACGTGCTCGAGCCGCTCGCGCCCGAGGACGTGCGCGCGATCCTCGGAGACGCGCTCGCGGACGAGGAGCGCGGTCTGGGGGGCGCGGGGCTCACGGTGGACGAGGACGCGCTCGAGTTCCTCTCGGTCGCGGCCGACGGCGACGCGCGGCGGGCGCTCGGCGTGCTCGAGGCGGCGGCCCGGCTCGTGGGGGCGGGCGGGCGGATCGATCTCGCCACGGCCCGCGAGGCGCTGCAACACCGCTTCCCGACGTACGACAAGGGCGGCGAGGAGCACTTCAACCTCATCTCGGCGCTGCACAAGTCCGTGCGGGGAAGCGATCCCGACGCGGCGCTCTACTGGCTCGCGCGCATGCTCGACGGGGGCGAGGATCCGCTCTACGTGGCGCG
>CAZOYA010000197.1:0-6738 GCA_964583815.1 uncultured Gemmatimonadaceae bacterium | reverse complement strand
CCTCGTACACCTGCCCGGAGGAGGTGGAGTTGCCCTTCGTCAGGTCGGCGTCGATGAAGCGCTCGTAGTGGCCGAGGTCGAGGTCGGTCTCGGCGCCGTCGTCCGTGACGAAGACCTCCCCGTGCTGGAACGGCGAGAGGGTGCCCGGATCGACGTTGATGTAGGGGTCGAACTTCTGGAGCGTGACCCGCAGGCCGCGCTCCTTGAGGAGCCGTCCGATGGAGGCGGCGGCGATCCCCTTCCCGAGCGAGGAGACCACACCGCCCGTGACGAAGATGTACTTGGTGGGTCTCTCTTCCGTTTCGGTCATGGCTCCCGTCGTGCGAAGGAGGTGGTTGCGCCGGCCAGGTGCTCCTCGAGCCGGCCGATGTCCTCGGGCGTGTCGACCCCGGGCCCCGAAGGCCCGACCACGGCCACGCCGATCCGTAGCCCCGCCGCCAGCGCCCGGAGCTGCTCGAGCCGCTCCAGCAGCTCCAGGGGCGAAGGCGGGAGCGCGACCCAGCGGGCCAGGGCCTCCCGCCGGAACGCGTACAGCCCCACGTGGCGGAGGAACGGCTCCGCCGCGAGGTCGTCCTGCGAAGGGGCGCCGTCCCGGCGATGCGGGATCGGCGCCCTCGAGAAGTACAGCGCGCCGCCCCGCGCGTCCCGGACGACCTTCACCACGGACGGGTCGGCGAAGGCCTCGGCGGATCCGACGGGCGCGGCACAGGTGCCCACGTCCCAGCCCTCCGTGTCCACCAGGCGGATCGCCTCGCGCACGTGGCCCTCGTCCACGAGCGGCTCGTCGCCCTGCACGTTCACCACGACTTCGAAGTCCCGGTAGGCCGGGTGCCGCGCCACCTCGGCCACGCGGTCCGTGCCGGACGGGTGGTCCGGCGCGGTGAGCTCCACGGGCGCCCCCAGGTCGCGGCAGAGGTCCGCGACGCGCTCCGAGTCCGTGGCGATCACGGCGTGGTCGAAGCACCCGAAGGACGCCACGCGGTCCCAGACCCACGCGACCAGCGGACGGCCGAGGACCGGGACGAGAGGCTTGTCCGGGAGCCGCGTGGACCCGATCCGGACGGGGACGACCCCGAGGACCGGGCCGCTCAAACGCCCCCCCGGGCGCCGGGAACGAGCCCTGCGTATGCAATTTTCACGCCAGAAAACCTACCGATTGCCGCGGGACGGGTCAATCGACGGGGCCCGGGCGGGCGGTGCGCGGAAGGCCCGTGGAGGGGTCCGCGCACCGGGGGCTCAGAGCCTCAGGAAGGCGCCGAGGAGGCGCTCGCCGTGGCCGCTGAAGAGCGACTCCGGGTGGAACTGCACCCCCCAGAGGGGCAGGCTCCGGTGGCGCATCGCCTGGATCTCCCCCTCGTCGGCGCGATCGACGCTCCAGGCGACCGGGACGAGCTCCTCCGGAAGGCGCTCCGCGTCCGTGACCAGCGAGTGGTAGCGTGCGACCTCGAGCTCCTGCGGGAGCTCGGCGAAGATCCCCTCCCCCGTGTGGCGGACAGGTCCGATCTTGCCGTGCATCGTGCGGTGGGCCCGCACGGTCCGGCCCCCGAACGCCTCTCCGAGCGCCTGGTGCCCCAGGCAGACCCCCAGCACCGGGACCCCGTCGGCCCCGAACGTCCGGATCGCCTCCACGCTCACGCCGGCCTCGGCGGGCGTGCCGGGGCCGGGCGAGACGACCACCCGGTCCGGTCGCATGGCCCGGAGCTCCTCCATCGACGCGGCGTCGTTGCGCACGACCGTCGGCTCGGCGCCGAGCGCGCCGAGCATCTGCACGAGGTTGAACGTGAAGGAGTCGTAGTTGTCGATGACGAGGAGCATGGGCGTCGGCCGATCGGAATGGACCGGCTGGAGACCGGCCGCCGGAATGTAGCGGCGGGTCCTCCGATGAACAGAGAGCGCATCGCGCTCGTAGAGGAGCTGAGCGGCCGCGGCGCGACGGATGCCGGGCCGCCTTCGCCGGAGCGGACGAGACGAGGGGGACGGGGGTGTATCGAGCCTGCCTGATCTGCGGCGCGCCCTTCGCGCCCAACGAGGAGCTGGAGTGGCTGCCGCGCGGTCGGCGGGTCGCGTTCGACCCCGCCCGCGGACGGCTCTGGATCGTCTGTCTCCGCTGCCGGCGGTGGTCCCTCGCGCCGATCGACGAGCGCTGGGAGGCGCTGGAGGAGCTCGAGCGGGCGACGCGCGACCGCGCCCGTCCCCTCGCCCACACCGACAACATCGCCCTCTTCCGCCTCGGGCACGTGGACCTCGTCCGGGTCGGGCGCGCCGAGCTCGCCGAGGAGGCGTGGTGGCGCTACGGACGGGAGCTCGCGCGACGCAAGCGCACGTGGGACCGCCTGGGGCTCGCCGGCACCCTCGGCGCCGGGGCGGTCGTCGCGGGCGGCTGGGCGAGCGGCGGGATCACCTTCGTCGGCATGTGGTTCCTCATGAGCCACGGGGGCGAGTCCGTGCAGGACGCGGCGCGCTGGCTCCGCTTCGGGGGCGCGGCGTGGCGCGGGAGCGCCCGGTGCCCCTCGTGCGGCCACGAGCTGCGCTCCGTCCCCTTCAAGGAGCGGTCACGCGTGGGGCTCCTCCCCGCGGAGTCGGGGGACGGGATCGACGTCGCGGCTCGCTGCCCGCGGTGCGGCCGCTACCGGGACGGCGGGCTCCGCCTCACGGGCGACGACGCGTCGCGCACGCTCCGCCGCATCCTGGCCTACCACCACTTCTCGGGCGCCTCGGAGCGGCGCGTGGGCGCCGCCGCGACGCTGATCCGCGAGGCGGGCTCGCCCGCCGCGCTCGGCCGGATCGTGGTCCAGGAGGGGCGGCGTCTGGGCGATCTCGGCCGGACCGGCGGCATCGCCCTCGAGATCGCGGCCAACGAGCACGCGGAGCGGCATCTCCTGGAGATGGAGCTCGCGGAGCTCCAGGCGCACTGGCGCCGGGAGGAGGAGCTCGCGGCGATCGTGGACGGAGAGCTCACGCCCGTCCCGATGCTCGAGCGGATGCGGCTGTGGGCGACGGGGCGCGGCGCGGCAGATTAGCCGCGGGCGTGCCCCCGGCTCCGCGCGCCGGCCGGCCCGGGCGGACGCGTCACACGCCCAGGTTCTTCAGCGCCGCTCCGATCCCGTAGGCCACCGCCGCGGCGATCCCGCCCACCGCGAGCATCTCGAGGCCGCTGCGGAGCGGGCTCAGGCGGGTCACGAAGACCTTCGCGGCTCCGAGCCCGAAGAGCGCGAGCCCGGAGAGCAGGACGGCGGTGAAGAAGGCCCGGTCGGGCTCGATCGGCACGACCAGTCCGACGAGGTACACGGCGAGCGGGAGCGCGCCGGCCACGACGAACGCGAGGAACGTGGCGATCGCGTGGCGGATCGGGTTGGTGTCGTCCCGCACGATCCCGAGCTTCAGCACCATCAGGGCGCTGACCCACCGGTCGCGGGTGCGGGTCTGCATCTCGACGAGCCGCTCGGCCTCCTCGTCCCCGTAGCCGTGTTGCAGGAAGAGCGCGTGCAGCGCGCGACGCTCCTCGTCGGGGGCGCGCTCGATCTCCGCTGCCTGGCGACGTGCCTCGCGGTCCTGATACTCCCGCTCGCTCCGGGTGGACAGGTAGTTGCCGGTCCCCATCGAGAAGCCGTCCGCGATCAGGTTGCCGACCCCGAGGACGAGGATCACGCGCGAGTCGAGGTCCGCCCCGGCGACCCCGCTCACCACCGCGAACGTCGTGATGATGCCGTCGAGCCCGCCGTAGACCATGCTGCCGATGTAGGCGCCCACCCCCTGCTCGCGCTCCGGGGCCGGGCCCCAGGCGTCGCCCGGAGCGCGGCGCCCGTCCGGACCTCCGAGGCCCGCGGCCGTGGCGACGTCCTCCTGCCGCCAGCGCCTGCGCGCCGCCTCGAGACGACGAGCGATTCCGGTCATGCTCCCTCTCCCGACGATCGACGCTCCATGGTCGCCCCCTCAGTGGTCGACCGACCCTCCGTGGTCGACCCTCAGTAGTCGACCGGGCGGAGGTAGTACTCCCCGATCGCGCTCCCCGACAGCACGGCGACCGTGGGCAGCTCCCGCTTCCAGTGCGTGGATGCGAGCCGCCGCGACACGGTCTCGACGGCCTCGGGATCGAAGCCGAGGCCCACGAGCTCCTCGGGGCGGTACCCGGAGAGCAGGCCGTTCAGGATCGGATCGGCGAGGTGGTACGAGACTCCGATCTCGTCCTCGTCGTGGACCCCCTGCACGAGGTCCGCGCTCGCCGGCTTCTCGACGATCGGCTCCGGCACCCCGAGGTGACGCGCGAGCGCCCACACCTGCGTCTTGAAGAGGTCCCCGAGCGGGTTGATGGGCGGCGAGTCGTCGGCGTGCCAGGTGAAGTAGCCGAGGAGCCGCTCGCTCTTGTTACCCGTGCCGAGCGGCAGCGCACCGAGCCGTGCCGCCTGGTCGAAGAGGATCACCGCCCGCAGCCGGGCCATGAGGTTGCCCCGCCGGAGGGGCGTGATGTCAGGCTCGTGGCACTCGACGTAGCGGTCGATCGGCGCGCTGATGTCGATGGTCCGTTCCGGGGCGCCGACGGCCCGGATCGCGAGCTCCGCGTGCGCCAGGCTGTCGGGGCTCGAGGTCCGGTAGGGGAGCCGGAAGGCGTGCACGTTCTCCGCCCCGAGCGCACGGCAGGCCAGGAAGAGCGAGACGGCCGAGTCGACCCCGCCGGAGACCCCGATCACCACGCGCTCGAAGCCCCGCCGGCGCCGGACCTCCTCGCGCAGGAACTCGACGAGCGCGCGCTCCACCAGCCCGAGATCGAGGGACAGGTCCTCGAGGCGCGCGCGCGCCGCGGCCTCTCCGCCGGGCGCGGACCGCGCGGCCGCGGCGACGGGGGGGCGGGCGTCCGGATCCCGTGCGGGCCCGTTGGTCGGGACCTCGAGGGGCGCGGCGCCCGTGCGCTCCCTCGCCCGCGCGAGCGAGCGCTCGAGCCAGGGAAGCGCCTGCTCGAGGTCCGCGAGCAGGGGGGCCGCGGCACGCGCCCGCTCGATGGCCGGAGCGTGCAGGAGCGCGAGGGTCGTGCCCTCCTCGAAGAGGGGTGCCCGCGCGATCACCTCCCCGGTCGGTCCGACGGCGAGCGAGCCCCCGGGGAAGAGCTTCCCGCCCTCCGAGCCCGCGAGCTGCGTCACGGCCACGAAGATCCCGTGCTCGGCCGCCATCGCCGGGGCCAGGCGGTCCCACCGGGCGAGGTTCGCGGGGCGGCCTTCGTGGGCGGGCTCGAACCCGCGGGCCGGAGAGGCGCTCGGGACGAGCACGAGCTCCGCGCCGTCCACGGCCAGGATCGTGCCCGGGAGCCCGTGCCACGCGTCCTCGCACACGAGCATACCGAACCGTCCGAAACGGGTGTCGAAGGCCGCCACCGAGGTGCCGGGCTCGACGAAGCGGCCCTCGTCGAAGACCCCGTAGGTCGGAAGGAACAGCTTGCGGTGCACGTGGCGCACCCGCCATCCGCCGGCGGTCGCCTCGAGGTAGATCGCGCTGTTGTGGACGCGCCGCCGGTGCCGCTCGTAGAACCCCAGGACGACGTCGGGGGCGCCTTCCGGGGGTGCGCCGAGGGCCTCGACCAGCTCCTCCGCCCCGAGGGCCGCCTCGAACACGCCGCCCTCGAGGAAGTAGCCGCTCAGGCAGGCCTCGGGAAACAGCAGCACGTCCGCCCGGCCCACCGCGTCCGCGACCCGCTCGCGCACTTCTCCCACGTTGCGCGGGACGTCCCCTTTCGAAGGCTTCATCTGGACGAGGCCGAGGCGGAGCGGTTCGTCCGGGCGAGCGGTCTGCATGAGGTCCGTGGGGTCTGCGGGCGCCGAAGGCTCCCGCGGAGGTGGCCTCCGCGGGGGCGCGCCACGCTCGCACGTTGCGCGCGGTGCGTCAAAGGTATCGGTTTGGCCCACGGGTTGCAGTCGCCGGGAACGGCCCCGCGGCCGGAGGGCTCAGGAACGAGCCGTCACTCCGCGGGTTTATGAGGAAGCCGATGCCAACCGCCACACGAAGGCACGTCATGAAGATCAGACTCGCCCCAGCGCTCCTGCTCGCCCTGGCTCTCCAGGCCCTCCCCGCCGCGGCGCAGGAACGCCCCCGCGGGAGCGGGTCGGCCGACGGGAGGGCCGCGCCCGCCGTCGACGTGCTCGAGCGCGCCGTCGAGGCCATCTCGACGATGCACATGCAGTCGTTCAGCGACTCGGTGCTGTGGGAGGCGGCGATCGACGGTCTCGTGGCGGCGCTGGAGGACCCCTACGCGGAGCTCTTCACCCCCGAGGAGGCGAGCGAGTGGGAGGAGGCCACCACCGGCAACTACTCCGGCATCGGGCTGCAGATCACGCACCTCAACGAGCGGGTGACCGTCACCGCCGTCTTCCGGGGCTTCCCCGCGATGTCGGCGGGCATCCTGGTCGGGGACATGATCGTCGGCGTGAACGACCACGACGCCACCACGTGGACGACCAACATGACCGCGGATTCGATCCGCGGGCCGGCGGGCAGCTCCGTGGCCGTCACCGTCCAGCGTCCCGGCTACGAGGAGCCGCTCACCTTCGACATCACGCGGGAGGAGGTCCACGTCCCGGCCGTGAGCTACGGCGTGCTGCCCGAGGGGGTGGGCTACGTGGTCATGGACCGGGTGGCCCGGAACGCCGCGCGCGAGATGAACGACGCCCTGCGGGAGCTCGGTCGCCAGCGCGGCCTGATCATCGACCTGCGCCGCAACCCCGGCGGCTTCCTCGACGAGTCGCTCATGCT
>CAZOYA010000196.1:0-6747 GCA_964583815.1 uncultured Gemmatimonadaceae bacterium | reverse complement strand
CCAGCGCGTGCGGGGCGAGGCCGGCTACGTCGGCAAGAGCGGCGTGCCGCGTCTCAACGTGCTCGAGCTCAAGCGCTACATCCGCTCGATGCCGAAGCCGGTGATCGCGCTCGTGCCGGGCTACGCGATCGGCGGCGGGCACGTGCTCCACGTCATCTGCGACCTCACGATCGCCGCGGAGGGGGCCATGTTCGGGCAGACGGGCCCCGTCGTCGGCTCCTTCGACGGCGGCTTCGGCTCGTCCTACCTGGCGCGGATCGTCGGGCAGAAGCGGGCCCGCGAGATCTGGTACCTCTGCCGGCAGTACTCCGCGGAGGAGGCCTACGAGATGGGGCTCGTGAACAAGGTCGTGCCGATCGAGCGCCTCGAGGAGGAGGGCTGGCAGTGGGCCCAGGAGATCCTCGACAAGAGCCCGCTCGCGATCCGGCTCCTGAAGAGCGCGTTCAATGCGGACGTCGATGGCCAGGCCGGGCTCCAGGAGCTCGCCGGCAACGCGACGCTCCTCTTCTACATGACGGAGGAGGGCCAGGAGGGGAAGAACGCGTACGTCGAGAAGCGGAAGCCCGACTTCCGACGCTTCAAGTGGCTGCCGTGGTGACATGGCGTACGCGGTGAGCGGGACGCCGCCGGTGCGCGGGGCGCGGGTGTGGGTGCTCGCCGCCCGCCCCCGCACCCTGGCCGCCGCGCTGGCGCCGGTGGTGGTGGGGACGGGCCTCGCCGCCCACCACGGCGTCGCGTCCGCGGGCCCGGCCCTCGCCTCGCTCGTGGCGGCCGCGCTCATCCAGATCGGCACGAACTTCGCGAACGACTACTACGACTTCGTCCGCGGCGGGGACACCGAGGCGCGCGTAGGCCCGACCCGGGTCACGCAGGCGGGCCTCGTCGCGCCGGAGCGCGTGCGCGCCGCGATGCTCCTCGTGCTGGGCGCGGCCATGCTGATCGGGGTCTACCTGGTCGCGGTCGGCGGCTGGCCCATCCTCTGGATCGGCCTCGCGTCCGTGGCCTGCGCGGTGCTCTACACGGGCGGCCCGTTCCCGCTGGCGTACCACGGGCTCGGTGACCTCTTCGTGTTCCTCTTCTTCGGACTCGTCGCGGTGGGCGGGACCTACTGGGTCCAGGGTGGGAGCTGGCCCCCCGACGCGCTGCTCGCGGGCGCGGGTCTCGGCGCGCTGAGCACGGCCATCCTCGTGGTGAACAACCTCCGCGACCTGCGCACGGACGCCGCGGCCGGCAAGCGCACCCTCGCGGTGCGGATCGGACGCCGGGGCTCGCAGGTCGAGTACGCGCTCCTGCTCGCGGCAGGCTTCGCCGTCCCGCCCCTCGGCGTGCTCCTGCTCGGCTGGCCGCCCACCGCGCTCGCGGCGCTCGCGGCCGCCGCGCTCGTGCCCGGCCCGCTCGGCACGGTGCTCCGGCACCGGGAGCCGGCGGAGCTCCTCCCCACGCTCGGCCACACGGCCCGGGTGGTGGCCCTGTACGGGCTGCTGCTGGCCCTCGGGCTCGCGGTCGGATGATGGCGGCGGGCAGGGCGTCGCCTCCCCGGCCCGCCGATCTGCTCGCGGAGGCGATCGGCACGCACGGTCCGGAGCGGCTCGCGATCCTCTCGCCCGCGGGCTCCCTCACCCTCGGCCAACTCGACGCGGCCGTGGACGCGAGGGCGGCGGAGCTCCGCGGGCGGGGCTTCGTCCCCGAGCTCCTGCGGCCCCTCCCGGTGGCGCCGGATGCCGAGGGCGTCGTGACGATCCTGGCGCACTGGCGGCTGGGCGTGACGCCCGCCCCGCTGCATCATCGCCTCACTGCGGCCGAGCGGCGGAGCGCCGAGGCCACGCTCGGCCCCCCCGTTCCCGGCGCCCAGGCGGTGCTCTGGACCTCCGGGAGCTCCGGCGCGGCCCGGGGCGTCGCGCTCGCGAGCGGCGGCGTGCGGGCGAGCGTCGACGGCGCGGTCGAGCGGCTGCACCTCCGCGGCGAGGAGGTCTGGCTGCTCGTGCTCTCCCCGGCGCACGTGGGGGGGCTGATCCTCGTGGCGCGCGCCCTCCTCACCGGGGCCGCGCTCGCGCTTCCGGGCCCCTTCGACGAGGAGGCCGTGGCGGGGCTGCTGGAGCCGCGGACGCGGCCCGACTGGCTCCTCCGCCCGGTGAGCCACGTCTCGCTCGTCCCGACCCACCTCCGCCGGCTGCTGGTCCGCGCACGGGGGAACGCGCCGCCGGGGCTCGCGTGCGTCCTCCTCGGCGGCGCCCACGCCCCGGCGGAGCTCGTGGCCGAGGCGCTCGCGCGCGACTGGCCGCTCGCTCTCACCTACGGCGCGACGGAGACGACCTCCCAGGTCGCGACCGCGACCCCCGGAGATGTCGCGGCCGACGCCGGCACGGTGGGCCGACCCCTGCCCGGGGTCGAGGTGCGCATCGCGGGCGACGGGGAGATCCTGGTGCGCGGTCCCACCCTCGCGCTGGGCTACGTCGGCGCGACGGGCCTCGTGTCGCTCGTGGACGAGGAGGGATGGTACCGCACGGGGGACGTGGGCCGTCTCGACCCCGACGGGCGCCTCCGCGTCACCGGCCGCCGCTCCGACCGGATCGTGTCGGGCGGCGTGACCGTGGACGCGCACGAGGTCGAGGAGGCCCTCCGCGCGCACCCCTCCGTCGTCGACGCCTGCGTGGTCGGGTTGCCGAGCCTCGAGTGGGGTGAGACGGTCGCGGCCGTGGTGGTTCCGGTCGTGGACGCGTTCGACCTGGGAGAGCTCGAGCGGTGGATCCGGCAGCGGCTGAGCGCGGCCAAGCGCCCCCGTGCCTGGAAGGTCGAGCGGGCGCTCCCGAGGAACCCGAACGGCAAGGTGGACCGGCGGAGCGCGCGGGCGCTGTTCGGGGAGGAGTGAGCCCGTGAATCCCGCGCCACCCGCCGGACCGACCCGTCCTCCCTCCGGCCCGAGCGGTCGTCCCGGGTGGACCCCGGCCGCTTCCGGCCGTATCCGTGGGGGCCGGCCCGGTCGGCGCAGGGCGGAGGGGCCGAAGCGACACTACGAGGAGAGGAGCATCGCGATGACGATCGAGACGAACGGGCACGGGACTTCGGCCGGCTTCAGGCAGAGACGGGCCGCGCCCCTCCTCCCGCTCCTCCTGGCCTTCGCGGCCGCGTCCCTCGCGCCCGCGCCCTACGGGATCGGACTCCTCGGCCCGGCTCCCGTCGCAGGCCAGGTCGCGAACGCGTCCGTGGGTCCCGAGCGGGGCACGCTCCTCGTCATCGGGGGCGCCATGGCCTCGCCGGAGCTCTACCGCACGTTCATCGACCTCGCCGGCGGCCCCGACGCGCATCTCGTCATGATCCCCACCGCGGGGGGCGCGGAGCACTACGACGATCGCTATCCCGGCCTCGACGCGTGGCGCGAGAACGGGGCGCGCAACCTGACCGTGCTGCACACGACCGATCCGTCCGTCGCCGACACCGAGGCGTTCGTGGAGCCGCTCCGCTCCGCCGACGGCGTCTTCTTCTTCGGTGGCCGCCAGTGGAGGCTCGTCGACGCGTACGCCGGCACGCTGGCGGAGCGCGAGATCCGCGCGGTCCTCGAGCGTGGGGGCGTGATCGGCGGCACCTCGGCGGGCGCCTCCATCCAGGGATCGTACCTCGTGCGCGGCGACACGCGGACGAACCAGATCGTCATGGGCGACCACCAGGAGGGCTTCGGGTACCTCCGCGGCGTGGCCATCGATCAGCACGTGCTCCGGCGGAACCGGCACTTCGACCTGCTCGAGGTGCTCGAGGCGCACCCGGGGCTCCTCGGCATCGGGCTGGACGAGGACACCGCGATCCTCGTGCGCGGGGACCGGTTCGAGGTGCTGGGCTCCTCGTACGTGCTGATCTACGACCCGGGCACGACCACCACCGCCGGCGGCGGGTTCTACTTCCTGGCGCCCGGCGACGAGTTCGACCTGGCCACGCGGCGCGCGTTCCGGCCCTCGCGGACCTTCGCGCCGGTCCCGGGCTTGCGGAGAGGGCCGGGGCGCTGAGCGGCGCCCGGGCAACCGGACGCGCCCGGCCCACGTCCCACCCCTCGAGACGCGAACCAAGCCCGAGCGAGCGAGGCCCCGCATGACCGACCGATCCCCCTCCGGCGCCCGAGCGAGGCCCGCCGCGCGCGCCCCCCGGTCCGCCACGCCCCATCTCATGGCGCTTCCGGGTGCGCTCGCGCTGCTCGTGCTCGCCCCGCCCGCCGCCGCACAGACGCCCCTCGGCCCGCCCGACGGGGTGTTCCCCGAGGATTTCGGTGCCGTGCAGACGGTGCGGGAGCTCGCGGACGGCCGCGTGCTCGTGGCCGATCCGCTCGCGCGCGAGCTCTACCTGGTCGACATGGAGGCCGGCACGCGTACCGTCGTCGGCGGCCGGGGACAGGGGCCCGACGAGTACGAGCAGCCCGACGCGGTCTGGCCGCTCCCGGGCGACTCGACGCTCCTCGTCGATCTCGGGAACGGGCGGCTGGTCGTCCTCGGACCCGACCTGGCCTTCGGGCCCACCCGCCCGATCGCGAGCGGGGACATCCGGAGCGGGGGCCTGACGCTCGCGCTTCCGCAGGCGGTGGACGGAAACGGCCGCCTCTACGTGCGCGGTCTCGGCCTCGGCGGCGGTCCGAACGCGGCGCTCCCCGATTCGGGCGTCGTGCTCCGCCTCGACCGGGCCGCGGGATCCGTCGACACGGTCGCCACCATCAAGCTGCGGCATCGGGTGCGTCGCACCTCGGGGAGCGCGCGGGACCGGGCCGTGAGCGTCCAGGACCTCCCGCTCTCGCCGGAGGACGCCTGGGGTGTGGCCCCGGACGGGAGCGTGGTGGTCGCGCGTGCCGGCGAGTACCGGGTGGAGTGGCGCGATCCGTCCGGCGCGGTCACGCGCGGCCCCGCCGTCCCGTGGGAGCCCGTCCGGATCCGGGACGCCGAGAAGGAGGAATGGCTGCGCGCGGAGGGCCGCGGGGGCGGCGCGATCCAGGTGGGGGTCACGGTGGAGAACGGCGCCGTCTCGACCCGCCTCGCCCGGGGGCGCGGCGGCATGGGGGGGCGGGGCGCACCCGACGAGCCGGGCATCGACGACTACGAGTGGCCCGAGCGCAAGCCTCCCTTCCACGGTGCCCGCATCCCCGTGGATCCGCGGGGCCGCGCCTGGGTCCACCGGCACCGGGAGGCCGGCGCCCCCTCGACCTGGGATCTCTTCGACCGCTCGGGCGCACGGGTGGCGAGCGTCGCGCTCCCGCCCGGAGCGCGCGTGGTCGGATTCGGCGCCCGCCACGTCTACGCGGTCACCTTCGACGAGTTCGACCTGAGCCACCTGGAGCGCTACCGGCTCCCCTGAGCCGGTCGGACGCTCCTCCGCCTCATCAAAACGCGAGGGTCGGGTGTCCTACTGAATGCAGCGCGAGGAGTTCTACGGATGCTGGCGCGCCACTTGCCCGGCCCCGTATACTGCATTCGAGATACTCGATGACGAACCAACCTCCCTCGCGGAGTCTGGAAAAGCCATGAAGATGCTCCCCGCCGGGGCCGCCCTCCTCGGCGCGATGTTGGCGCTCGCCTCCGACGGGCCCCGCTCGCCCGAACGGTCCCTGCCCGGACCGTCGGGCGCGGCCGTGCCGACGAGCGCCGCCGCGTTGCCGCTGACGCCGGAGACGGAGCGGGAAGTCATCGATCAATACTGCGTGCGCTGCCACAGCGACCGGCGCCTCCAGGGCAACCTCTCCCTCGAGGGCTTCGATCCGGCCCAACCGCACGAGCGGGCCGCGGTCGCGGAGAAGGTGATCGTCAAGCTCCGCACCGGCATGATGCCGCCGCCCGACGCGCGGCGCCCCGGCGGGGACACGCTTCTCGCGCTCGTGACCTCGATCGAGCAACGCATCGATTCGGTGGCGGCGCTCGAGCCGCGCCCCGGGGGACGGAGCTTCCAGAGGCTCAATCGCGCCGAGTACACGCGCTCCGTGCGCGATCTCCTGGGCCTCGCGATCGACGCGGCGGACTACCTCCCGCTCGACACGAAGGCCGAGAACTTCGACAACATCGCCGACGTGCAGCTCCTGTCGCCGACGCTCCTCGACGCGTACCTGAACGCCGCCGCGGAGATCAGCCGGCTCGCCGTGGGCGACGCGGGCGCGACCTACGCCGAGCGCACCTACACGGTCTCGGGCTACGTCTCGCAGGGCGAGCACGTCGAGGGGGCGCCCTTCGGGACGCGCGGCGGCGTGAGCGTCGAGCACGTCTTCCCGGCCGACGGCGAGTACGTCTTCCGCATCGTGCCGGACCACACCACGACGGGCGACGGGTTCTTCGGGCAGATCTCCCGAGACGAGGACATGGAGATCTCCATCGACGGCGAGCGCGTGGCGCTCCTCCCGCTCGACCAGTGGATGACGGTCTCCGATCCCGAGGGCATCTCGATGCGGACCGAGCCGATCTTCGTGACGGCGGGTCCGCACCGGGTGAGCGCGGCCTTCGTGCGGCGCACGGAAGGACCCGCGGAGGACCTGCTGTCTCCCCACGACTGGACGCTCGCCGATCGCCACACCGGGATGGGCGGCTACGGGCTCACGCTCGTGCCGCACCTGCGGGACCTGATCATCGCCGGTCCCCGGAACGTGACGGGCGTGTCGGACAACCCCGTCCGCGAGCGGATCTTCTCCTGCCGGCCGGAGACGCCCGCGCAGGAGCTGCCCTGCGCCGAGGAGATCCTCGGGCGCCTCGCGGCCGAGGCCTACCGCCGGCCGCTCACCGCGCGCGACCG
>CAZOYA010000195.1:0-6769 GCA_964583815.1 uncultured Gemmatimonadaceae bacterium | reverse complement strand
ACCTCCGATCCGAGGAGGAGTTCGCCGATCTGATCGTGGCGGAGCGCGACGGGGCCGTCGTGAGGCTCCGCGACGTCGCGCGCGTGGAGCTCGGCGCCGAGGAGGCCGACTTCGTCGCCAAGTACGACGACCGGGAGAGCGTCTACCTGGGCGTCTGGCCCCTCGTCGGATCGAACGAGATCGAGGTGGCCCACGGGCTGTACGAGGCCATGGAGCGCCTGCAACCGACGCTCCCGCCGGACATCGAGATGCACCTGGCGTACGACGGCACGGGCTTCATGCAGGACGCGCTGTCGGAGATCACGAAGACGCTCATCGAGACGATGCTCATCGTGGGGCTCGTGGTCTTCGTGTTCCTGGGATCGATCCGCACGGCGATCGTCCCGCTGGTCGCGATGCCCCTGTCCCTGGTCGGTGCCGCGATCCTGATGCTGGCGCTCGGGTTCAGCCTCAACCTGCTCACGATCCTCGCCATCGTCCTCTCCGTCGGGCTCGTGGTGGACGACGCGATCGTCGTGGTCGAGAACGTCGAGCGGCACGTGCGGCTCGGGAAGTCGCGCGTGGAGGCGGCGCTCGCGAGCGGGCGGGAGCTCCTCGGCCCGATCATCGCGATGACGATCACGCTCGCCACGGTCTACACGCCCATCGCGTTCCAGGGCGGGCTCACGGGCTCGTTGTTCCTCGAGTTCGCCGTCACGCTCGCGGCCGCCGTCGTGGTTTCGGGCTTCGTGGCGCTCACGCTCTCTCCCGTGATGAGCGCGCGCTTCCTCCACCCGCACGGACAGGAGGGCCGCCTGACGGCCCTCGTGAACCGGGCGTTCGACGCGATCCGGCGGCGCTACGAGGTGATGCTCGACGCGGCGCTGTCGATGCGCTGGGGCATCGTGGCCGCCTCGCTCCTGGTGGCGGCCGCCGCATGGCCGCTGTACCAGAGCTCGCGGAAGGAGCTGGCCCCGATCGAGGACCAGGGCCACATCGCCCTGTTCATGCAGGCCGCGCCCGACGCGTCGCTGGCGGCGGTGAACGCCGCGTCGCTGGAGGTCGTGAAGACGATCACGTCCCTCCCCGAGACCGAGTTCATGTGGTCGCTGGTCGCGCCGTGGGGAGGCTTCGGCGGCATGGTCACGAAGGAGTGGACCGAGCGCGAGCGCTCCACGGAGGAGATGTACGGGCAGGTGTACGGGGCGGTGTCGCAGGTGCCCGGGGTGCAGGTGTTCCCGCGGCTCGATCCACCCCTGCCGACGCCCGGCCAGTACGACGTGGAGCTCGTGCTGAAGAGCGACGATCCGCCCGAGCAGATGCTCGAGACGGTGGGCGCCGTGATCGCCGCCGGTTGGCAGAGCGGCAAGTTCCTGTACGTGGACACGGACCTGAAGGTCGATCTGCCGCAGGCGCGGGTCGTGCTCGACCGCGAGCGCATCGCGGACCTGGGGCTCGACCTGGCGTCCGTGGGTCGCGAGCTCGGAACACTGCTGGGCGGCGGCTACGTGAACCGCTTCAACTACTACAACCGCAGCTACAAGGTCATCCCGCAGATCGAGGCGGAGAGCCGCACCACGGTCGCGCCGCTCCTCGATCTGAAGATCCGCACGCCGGCCGGCGATCTCGTGCCGGTGTCGACGTTCACCCGGATCGAGTCGACGACCGCGCCGCGGACCCTGAACCGCTTCCAGCAGCGCAATGCGGTGCGGGTTTTCGGAGGGGTGCAGCCGGGCGTCACCAAGGACGAGGGGCTGCGCGTGCTGGAGGCGGCCGCCGAGGCCGCGGCACCTCCGGGCACCACGATCGACCATGCCGGCGAGTCGAGGCAGGTCCGGCACGAGGGCAGCCGTCTCGCGGGGACGCTCGGCTTCGCGGTGCTGCTGATCTACCTGGTGCTGTCGGCCCAGTTCCGGAGCTTCCGGGACCCGCTGATCGTGCTCGTGGGCTCCGTTCCGCTCGCGATCTCGGGCGCGCTGGTCTTCAGCTACCTCGACCTCACGACCATCAACATCTACTCGCAGGTCGGCCTGATCACCCTGGTCGGGCTGATCGCGAAGAACGGGATACTCATCGTGGAGTTCGCAAACACACTGCAGAGGCGCGGGCTCGCCAGGATGGAGGCGCTGCGCGAGGCGTCGCTCACGCGGCTCAGGCCCGTGCTCATGACGTCGGCGGCGACGGTCTTCGGCCACCTGCCGCTCGTGTTCGTGTCGGGCCCCGGCTCGGAGGCCCGGAACAGCATCGGCACCGTGCTCGTGTCCGGCATGATCGTGGGCACCGTGTTCACGATGTTCGTCGTGCCGGTGTTCTACTCGCTGATCGCGGCCGACCATGCCCGCGACGCGCTCCCCGAAGCCGCGAGGATGGAGGCGGGCACCGTGGTGCTCGAGCCCGCTCATGCGTAGCGCGGGCGTGGTCGGGCTCGCCCTCGCTCTGGCGCTCGGGGGGCCCGCGGTGGCGTACGCACAGCCGGTCGGCGGGGACCCGCAGGCCGGTGCGTCGGAGCAGGAAGCGTCGCTCACGACCTTCTGGCGCTCGCTCGGCGACACGACGCTCGGGCGCCTCGTGGAGGAGGCCGTGGTGGCGAATCGCAACGTGCGGGCGAGCGAGGCTCGGACCCGTGGGGCCGACGCGGATCGCGTCGCGGCGGCCCTCGATCTGACGCCGTCGATCAGCGCCACGGCCGGTTACACGCGCCAGCGCTTCTCGCGCGCGGCCATCCCCGGCGCCGTCGGCCCCTTCCCGGACCAGGACGTGTGGGAGGCGGGGGTCGAGCTGGCGTGGGAGGTGGATGCCTTCGGGCGGCTTCGGAACCGACTGGAGGGCCGGGACCTCATGGTGGAGGCCGCCGAAGACGATGCGCGAGCGGTCCAGCTCGCGGTCGCGGCCGACCTCGCGCAGGCGTACTTCGACCTGCGTGGTGGTCAGGGCCGGCTCGCGGTGGCCCGGCGGAACGCGGAGAACCAGCGCAGCACCCTGGCGCTCACGCGGGACCGGCTGGAGGCCGGTACGGGGACCGCGCTCGACATGGAACGGGCCCAGGCGCAGCTCAGCTCGACGCTCGCCGAGCTCCCCGCGCTCGAGGCGGCGGTCACGGCCTCGCACAACCGGATCGCGGTGCTCGTCGGACGCGAGCCCGCCTCGCTGGAGCAGGAGCTCGAGCCCGACGCTTCCCTGCCCCTTCCGGAGGAGGTGGTGGTGCACGACCGGCGGCGCGCCGCCCGCCTGAGGCCCGACGTGCAGGGGGCGGAAAGCCGGCTCGAGGCGGGCCGGGCCCTGGCGAGCTCGGCCAGGGCGGCCTACCTGCCGACGGTGTCCCTCGGCGGCGTGGCCGGATACACGGCCAACGCGTTCGACGCCCTGGGGGAGAGCGGGACGCCCCGCTTCGCCCTGGGCGCCGTCGTCTCGTGGCCGTTCCTGGACCTCGGCCGCGTGAAGGCCGAGGCCGACCAAGCGCGAGCCTACGAGGTCGAAGCCGGGGCGCGGCACGAGCAGGCCCTCCTCGAAGCGCACGAGGAGATCCAGACGTCGCTCGCGTCGTATCGCATGGCGCGGAAGCGCCTGCACCATCTGGAGGAGGCCGCCGCCGCCAGCGAGCGCGCGACAGACCTGGCCCGGCTGCGGTTCGAGGAGGGCGGCACCGACTTCCTCGAGGTGCTGGACGCCGAGCGCAGGCAGCTCGAGGCGCAGGATCGTCTGGCCCTGGGGCGGGTCGAAGCCGCCGGATGGCTGGTTTCCGTGTACCGGGCGACGGGTGGACGCTCACGCCCGGAGGGCGGCTGAGCGCAGGCCACGGCGAACGCTCGCGACCGGGTGAGCGGGGGCGCACGGCAGGTCCGTGCGCCCCCCTTTTCGCGCCCGCCCCGCGGGAGGGGCGGCCGAGGCCCGGTGCGGCTACTCGGCGTCGCGATCCGCCGAAGGGACGCGCCGCCTCCGCCGCGTCTCCGGGCTTCGCCAGCGCCGATCCTGCGCCTCCGCACGGCTGACGTGCCGCACGTCCCGCTCGAGCAGCACCGCCCCCTCCTCGGGGATGACCCCACGCCCGGAAGCGTTCGCCCACGCCTGCGTGAACTCCGCGCCCAGGAAGAGGATGATCGCGGAGTAGTAGATCCAGACGAGCAGGAGCGCGAGCGAGCCGGCCGCGCCGAAGGCCTCGCCCGGATTGCTGCGCGCGATGTACAGGCTGAGGCCCCAACGACCGACCGTGAAGAGCGCGGCGGTCGCGAAGCCGCCGAAGATCACGTCCCGCCAGGCGACCTCCGCGTCCGGGAGGTACTTGAACATCAGCGCGAACAGGAAGGTCAGGACGGCCAGCGAGACGCCCAGGTTGATCAGCGACAGGGTCAGGCCGCTGATGCTTCCCGGAAGGTAGCCGGCGAGCACGTCCCCGAATGCGGTGAGGACGGCGGTCACCACGAGCGAGACCACGAGCAGGAACGCGATCGTCAGGAGCATGCCGAACGAGGCGAGGCGCTTGGACAGGAAGACCTTGAGGCCGCTCCGCTCGGGGTCCGGGGCGACCTCCCAGATGCGGTTGAGCGAGACCTGGAGCTGGACGAACGCGCCCACGGCACCGAACGCGAGCGTGCCGAGGCCGATCACGGCGGACAGGATGCTGTCCTGTCGGCTCGGGTCACGCTCCGCGGCCGAGCCGAGGATCGAGGCCACCTGCTGGCGCCCGGACGGGCCGAGCACGCTGCCGATCTCGCCCCGGAGGAGCTGCTGGACCTGCTGCTCGTCCATGAAGCGGCCGAGCCCCCAGAGCAGGAGGATGAGGAGCGCAGGCAGGGAGAAGACGGTGAAGTAGGCGAGGGCCGCGGCGAGCTGGGTTCCGCCGTCCTCGCCGAAGTCCTTGAAGGTCGCCTTCACCACGCGGAAGAGCTTCATGGGACGAGCCTCCTTTGACGGGACGTCGGAGGCGATACCGCACGATCCGGGCCGCGCGGCAGGCGCGATCCGCGGGAGGGAGTGTCCTACGCGGAGAGGTTCTCCCGCCGGGCGGCCGTCCCTGCGTCAGGTTCGTACCGGCGCCTCGTCCAGGAGCGGCCACCCCTCCGCCCGCGCGACGTACGTCGCGGCGGTGACGTCGCCGGTCACGTTGAGCGTGGTGCGGCACATGTCGAGGATGCGGTCGATGCCGAGGATGATCCCGATCAGGGCCGGGTTCAGCCCGATGGAGGCGAGGATCAGGATGATGAACGGGATCGATCCCGACGGGACGCCGGCCGTCCCGATCCCTCCGAGGATCGCGAGATACGCCACGCCGAGCTGGGCCCCGAGCGACATGTCGAGCCCCGCGAGCTGCGCGAGGAACAGCACCGTCACCCCCTCGTAGAGCGCGGTGCCGTTCTGGTTCGCCGTGGCTCCGACCGTGAGCACGAACGAGTTGATCTCCCGGGGCACCCCGAGGTTCTCCTCCGACACGCGAAGCGCGGTGGGGAGCGTCGCGTTCGACGAGGACGTCGAGAAGGCCGTGAGGATGACCGTCTTGATGCGCCGGAAGAAGTCCACGGGGCTGATCCGGACGAGCGCCCGGAGGATCAGCGGATAGACGCCGAACATCTGGAGCCCGAGGCCCAGCAGCACCGTCACGAGGTACCACGCCAGCGCGCCGAGCAGATCGAGCCCGAAGCCCGACATGCTGCTGAACAGCAGGCAGAACACGGCGTAGGGCGCGAGCTTCATGACGCCGTCGATGATCTTCGCCGAGATCGCGTAGAGCCCTTCGAGGAAGTCGAGGAACGGAGCCGCCTTCTCCGCCGATACGAGCGTCGCCGCGAAGCCGAGGACCAGTCCGAAGAACATCAGGTGGAGGAGATTCGGCGTCGGCGCGGCGGCGGCCGCGAAGGGGTTCGTCGGGATGAGGGTCTCGACCACCTGCGCGAGGGGGGCCACGTCGGGCGGCTCCGCCGCCGCCTGCACCTGCGCCTCCGCGTCCCGTCCGTAGCGCTGCTCCAGCCCGGCCGCGGTCTCCGCGTCGATCCGCTCGCCCGGCCGGATCGTGTTCACCACCGTCAGACCGATGACGACGGAGATCGCGGACACGACGATGGTGAACAGGAAGGTCCGGAGGCCCACGCGACCGAGCTGGCGCACGTCGCCGATCCCCGCCACGCCGACCACGAGCGACGAGAACACGAGCGGGATCACCACCATCAGCAGCAGGCGGAGGAATAGCTGGCCGATCGGCTCGGTGATGTTCTCGACGAAGCTCGTGAGTCCCGGGTGCGTCGGCCCGAGCATCAGGTTGGCGCCGATCCCGAACGCGGCGCCCGCCACCAGCCCGATGATGATCCGCGTGTGCAGCATCGGGCCTCGCGGCGGATCGGGCGTGCTGTCCCGGAGGTCGGTGGTGATCTCCCGCTCGAGGGCGTTCGGATCACGTCGTGAGGCCTGGGCCATGAATCCCTCCCCTCCAGCGGAGTCCGACGGAGAGGAGGCCTCCCCCCGATCGGTGACGAGCGAGCGCAGCGCCCCGGGGACAGCGCCGGGACCGGGGGACTGTTCCACGAAAGGGGGGGCCATCGCAAGCCCCGGGGGGCTGCTGGGGTTGCCGTTCGGGGGTCGCCCGGGCGCGGCGGCGGGAGGGAGCTGCGGTCGGCGCTTCGCGCCGATCCTCGCTCTGTCGCGGGAGCACGAATAGGCGCCATGCGGCGCACCTCCTCATGCCCCGCTCGGTTCGAACCCGCGTTCCGGGGCGCTTCGCGCCCCCGCGGGTTCGCCTCCCGCCGTCTCCATGCCCGGAAACACGAAGCCCCCACGACCGGAGTCGTGGGGGCATGGAGGC
>CAZOYA010000194.1:0-6771 GCA_964583815.1 uncultured Gemmatimonadaceae bacterium | reverse complement strand
GATCATGTAGAAGCCGGCGAGCTGCTCCTTCGTCTCGGCGAAGGGCCCGTCGACGACGGTGGCGCGGCCGCTCCGCACCCGCACGGTCGCGGCGGTCGCGACCGGCTCGAGCGCCTCGGAGGCGATGCAGTGGCCGCTCGCGCGCAGCTCGGTATCGAAGGCGACGCACTCCGCGTCGTCCATCCCCTGGAGCGCGCTCTCGGTTCCGTAGACCAGACAGAGGTATTTCATGTCGGAAGATCTCCTCATTCCTCGCGCATCGCCACCAGCGGATCGACCGAGGCCGCCCGTCGCGCCGGCATCCAGCAGGCGGCGAGGCCGACGCCGGCCATCACCAGCGACACGAGGAGGTAGGTGGAAGGATCGCTCGGCGTGACGCCGAACAGCAGGCCCTCGAGCATGCGTGCCACGACGAGCGAGGCGACGAGGCCGACCACGAGCCCCACGGCGAGCAGCCGTCCGCCGTCTCCGAGGACCATCGCGAGGACCTTCGTGCGGGCCGCGCCGAGGCTCATGCGGATACCGATCTCGGTCGTGCGCTGCGCCACGAAGAACGCGAGCACGCCGGCGATGCCCACCGCCGCGATCAGGAGGGCGAGAAGGCCGAACGTCCCGACCAGCAGCGCGTTCAGCCGCTGGGAGGCGACCGTCTCCTGCTGGATCTGCTCGAGGGTGGCGACCCGCTCGACCGGGCTGTCCGGGGCGAGCTCGCGCGCGATGCGTTCCACGTCCGGCGCGAGCGACGCGGCCGCCGGCCCCCGGACGACGTAGGCGCCCGGGAAGTAGCCGAGCTCGTTCTGCGCGAGCGGCTGATAGAGCGCGGGCGGCGGCGGCTCGTCCTGCCCCGCGTCCCGCGTGTCGTTCACCACGCCGACCACGGTGAGCCAGCGGCCCGACATCCCGATGAACTGGAGCACCTCTCCGGTCCAGGCGACGCGGCGGCCGATCGGGTCCTCGTCCCCGAAGAGCCGGCGGGTGAGCGTCTCGTTCAGGATCGCGACCGGCGCGGAGCCGAGCTCGTCCGTGGTCGAGAAGTCGCGGCCGGACAGGACGCGCATGCCGGCCGCCGCGAAGTAGCCGGGCGAGGCGGTCCGGTACTCGGCCATCGGGATCGGCTGACCCGGCTCCGGCGGACGCGCCTCGGCCTGGATCTCGAGCATGACCCCGGCGGTGCGGAGCGGCACGTTGAGCCCCACCCCGACCGCCTCCACGCCGGGGAGCGCCGCGAGGCGCGCGCCGATCTCCTCCTGCGTGCGGAGGATTTCCTCGACCGAGCGCCCGTCGTCGGCGGCCGGGACCTGGAGCGTGAGCGTGTTCCCGACGTCCACGCCCGGATCGACGGCGGTCAGCGTGAGCAGCGTGCGGCCGAGCAGCCCCGCCGCGGTGAGAACCGTGAACGCGGCGGCCACCTGCGCGACGATGAGCCCGCGCTGGAGCTTGTGGCCCGGTCCGGACGAGCGGGCGCCGGTCCGGAGCAGCGCGATCCCGGCGCCCTCGGGCGAGCGCAGCGTGGGCGCGAAGGCGAACGCGACCGCCGAGCCGGCCGCGACGACGAGCGTGAAGAGGAGCACGCCCCCGTCGATCTCGATCTCGGAGGCGCGGGGCGTGAAGCGGGCCGCGAAGCCGACGAGCAGGCCGAGCCCGCCGTACGCGAGCACGAGACCGAGCAGCGCGCCGGCCGCGGCGAGGATGCCGGTCTCGGCGAGGAGCAGCCCGCGGAGGCGCGCCCGGCCGGCGCCGAGCGCCCAGCGCATCGTGATCTCGCGCTCCCGCTCCAGGAAGCGCCCGAGCACGAGGTTGCCGACGTTCGCGCACGTGATCACGAGCACGAGCACGGCCGTGGCCATGAGCAGCCAGAGCGTCTGCCGCGCGTCGGCGGTGAGGGCCTCACGGAGCGGCGTGACCGAGACGTCGTAGCCGGCGGCCGGATCGTACTGGTCGGGGTGGTCGAGATAGACCCGCGCCGCGAGGCCGTCGAGCTCGGTGCGCGCCTGCTCGAGGGTGGCCCCCGGGGCGAGCCGCGCGAAGACCTCGGTCATCCGGTGCGAGCGCCCGTGCACCATGGTGGCGTCCAGGTGGTGCGGGCTCGTCACCATGTTCACGAAGATGTCCGTCTCGCCGGGGAAGGGCGGGGCGGGCTCGGCGACGCCGACGATCGTGACGGAGCGGCCGTTCATCCGCAGCACGCGGCCGACGACCGAGGGATCGGCCCCGAACGCGCCCACCCAGTAGTCGTAGGTGAGCATCATGACCGGCGCGGCCGACGCGCCGTCGTCCCGCGCGTCGAGCGTGCGCCCGAGCACCGCGTCGAGGCCCATCACGTCGAAGTAGTTCCCCGTGACGATCCCGGCCTGCACCTCCACCGGCCGCTCGCCGCCGAGCATGTTGAAGGGCATCGCCGAGAACTCCGCGAAGCCCGTGAGCATCGTGGACGCCTCGCGGTAGTCGACGATCTCCGGCACCGAGAAGAGGGCGTTCTCGATGCCCGCCGCCTCCGCGGTCTGCCGGAGATAGACCAGCCGCTCTCCGTTCTCGTGCGGGAGGGGTCGCAGGAGGACGCCCCGGAGCACGCTGAAGACGGCCGTGTTCGCGCCGATGCCGAGCGCGAGGGTGAGCACCACCGCGGCGGCGAAGCCGGGTGCGCGGACCAGGGAGCGGATCGCGTAACGCAAGGAAACCTCCGGGATCAGGCCGAAGCGCTCGTCGTGCGAGCTTGCGTCAGTGGGTCGAACGGGGCGAGCGGATTTCGACAGGGCGCATCCGCCCCGCGGCGCGGGGCCGGTCGCGGAGGGCGCGACGCGTCAGTGCCAGTGCCCATGCGCCGGCGACCAGACCGCGCCGGGCCAGGGTGGATCGCCGGGTCCGGAGCGGTCCCCGAACAGCATCACCCCGCCCAGCGTGAGCCCGATCACCGCGGCGATGACGAGCGCGAACGCGAGCGCGGGGTTCATGCCGCGCCGCGCCTCGGTGCGCGCACGCTCGGTTTCGCGACGCTGCTGGCGGTGGGCCTTCTTGGAGGACATGGGGCTCGGGAGTCGGGTTCTCGCTTGATTTTCCGCCGGGCTACCGCGGCACGATCCCGCCGTCGCGCTCCACGAGCCAGCCGGGATAGAAGCGGAAGACGTTTCCGGTGAGGCTCGCCACGTACAGGTCGCCGCTCGCCGAGACGTCGAGCATGTGGCCGGGGCTCGGCATCGACGCGAGGACGCGTCCCGTGGCGGGGTCGACCCGCGTGATCCGCCCCGCGAGGGCGTCGTAGGCGAGGATCTCGATGTTGTCCCGGTGGTTGAGCATCCAGAGCTCGCCCGAGGGGGTCACGACGATGCTCATGGTGGATCCCAGGTGGGTCCACTCCGTCTCCCAGGTTCCGTCGGAGCGGAAGATCTGCACCCGGTTGTTCTCCCGGTCGCTCACGTAGACCCGGCCCTCCGCGTCGACCGCGATCGAGTGCGGGAAGTGGAAGGCGCCCCGGCCCGTGCCCGGCTCGCCCCACCGTGCGAGGACCCGGCCGTCCTCGCGCGAGATCCGCACGATGCGCGGCTCGCCCAGGCCCGGCCGCTCCTCGTCCTCGCCCTGGTCCACGACGAAGGCGTCGCCGTCGGGCCCGAACGCGATGTCCGCCGGCCGGTTGAAGAGCGACCCGGACGTGCCGGCGCGCCCGCGCTCGCCGAGCTCGAGCAGGAGCGTGCCGTCCCGCGAGAACTTGAGCACGCGGTGGTCGCCGACGTCGGTGATCCAGATGTTGCCCTCGGGATCCGTGCGGATACCATGCGGCTTCGTGAACATCCCGCGGCCCCAGCTGCGCAGCATGTGCGCGCCCTCGCGGTCGAACACGAGGACGGGATCGGCCTCTGCGCCGCGGTGCAGGACGTAGACTTCGCCCGCGGCGTCGCTCGCCACCCCGGAGACGCGGCCGAGCTTCCATCCCGCGGGCATCGCGCCGCTCGGCCGCTTGTCCGGGAGCTCCTCGCCGAAGCGGATCTGCACGCGGTACTCGAGCCGCTCGCCGTCCGGGTCGGTTTCGGTCCGCTCGGCCGCGTCGCCCCGCCCGCACCCGGCGAGCAGTGCCGCGGCGAGGAGCGCGGGCACGCCGATCGCGAGCGGCCGCCGACCGCGACCCGGAGTCGGGCCGCGCGTCGGAGTCGGGCCGCGCCGCGTCATCGGCCTACGGCGCCCAGTCCGGCGGGACCCGCCGCATCGTGGCCTGCTCGAACGCGTACGCCAGCTCGAGCAGGCGCGGCTCGCTGCACGCCCCGCCCGTGAAGCTCACGCCGAACGGGCGCGGCTTCGCGTCGAAGCTGTCGGGGAGTGGCGGATCGAATTCGCTCTCCACGAAGCCGAAGGGCACGATCACCGTCGGGTATCCGGGCCGGGCCGCGAGCCCCGCGCTGCCGGAGCCGGGGAAGACGAGCGCGTCGAGATCGTGCTCGGCCATCGCCGCGTCGATCCCGAGCTCGCCGTTCAGACGGATGTCGCGCGCGCGGTCGGCCTCGTACCGCGCCCGGTCGCGCTCCAGGTCGAGCGCGTCGGAGCGGTCGAGGTTCGCCTGGTCGTACTTGAGGGCGCCGGCGTCCCGGTGCGCCAGGTTCCAGTCGCGCAGCTCGGTGAGGGTCCGGACCGGCGCGTCTTCGCCGAGGCTCGCGAGCCAGGTGTTGAAGTCGCGCTTCATGCCGTACCAGAGGACGATGCTCTCGCCGTTCGCGAGCAGGTTGTCCTCGCGCGCCGGAGCGAGCACGCTCGGAATGTCCGCGGGATCGACGATCGTCGCCCCCTGCGCGCGGAGCACCTCGATCGCCTCCGTCATGAGCGCGCGCTCGTCGGGCGAGAGGCCGCCTCGGAACCCGTTGGCGCCCGGCGCCCGCACCGAGTCGTAGTAGAAGGCCCGGGGGATGCCGATGCGCGCCCCCTGGAGGCCGCCCGCGTTCAGGAACTGCGTGTAATCCCCGTTCGGCGGCGGCTCGCAGCGGCTCGTGGCGGGATCGTTGGGATCCGGCGCCGCTCCCTCGAGCGCTCCGAGCAGGATCGCGGCGTCGGTGACGGTGCGCGCCATCGGTCCGGCGGTGTCCTGGTCGCCGGTGATCGGGATCACGCCCCAGCGGCTCACGCGCCCGACCGTCGGCTTCACGGCGGCGAGCATGTTCGCGTTCGAGGGCGAAAGGATCGATCCCGAGGTCTCCGTCCCGACGTTCGCGGCCCAGAAGCTCATCGCGGTGCCGATGCCCGAGCTCGACCCGCCCGTGCCGAGCACCGGCCGGCCGTCGTTGCGACCCTCGCGCGGATCCCGGCGAGGATCGTACGGATTGAGCCCGTAGCCCTCGATCGCGTTGTAGTTCCCGGGCATCCCGTTCGCGATGAAGTTGGCGAGCTCGGTCAGCACCGTCTTCGCGATGATGACCGCGCCGGCCTCGCGCAGGAGCGTGGTGAGGGTCGCATCGTAGGGCGGATAGTAGTCCTCGAACGCGAGCGCGCCGCCGGTCGTGGGGATGTCCGTCGTGTGGATGTTGTCCTTGAGCGCGATCGGGATTCCGTGGAGCGGTCCGCGGACCCGTCCCTCCGCCCGCTCCCGGTCGAGCCGCTCGGCCTCCTCGAGCGCATGGTCGTTCACGTCGATGACCGCGTTGACCCGGTCCTCGTAGAGCGCGATCCGGAGCAGGTGCGCCTCGACGAGCTCGCGCGAGGTGATGCGGCCCTCCTCCATCGCCTGCTGCATCTCGGGAATGGTGGCCTCGACCGGATCGAAGCGCTCGCCGCCCGGAGCATCCGAGGCGCAGCCGGCGGCCATGGCGGCCAGCAGCGGCAGGAGCGCGCCGTGCGCGGCCCGGTGCCGGGCGGGGCAGGGGCGCGCCGATGTCGGATGGGGCGGGCAGAGCGGGGTGGCGGTCGGGCGCTCGGACATCTCCATGGCCTCGTCTTCCGTGGACGGATCGCGCGGCCCGGTGCGGGGCCCGCACGGGGGCCAACATGCGGGGCTCGGGCCCCGGCGGCCAGAGGCGGGCAACATGCGGGGTTTGCGACGGCCGGTTGCGGGATGGCCCCCCGGGGCACCTCGAGTGCGGGACGGCGTCGCGTCCGCTATGCTGGTCGTGACGGATTGCGTCGCCCGCCCCTCTGCGCGATCACGATGAACCGACACCTCACGACGGCGATCCTCGCCATGACGACCTTCGCCCCCGGCCTCGGCGCCCAGCCCGTGCCCGAGCCGCTCGAGTCGATCGAGAACTTCCAGGTCATCGACGACCGCCTCGCGTCGGCAGGGCAGATCGCCCCGGACCAGATCCCGCTCCTGCGGGAGCAGGGCTACGAGGTCGTGATCAACCTGGCCGTGGCCGACGAGGAGCGGAACGGGCTCGAGGGCTTCCACGTCGCGCGCGAGGGGCTGACGTACGTGCACATCCCGGTCGTGTGGACGGACCCGCGGACGGAGGACGTCCGGAAGTTCTTCGACTCGATGCAGGCGCACCGCGACCGGAAGGTCTTCGTGCACTGCTTCGCGAACATGCGCGCGTCCGTGTTCGTCTATCTCTATCGGGCGCTCGTGGAGGGTGTGCCCGAAGAGGAGGCGCGGGCCACGCTCCACGCGGTGTGGGACCCGGCCGACCGACCGGAGTGGGCCGCGCTGATCGAGCGCGTCCGGGCGGAGCACGCCAGGGGAGGCGCGTAGGCCGCTTCCCGGTCGGGGCCGTCAGCCGCTGTCGGGCTGGTCGGCCAGCTCGAGGGCCTCGTACGCGGCGGCCTCGAGGGTCCAGGGGGCGAGGTCGTCGCGGCGGATGC
>CAZOYA010000193.1:0-6829 GCA_964583815.1 uncultured Gemmatimonadaceae bacterium | reverse complement strand
CCCTCCGCGCGCTCGTGATCCGGATCGGCGAGCCGGCCGTGGATCCCCTCCTCGACGTCCTCTCCACGTCGGAGGACCGGGCGCTCCGGCGCCGCGCCTTCGACGTGCTCCGCTCGCTCCGGAGCGACTGGATCACCGACCGCGTGATCGGACGGCTCGGCGCGCCCGAGTGGTACGTGCAGCGCAACATGCTCGCCCTCCTGCTCCAGTACCGTCCCCCGCTCGACCACCTGGACCTCGTGCCGTGGTGCCAGCACGCACATCCGCGCGTGCGGCGCGAGGCGCTCGCCCTGATGATGACGTCGCCGGCCCGGCGGGAGCTCGCGATCGTCATGGCGCTGGAGGACGAGGACGAGCGGGTCGTGTGGACCGCGCTGCCGGAGATCGGCGCGGACGCCTCGCCCGCCGTGCTCCTCACGCTCGCCGAGCAGGTGCTGCTCGACTTCTCGCGCTCGGAGGAGCTGCGGGTGGCGGCCGTGCGGGCCGTGGCCGCCTCGCGCTCGCCGCTGGCGGCGGACGCCCTCGTGGACTCGGTGACGGACGGACGCACGATCCTGCGCCGGAGACGGCTCGCGCCGCCCGAGCCGCCGGTGCTCGAGGCGCTGCGTGTGCTGGCGAGCACGTGGGCGGCCTACCCGCCCGCGCGGGAGGTCCTGCGGCTCGCCCGGCGGTCGGGGGCGCCCGCGCTACGGGCCGCCGCGGACCTCGCGAGTGTCGGCGAGCCGGGCGGCGCCTGGGGGGTCGGCGCGTGACGCAGGCGGTCCGCTTCCTCACGGCGCTCGCCCAGGCGATCTCGGCCGCGGCGCTCTACGGGGGCGTCCACCCGGCGTCGGCCCGCGCGCTCGACCGCGCCTTCCAGGCGCTCTCGGATCTTCAGGACATCGATCCCACGCCCCGCTTCACCTTCGTCGGTCACGACATCGTGTTCGGCAGCCGGCCCCTTCGGGAGCTGCGCCAGTGGGAATGGAGCGCCCGGCTCGCCGCGGCCGGGGTGCAGCGCCTCGAGTTCCTCGAGCGCGTCACCCACGAGGACTTCGAGGCCTTCCTCGACGAGCTGGTGGGGCGTCTCACGGGATCGCCCGCGCGCTCGGCCGAGGCGCGGCAGGGACGCCCCTCGAACATCCTCTACGGCGAGGTCGCGCTCCAGGGCGAGGAGGAAGGGCTCGGGGAGGAGCGATCGGCGCCCGCGGCGTACTCCCTCGGCGAGGAGCTCGACGCGGTGGACTGGCTGCAGGGCGAGCTCCGCGAGGGCCGCACCCTGCCCATGCTGGAGGCCGAGGGGATCGTGCGTTCGCTCTCCGTGGCGATGCACCAGGATCACGCCTTCCTGATCCCGCTCGTGCGGCTGAAGGAGTTCGACCAGTACACGGTGACGCACACGCTGAACGTGGCCGTGCTCACCATGGCGCTCACCGAGTTCCTGGGCCTCGGCCCGCGCGAGGTGCGCGCGTTCGGCATCGCGGGGCTCCTGCACGATCTCGGCAAGGTCAAGATCCCGACCGACATCCTGAACAAGCCCGGCAAGCTCACCGACCAGGAGCGGGCCGTCATGAACAGCCACACGGTGGAGGGCGCCCGGTTGATCCTGCAGGCCGAGGAGGAGCTCGACATGGCCGCCGTCGTCGCCTACGAGCACCACATCCGCATCGACGGGGGCGGATACCCCGCGCTCAAGTACAAGCGCGCCTGCCACCAGGCGAGCAACCTCGTGCACGTGTGCGACGTGTTCGACGCGCTCCGCACGCGGCGGCCCTACCGGGACGCCTGGCCCGCCGAGCGGGCGCTCTCCCTCATCGCCGAGGGCGCGGGCACCGAGTTCGACGCGGACGTCGCGCGTGCGTTCGTCCAGATGATGCGCACGTGGGAGGGTCGGCTGTCCGAGGTGTCGATCGACGACCCCGTGCCGGCGGGGGCGGCGTCGCCCGCGCCGGGTGCATCCGGAGAAGCCACGGGGCCGGGGGCCTGAAGCGGGGCGCCCGAGCCCACTATCTTTCGGCTCCGCGATCCGCTCCTTCGTCCCTCCGGCCGGTGCCCTCGACCGACCCCCGCCCGCTCCGCCGACTCCTCGCCTACGCGGCGCCCCACCGCGGGCGCATGTGGCTGGCGTCCGTCTGCTCGGTCCTGAACAAGATCTTCGATCTGGGCCCCCCGGTCCTCATCGGCGCGGCCGTGGACGTGATCGTCCAGCGGGAGAGCTCCTTCCTGACCCGGTTCGGCGTGGTCGAGGTGTGGGACCAGCTCCTGCTCCTGTCGGGCATCACGCTCGCGGTGTGGCTCCTCGAGTCGGCATTCCAGTACGCCTACGCGATCCTGTGGCGGAATCTGGCGCAGACCGTGGAGCACGACCTGCGCATCGACGCCTACCGGCATCTCCAGGACCTCGAGCTGGCCTACTACGAGGAGCGCAGCTCCGGCGCGCTCATGTCCGTGCTGAGCGACGACATCAACCAGCTCGAGCGCTTCCTGGACATCGGGGCCAACGAGCTGCTCCAGCTCGCCACCACGATCCTCGTCATCGGCGGCGCGTTCGTCGCGCTCGCGCCCTCCGTGGCGTGGATGGCGCTCCTGCCCATGCCCTTCATCGTGTGGGGCTCGATCCGCTTCCAGCGCCTGCTCGTGCCCTATTACGCGGACGTCCGCGAGCGCGTCGGCATGCTGAACGCGCGGCTCGCGAACAACCTCGGCGGGATCACGACGATCAAGGCCTACACGGCCGAGCTCTTCGAGGTGGGCCAGGTCGAGCGGGAGAGCGATGCGTACCGGCAGGCGAACCGGCGCGCGATCCGGGTGAGCGCCGCGTTCGTCCCGCTCATCCGGGTGGTGATCCTCTTCGGCTTCACCGCCACCCTGCTGTACGGCGGGATGGAGACCGTGGAGGGCACGCTCTCCGTCGGCACGTACAGCGTGCTCGTCTTCATGACGCAGCGCCTGCTCTGGCCGCTCACCCGGCTCGGCGAGACGCTCGACCAGTACCAGCGGGCGATGGCCTCCACGACGCGGGTCATGGCGCTGCTCGACACGCCCATGCGGATCCGCTCGGGGGGGCGCGCGCTGCCCCTGCGGGAGGTCCGCGGGGCGATCGACATCGAGGACCTCACCTTCGCCTACGGCGAGGATGCGGGCGACGGCGCGGAGCGCCCGGCGCCCGTGCTGCGGGACGTCTCGCTGCGGGTCGCGCCCGGAGAGACGATCGGGATCGTCGGCTCCACCGGTTCGGGCAAGAGCACGCTCGTGAAGCTGCTCCTGCGGCTCTACCACGTGCGGCACGGGCGGATCCTGCTCGACGGGATCCCCATCGAGGAGATCCGTCTCGAGGACCTCCGCGCCGCGATCGGGCTCGTGAGCCAGGACGTGTTCCTGTTCCACGGGACGGTGCGGGAGAACATCGTCTACGGCTCGTGGGACGCCGGAGACGAGCGGATCGAGGAGGCGGCCCGCCTCGCCGAGGCGCACGACTTCATCACGGAGCTCCCGAAGGGCTACGACACCGTCGTGGGCGAGCGGGGGCAGAAGCTCTCCGGCGGGCAGCGGCAGCGCATCGCGATCGCGCGGGCGATCCTGAAGGACCCGCCCGTGCTCGTCCTCGACGAGGCCACGAGCGCGGTGGACAACGAGACCGAGGCGGCCATCCAGCGCTCGCTCGAGCGGATCTCCCGGGACCGCACGACGATCGCGATCGCGCACCGCCTCTCGACGATCCGCAACGCGGACCGGATCTGCGTGCTCGAGCGGGGGCGGATCGTGGAGCTCGGAAGCCACGACGAGCTCCTGGGGCGCGGCGGGCTCTACGCGGCGCTGTGGCGGGTGCAGACCGGGGACGTGGTGGGCGCCCCGGCCGACGCGGGGACGATCCCGTGCTGAGCTACCTGCGCGAATCCCTGCGCCGCAAGCGCGCCCGGCGCTTCACCCGCATCTATCCGGCCAGGGTGGACGCCTACGACGTGCCCGGCCTCGGCCGCGTCGAGTTCGCCAACTGGGAGAACCCGCTCGCGCGGCCCGTCCCGCTCGAGCCGGCGACCGTGGAGTTCTTCCGGCGCTTCATCGCGCCCGGGGACCTCGCCATCGACATCGGCGCGAACATCGGCGACACGACGGTGCCGATGGCGCTCGCGGCCGGGCGCGAGGGGCTCACGCTCGGGTTCGATCCGAACCCCTATGCGTTCGCGGTCCTCGAGCGGAACGCCGCGCTGAACCCGGAGCGCACGCGCATCGTCCCCCTCCCCTTCGCGGTCTCGGCGCAGGAGGAGGAGCTGTACTTCGTCTCCTCGGAGGCCTCGTTCGCGAACGGCGGGGTTTCGCCGACGCGGGACAGCCGGCACGGCCGCTTCGTGCACCCGGAGAAGGTGCGGGCGGTGCGCCTCCGGGCGCTGCTCGAGCGGGATTTCGCCGAGTGGCTGCCGAAGCTGACGTTCATCAAGGTCGACGCCGAGGGGCACGACGCCGTGATCCTGGAGTCGATCGCCGACCTGCTCGACGAGCGGCGTCCCACGGTCGTCGCCGAGGTCTTCGGCCGGGACTCGCGGGAGGGGAAGGCACGGCTCCACCGGGCGCTCGCCCGGCCGGGCTACGAGCTCTTCCTGGTCCCGCACGACTTCGGGGTGCGTGCCCCGCTCGAGCCGGTGCGGAGCCCGGAGGACCTGATCGGGCTGGAACGGACCATGAACGTGTGCGCGCGGCCCTCGGAGGCAGGGCCGGCGTAGGTGGGCGCGAGCGCCGGGACCGGCGCGCCGCGTCCCGTCGTCACGAGGTCTCCTGCCCCTCCCGCACGCTCGGCGCCACGGGCACGGTGAGCCGCGCGCCCACGGGGAGCGCGCGGGCCTGCACGCCCGGATTGGCCGCCGCGATCTCGGCGGTCCGCAGACCGTAGCGGGCCGCGATCTTCGAGAGCGTCTCGCCCGGTCGCACGAGGTGCTCCACGAAGGTCACCCGCTCCTCGGGCGGGATCATCGGATAGTTGCGCGCGAACGCCGCGCGCCCACCCGCCGGCAGGCGCACGTGCACGACGCGGTCGGCGGGCGTGATGCCCCGCACGAGCTGCGGGTTCAGCGCGACGACGTCCGCGTGCGCGACGCCCGCCGCGCGGGCCACCACGTCGAGCGTGGTCTGGTGCGGCACCTCCACCCGGTCGTAGGCGAGCGGAGCCGGCGCGAGCGTCTCGTAGCCGTACGCCCCGGGGCGGCTCGCGACCCACATGGCCCCGTAGAGCTTCGGCAGGAAGTCGCGGGTCTCGCTCGCGAAGTGGTGGCGGAGCGCCCAGAACAGGCTGTCCGACGGCGGCACGCCGGCCGCCTCGCGCCGCAGGAGCCGACGCACGCGCGTCGGCCCCGTGTTGTAGGCCGCGAGCGCGAAGAACCACGAGTCGAACTCCTCGTGGAGGTCGTCGAGATACGCGAGGGCCGCGTCCGTGGCCCGCTCGAAGTCCCGGCGCTCGTCGAGCAGCGGCGAGACCTCGAGGCCGAGCTCCCGGGCCGTCGGGCTCATCAGCTGCCACAGGCCGACCGCGCTCGCGCCGCTCCGCACGCCGGGCGCGTAGCCGCTCTCGATCAGCGGGAGGTAGCGGAGCGAGGGCGGAAACCCCGCACGTGCGAGCGACGAATCGACGTGGGTGCCGAGCTCGGACATCCGGGTCAGGAAGCCCGGGAACCACGCGCGGGCGGGCCCCGTCCAGTAGCGGACCCACCAGTGCACGCGGCGCGTGAACTCCGGATCCCGCAGCACCGGGGAGGCGAGCAGCGCGTCCCGGCGCTCGGGCGGAAGCGACCCGCGCAGGTAGGCCTCGAGGGGCTGGTCCGCGAACTCGAGCGGGATCGCCGGGAGGATGGGGAGCCCCGGCGGCGTCGGGTCCGGAGAGGCCGGCGGCCCTACCCGGCGCCCGGCCGCGAACGCCAGGCCGAGCCCTCCGGCCACGACCAGCGCCACGCCGGCAGCCACCCGACTCGGCCGGAGCCGCGGCGGCATCCGGCCGGTGCGCAGGATCCAGTTGTGCCCCAGCGCGTGCCACAGCGAGCGGAGGTTCGCCCATCGGCGGGCCCGCGGGCGGCGGCCGGCCGACGGGCGTCGTCTTCGCCGCAGGCGGCGCGGGTCGGGTTTGCGAGCCATCGGACGTTCTCCGGCGGGGGGGCGGGTCGCTCGGAAGGTCTCCTTCCAAGCTATCCCCGCCCGTGGCGGGTGCGGAACGTTTTTCGGCCTGGCCGGAGGACGGGCGGCTCGCCCTCCGACCCGGCCTACCGCAGCAGCCCGGCGATCACCCGGTGCACGCTCTCGAAGTCCGTGATGATCAACGTGTTCGTGCTCTCGGCCACCGAGATCGTTCCGGCCTCCGAGAGGTGCGGCGCGAGCGTCCCGAGAAGCTCCGAGGCCTTCGCGAACGAGAGCCGGTAGGCGCGGGTGACCAGCGCCTCCTGCGCCGGCGGGGCGGCAGCGGCCGGCCCCCGCACGCGGATGATGCCGTGCTCGTCCTCGGCGGCCTCGTACCCGTGCGCGGAGAGGATCGCCGCGAGCGCCACGTCCCACGGCTGGTCGTCGATGAACGCCGTGATCGGGCCGGCGACCTCCGGCCCCGCCACGATCGACTTCCCCGCGAAGTCCGCGAACGTGCGCAGCACGTCTCCGACGGGCACCTCCATCCACTCCACGGAGATCCTCGCGGTCGTGTCCCGCGCGGCCGCCGCGGTGTCCGCCGCGGACGGGGCCGCGGGCTCCTGCGCCCCGCCCCACGCCGGGACCGCCAGCGTGAGCGGGGCCGCGAGCGCGACAGCGAGCGCCCGCACGCACCGTCCTGCACAGGGCCTGGTCATGTGCCCTCCCGGTCGGGGTCCCCTCCCTCTAG
>CAZOYA010000192.1:0-6850 GCA_964583815.1 uncultured Gemmatimonadaceae bacterium | reverse complement strand
GTACGATATTCAGAGCTTGGTCGCGGCGGTGGAGGACGTGAGGGGTAGATGCGTGGCGGCGATGCGCAGCGATTGGCGGGGCGGAGCGGTTTAGGGCACCCACCGCCGGCGTTAACTTCCGTCCCGCGGGGGCAGGACGCTCACGTTGGCAAGCGTGCCCTATATGGTCCCTAGACTTCTGGCGCCTGCGAGAGTAGCGCAACCACAGCAGCCCAACAACACGCACGACAACAAGTTACAGCATCGCCCTCGTAGCTCAGGTGGATAGAGCGACTGCCTCCTAAGCAGTAGGTCCCGCGTTCGAGTCGCGGCGAGGGCACTTGGAGGGGACGCGGGGAGGGGCCCGGAGCGGGTTCTCCCGGCTCCTCCCCGTCGGTCCGGTGTATTCCCGATGTGTTGCACCCTGCACCCGAGGAAGTCGCCATGGAATCCGACCAGCATGCGCTCGGCCCGGTCCTGAGGCATCTGCGCGACCTTCTTCCGGAATTGCAGGAGCGCTACGCAGTCGACACCCTCGAGGTGTTCGGCTCGCAGGCCCGAGGTGACGCGGGACATCGGAGCGACATCGACGTCCTCGTGACCTTCCGGGAGACGCCGGATCTGCTGACGTTTATCGCTCTGGAGGACGAGCTCTCCGACCAGCTCGGTGCCCGAATCGACCTGGTGATGCGCCGGTCGCTGAAGCCGCGGCTGCGAGATCGTATCCTCGCCGAGGCCGTGCCCGTTTGACGGCTGAGCGGGACCCCGTCGATGCCATCGAGGATATCCTCCACAACATCGATCTAGCGAGGCGGTTCGTAGGCGCGGTCGTGACCGTCGACGAACTGGAGGCCGATCCGAAGACGCTCTACTCGGTGGTTCGCGCTCTCGAGGTGGTGGGGGAGGCGACGAAGCGCGTACCGGGGTCGATCCGAGAAATGGATCCGTCGATCCCCCGCACCCTTGAGGTCCCGTGTTCAAGCTCATCCTCTGGCTCACCGGCCTCCTGCTCGCGATCCTCACGATGAACGTGACGGTCTACCTGCTCCTGTCGGTCGTGTGGATCGCGGGCCGATCGATCGCGCAATACCGTGTGCGCCGGCTCCTGCGGAGCCAGGAGAAGGCCGAGGCCGACCGGTCCATCCCCTGACGGAGCCCTCTCCATGCCGTACATCCCGACGGACGCACGCGCGCGCATCGATGCCGGGGAGCCGCCGCGGGACGTGGGCGAGCTGAACTACGCGGTGACGCGGATGGTGGACGCCTTCCTCGTCGCGCGGGCCAGGGAGGCCGGACGGCTTCGCTACGCGCACCTCAACGAGGCGATCGGCGTGCTGGAGTGCGCCAAGCTCGAGCTCTACCGCCGCGTGGCCGCGCCCTACGAGGACCGCAAGCGGGACGAGTCCGGGGACGTGTACGCGGCCGGGAGCGGGGAGGGGTAGGGGGCGCTCGGGCGATCGCCGGCGCCCCCCACCCGCTCACCCCCGAAGGGGTGCGCTCACCAGCGCGCCACGTTCAGCAGCTTGCTGTACTTCACCACGAAGGAGCGGCTGAGCGGATCCCCGAGGCGGAGCGAGCTCATCCGGGTCGCGGGGCTCGCCTGGTTGAACACCAGGAACAGGCCGGATCCGGCGTCGTCGAGCCAGCTGAAGCGCACGTTCGTCGACCAGAGGTCGGCCCGGTCCGCGTACTGCGTGAGCGACTGCAGGCTCGTGTTCGGCGTGAGGAACCACGACAGGCGCAGCCCGAGGACGTTCTCCTTGAACGAGCCCTCCGCGAGGTCGACGTCGTTGTGGTCGAGGCGCACCGAGGCGCTGAACGCCGAGCTCGGCCGGAAGGTCACGGTCCCGAACGGGTTCCTGTAGTCGCCGGAGAGGAAGTTCCCCGCGTTCACCCCGCCGTTGAACGAGACCATGTCGCTCTCGTCGGTGAAGAACACCCACTGGGCCTCCCACCCGGCGTAGGTGCCGGCCGGCACGACGATCCCGGGCGAGATCTCGAAGGGCGCCTCGAGCCCCTCCTTCACCCAGTTGAACCCGGGGTGGAACTCGGTGCCGTTGCCCCACTCGAAGTGCGAGTCGACGTGCAGCCGCGCGCTCTGCACGAAGCCGGTGTCGTAGTTGCGGTACTCGAAGTAGGAGGTGTGGGGGCGGATCTCGCGCAGGCCCAGGAAGTCCGTCGGGCGGAAGTACACCATCCCGAACGCCTCGCCGAAGCGGTATCCCTGCCGGGGCACGAAGCCGAGCTCGGCGTTGAAGTCCTCGCCGAGCTCGCGGTAGGCGAGCCGTCCGTTGAAGGCCCGGGTCGTGTAGCTCCCCTGCACGTTCAGGGCGTGGTCGCGGCCGGTGAGCCCGGGCGTCTCGGTCCGCGCGACGAAGGAGCTGAGCGAGATCGCCTCGCCGATGCCGACCTGGCCGTCCACGGCCCAGGTGCGGTTCCAGTCGCCGTCCGCGTCGGAGGCCCGGCGCATGAAGGCCCCGCCGATGCGGGAGCGGTTCGGAAGCTCCTTGGCGAGCCGAACGACGGAGAAATCGTTCTGCGGCTGCACGCCGTCGACGTCGTCGGTGATGAGATGGAGCGCGCCGATGTTGAGTCCGGCCGCGCGGCCGGAGAGGCGGGCGCCGCCGAGGATCGGCACCGGCTGGCCCGCGGCCGAGATCCCGATGCTCCGGCTGAAGAAGAGCTCGGAGCCGCCCCCGCCGATCTGGAAGCGGCCGGAGTTCTCGAGGAAGAAGGGCCGCTTCTCCGGGAACGAGATCGCGAAGCGCGTGAGGTTCGTCTGGACCTCGTCGACCTCCACCTGCGCGAAGTCCGTGTTCACCGTGAGATCGAGGGTGAGCCCCTGCGTGATCTGGACCTTCGCGTCGCCGCCAACCTCGGTCTGGTGGTCGAACTCGCTCGGCACGTCCTGGTAGTTCCGCTGCGCGCGCTGGAGGGCGTAGGGCGTCACCTGGAGGAGCCGCTGCGCCGGCGGGTTGAGCCCCTCGAGCGTGCCGGCGTAGTTCAGCCGGTACTGGTCGAACTCGCGCGGCACCGGGGACCAGAACGACTGCTCGTTGTGGCGCCGGATGCGCCGCACGACGTTGAGCCCCCACGTCTGCTCCTCGCCGCCCGCGTAGCGCAGCGTCGAGAACGGGATCCGGAACTCGGCGTACCAGCCTCCGTCGTCGCGCGTGGTGCGCACCTCCCACACGGCATCCCAGTTGATGTTGAAGCCGCCGCCCGAGCCGCTCTGCTGGCGGCCGCCGCCTCCGCCGACGCCCCCGCTGAAGCGGCCGCCGCCCTCCCCGGAGTTCGCGACCTGGCCGTCGTACTGGATCCCCGCCGGGTTCGTCCCGAACACGAACGCGTTCTGCTGGTCGCGGAAGGTGTCGAGGATCAGGAGGACCGCGTCGCTCTGCTCGAGGTTGTAGTCCCGCACGCTCTCGCCCGGGATGATCGCGCCCGGGGTCGAGTCGTGGAGCCACACGCCGACGTAGAGGGCGTCGTCGCCCTGCAGGATACGCACCTCGGTGCGCTCGGACGCCGGCGAGCCGTCCGCCGGGATCCGCTGGATGAAGTCCGTGAGGGGCGGCGCGGAGAACCACACCTCCTCGTCGAGCACGCCGTCCACGACCGGCGGGATCTCGGCCGGCACGGCCATGCCGGAGCGCACCTGGGCGGAAGCCGGCGCGGAGCCGAGGGCGAAGGCCGCGAGCACGAGGAACGTCGGGGGGAGCCGGAGGTGGAGCATGCGTAGCGGAGCGAGGGGGAGTGGGGGGACTGCGGGAGAATGGCCCCATAATAGGGGCTCAGAGGACGAGCGGCAGTATCCCGGCCGCGGGCCCGTCCAAGCGGACCTCCGCCCGCGGCGTGAGGGGCGTCCGCTCGGGGTTCACCTCGACGATCACGCCGCCCTCCGCCAGCGTCGCGGCGGGCAGGCTCGCCGCGGGGTGGACGATCGCGCTCGTCCCCACGACCAGGCAGACGTCGGCCGTGCGGGCCGCAGCGTACGCGGCGTCCAGCACCGCGGGATCGAGCGCTTCGCCGAACCAGACGACGTCGGGCCGGAGCAGCCCGTCACAGGACGCGCAGCGGGGGAGGGGGGCGGCGGGCGCTTGCTCGTCGCCCACGCCGGTGCCGCCCACGGCCGTCGCGGTCCCGGAGCCGACGTCGCCGTGCGCCGGCCGCGTCCGTCCGCACCGCGAGCAGCGGTCGCGGTCGAGGGCGCCGTGGAGCTCCAGGGGGAGCGCCGGCGCGGCGTCCCGTCCGCTGCCGGCGACCTCGCGCGCGGCGCGGCCGTGGAGCCCGTCCACGTTCTGCGTGACGATCGTCACGCGGCCCGGCCGCTCGAGCGCGTGCCGGGCGAGCGCCAGGTGTCCGGCGTTCGGCGCGCAGCGGGCGACGAGCCCGCGACGCCAGCGGTACCAGTCCCAGACCAGCTCCGGATCGCGGGCGAAGGCCTCGGGCGTGGCCAGCTCCTCGGGCCGGTGCGAGCGCCACAGGCCACCCGCGCCGCGGAAGGTCGGGACCCCGGACTCCGCAGAGATCCCGGCACCCGTGAGCACGAGCACCCGCTCCGCGTCCCGGAGCAGCGCGCGGGCACGCTCCCGGCGCGCCTCGGCCGTCACGCGCGGAAGGCGGACCAGGCCAGGAGGGCCCAGCCCAGGAGGAAGGCGAGCCCGCCGAGCGGCGTCACCGCGCCGAGCCACCGCTGGTTCGCCAGCACGAGCACGTAGAGCGAGCCCGAGAAGACGAGGATCCCGGCCACGAACGACCACCCGGCGGCCGTGAGCGTGCCGCTCGGCCAGCGCGAGAGCGCCCACGAGACCGCCAGGAGCGCGAGCGCGTGGTACATCTGATAGCGGACCGCGGTCTCGAACGTGGCCAGACCGGCCTCGCCGAGCACGCGGCGGAGCGCGTGGGCACCGAAGGCACCCGCGCCGACGGCGATTCCGGCGAGCACGGCCCCGAGGCCGAAGAAGATCCGTTCCATCGCGTGGCATCCCTCCGTTGCCGGACATGATCGCAGCGGCACGGGATCCGTGGAAGGCGGAAGGCGCGGCGCCGGGCCGCGCGGCGTCCAGGATGCGCGTGGACCCGGCGATGGGGCGCAGCCGGGGAGCGGCCCGCCGCGTTGACCGGCATCGGCCCCAGTCCTAGCTTTTCAGCCGCTTCCTCCGCGCCCGGCGCGCCCGCGGCGTCCACCGGCGGCAGCCTCCCGGACGGGCCGCACCGCCCGCCACCACTCGACTCCAGCGGATCTCCCCATGGCGAAGCGACATCCCCGGGCCACGCAGTCCAAGCGGAACCAGGGCGAGCCCGACGACGTCTTCATCGCGCGGATCCTGGAGATCGGTCAGTGGGCGCGCGCCAACCAGCAGGTGATGACGGTGCTCGCGGTCCTCGCCGTCATCGGCGTGGCGGGGCTGCTCTACTACGTGAATTATCGTAGCTCGCTGAACGCGCAGGCGGCCCAGCAGCTCGAGGGGGTCTACCAGTCCCTCGCCGTGTCCGACCCGCAGGGGGCGCAGGACCAGCTCGTGGTCTTCCTCGAGCGCTTCGACGGAACGGCGTACGAGGGCGAGGCGCGCCTGCTGCTCGGCGAGCTCTACCTCGAGAACGGACAGCCGCAACAGGCCCAGGCGGTGCTCGAGCCGATCTCGCGTCGTCCCTCGAAGCCGATCGAGATGCAGGCGGCCATGCTCCTCGGCAAGGCGTACGAGCAGGACGGACGCTGGGCGGAGGCGGAGCGCGTCTATCTCGAGGTGGCGGATCGCTCGGACCTCGAGTTCCAGATCATCGACGCGCTCGCGGCGGCCGCACGGATCCGGGCCGAGAACGACAACCCCGAGGGCGCGGTCGCGCTCTACGAGCGGGTGCTCTCGCGGCTCGAGGAGAACGATCCGGCGCGCGGGCTCTTCCAGATGCGGATCGCGGAGCTGCGGGCCCAGGCGAACGCCTGAGGCGCGCCCGCTCGGCTCCTGGCCGGGCGGACCGCGGCACCTCGGACCCAGAAGCGTCGGGAGCCCCGACCAGGACCTTCCGTCACCCCGTCTTCGGTCTCCCCGAGCAACTTCGCATAAGAGATATTATGTTGCGTTGTAGCGGGACGAGCCGGTTCCGACGCCCTGTCGCGGGACCTCGAACCGGCTCGGACCCCTCCGTCCGCGCGGACCCTCCCCTCAGGAGGACCCCGTCCGCGACTGCCACGGCTCCACGGCCCGCACGAGCACGCGCGCCGTGCCGTCCGCGAGCATCCCGAGCTCGCGCGCGGCCGCGTACGAGAGATCGATGATGCGCCGGTCGGGCTCGTGGAACGGGCCGCGGTCGTTCACGCGGACGACGATGCGCCGGCCGTTGTCCAGGTTCACGACCTCGACCCAGGTCGGGAGCGGCAGCGTGCGGTGCGCCGCGCTCATCCGGTACATGTCGAACGGCTCCCCGCTGCTCGTGGGCCGGCCGTGGAAGGCCTCCCCGTACCAGGAGGCAAGCCCCTCCTCCTCGTAGCCGCGCGAGGAGTCGAGGACGCGGTAGCGGTGACCCGCGAGGAGGTACTCGGCCATGTTGCCCGACCGGCTGGGCGGCTCCGCCGGCCGCGAGGCCGCGTCCGGGATCGGGGCCGGCGCGGCGCTCGAGCGTGCGGGAGGCGCGGGCGCCGCGCGGGCGGCGGCCGGCATTCCCACCCGCGTGCACCCGCCGAGCAGCAGGAGCGCCGCGCCGATCAGCGCCGCACGCCCGGTCCGCTCCGGGACGCCGGCGTGCCGGCTCACGCGCCGATCTCCCGGTAGAGGTGCTGCACCAGGGCTGATTGCGTTTCTGCGGTCATCGAAGCCAACTCACTGCTGACCAAGCGGTTGTCATTCGTCACCTCACGCAGGATCGAGACCCA
>CAZOYA010000191.1:0-6865 GCA_964583815.1 uncultured Gemmatimonadaceae bacterium | reverse complement strand
CACGGCCACTCCACGTGCGTCGAGGTCGGTGCTCGCTGGGGCAGCAGCGAGCACTTCGTCGGACGCGACGCGCTCGTCCGGCAGGTGGCTGTCGAGCGCGAAGAGCGCGGCGCGTACGCGCGCGTCAGGAGCTACGGACCCGGCTCGCGCATCGACGCGGCCGACCTCAACGCCATGCAGGAGACCGCGGTAGCGACCGGGCTCGACGGCGAGCGCGGCCTGCATCACTTCGAGCCGCTGCAAGTCCCCGGGCTCATCACGCGATGGTTCGGAGCACAGCTCACCGACACCGCGCTCGTCCTCGACCGGCGCATCGACTGGCGCGACCGCATGGTCTGGGTCTGCGCGACGGAGTCGCAGAGCGTGGACCTTCGGCCGGGCGAATCGGGAGACAACACCTACGGGACTCTGACGAGCACTCCGGTCTGGCTCTACGCGTACACGGGACCGGGCGACTACCGCGGTCACAGCGCGGATACGAGCGGGGCTTACTGGAGCATCTACGCGTCGACGGACGGCGAGCTCATGCTCCAAGCGAGCACCGGGGAAACGTTCAACGTAGTCGGTGCCATCTGGGCAACCGAGAAGCTGGGACACTTCTGATGGACAAGCACTTTCACACGTTCTCGACGGCCGAGAGCCTCGAAGAGCTCGACGAGTCGTTCGTGCAGCAGATGCTCGCGCTGCGCGACAAGGGGGTTACCGGCGGGTCGTCATGGTCGATGGAGGCGAACGGGGGATGGCGACGCGTGCTGGTGTCGTGCTCGGGTATCGTGCCCTCGTCCGGGTTCAACGTTTACGAGCTCGATGCAACGCAGGACTATCGCGACCGTCTGTGGTGGTTCAGTGGCGTTCGTGACCAGGGCGATTCGCGGATTGTCTACCCGGGGTCACCCGACGACCAGGCGCTGAACGATGTGCAACCCTTCCTCGGCACGGGGCGCATCTACTACTCGGGGCCGGGCTACGCGGATCCGTTCTCGACCACCGACGAATACTTCAAGTCGGGCGCCGAGCCGGGCGCCGTGATGCTTTGGGCGCGAGCGTCCGACGGTGCGCTGATGATGGGCGTGTCCAGCGCGGGCTTCGCCGAGGGGGCGCAAGCGACGGCGATGGGCCTGCTGTACGTGTCGCCGGCGCTGAACGTGCGGGGGAGCGAGACGCCCGGTCGGTACAGCTCCGCGATGGATGGGGCGCTCACGAAGGCGCTCGACTCGCTCAACATGGTGGACCCGCTGGCGCTGACGTGGACTCCCGACGGGGCGACCGTCACGCCCGGGCAGGCGGACCCGATGGGCGGCACGAACGCCGTGCTGATCACCGACGCGGCCTTCTCGGTGTCGCACGCCTACGCCGGCCCGATTCCGGTCACGACGCCGTTCGCGCCCGCGATCAGCCTGCTCCTCAAGAAGGACCCGAGCGGGCAGCGCGCCTCGGTCGCCGTCCAGACGGACGTCGGCGACTTCTCCGAGGCAGTCGTGGACTTGGACACCGGAGAGGTCACCAGCGTCCCGAGCGGCTTCTGGACGTTCCGACCGCAGGCGTACGACGCCGGCGAGTGGTGGGCCTTCGTGCTCGTGCACGACGCGTTCGCGACGGGGACCACGCTGCGCGTTCGCGTCGGGAGCGATGGGGCGGTGAGCGGGTCGGTGACCGTGTTCGGCCTGCGCGTGGCAGACGCGAGTCTTGCCGGCGGCGATCCGACCTCTGCGGTCGCGGGACCCTTCTTCGTCGACGGGGCGGACGGGGACTTCATCGAGCCCCACGATCTGAATAATCTCCAGGACGGCCAGCACGTCGAACAGATGCCCGGCGAGGGCGCGTTCCCGCTCGGACCCATCGTCCACGGGAACCCGCCCATCCCGTACGAATGGACCGTCCATGAGGAGCGCGTCCGGCAGCGGCTCCACAGTCCGCAGATCCGCAGGTTCGCCGTCTTCGAGGAGCTCGACGCCGGCGATCGATACGTGATTGACCGCGAGGCCGACTGGAGGGATCGGCTCGTCCACGGCTTGCTCGTGTTCAGCCGAACTACGGTCCGGCTCCCCGGCGTTCTGGCGCCGGCGGAGTTCGGGGGAACCTTCGCCGCTGCTGATATCGAGATGCGGACCTTCGTCGGGTACATCGGCGGCGAGAGCTCGGAGGGCTCCGGGGTCAGCACCATCGTCGCAGGAGGGTTGCCGATTCCTGGTCACTTGGAGGTCGACCTCGAAACGGGCTGGCTCTATTGGAACCTCACCGATTCGACCGACGACATCGCATCGGGGTCGCTCCTTCTCTTCTCGTCGCCGCGGCTCGGCCCGCGCTCCATCGGGCTTCCCGACGCGCGCGCCCTCCAGCAGGACCCGACGCTCGGGAAGGTCTCGAGGGTCCTCACGGACAGTGCGTCCGCGGACCTCGACGGCATCGTCGCGCGCTGGCGCATGGACCGAGGCATCGCGCGCGACGGCGGACGCGTGGCGGCCATCGCCGACCAGACCGGGCGCGGGCACCATCTGCGACAGCTCCTCCCGTCGCGGCGCGCCACGTTGCCCGAGCCGCGCACGGCGCTCAACGGCGCGCTCGCCATCGGGTTCACCGGCGCCGAGTTCTACGAGACGGTGAAGCCGCTCCCCGAAAGCGACGCCGGCTATCACGTGGCCATGGTCCTCGAGCCGGATGACGTAACGGTCTCGTTCGAGCCTTGGAAGCCCCTCCTCCCGCTCGCCGGCGAAGGGCAGCTCGCCGGGCGGCTCGTGGGGACCAACGTGTTCGGAGAGTGGAGGGCCAGCGCGGCGGCCGAGCCCCCGTCGATGGCGCTCGCGTCGCATCCTGGGCTCGCGCCTGCGTCGCGTGCCGGTATCGGGTGGGACTTCGTTCGGTCGGGCGACCTTCTCGTCCCGCAGGTCGCGATACAGGCGGCGGGGTCGGTGTCCACGTCGGTTCTCGTGAGCTCGAGCCCGGTCGGCGCCGGCGACGTGCAGTCGTTGGTTTGGCGGCTCTTCGAGGGCTTCCGCGGATACGTGGCCGAGGTCATCGTGTGCGAAGCCGGGCAGGGCTCGGCGGACGCGTTCTTCACCAGCGCCGACATCGCGGCGCGCTACGGCTTCTGAGGAGAGACAGATGTCGGATCTGACCCAGCCCGTTCACCTCTTCGTCGGCGACCGCTGGATGCAGGGTCGCCGCAACGCGTCGGAGGCTGCCGAGTTCAACGCCGACGACGCGACGCACCCGATCTACCGGGTCATCGGCGGTGGGACCCACGACACGAGGTTCGTGCTCCCGTCTCCCATCGTGGACGACGAGTGGTCTTTGGAGCACGTGCTCGCGCAGATCGCTCATCCGGGATTCGAGCTCCGCACTACGCCGGCGAACGTGAAGGTGACCGAGCAGGACGCGACCTTCGCCAACCTCCTCCCGGGAGGGTCCCTGGCTGCCGGCGTGGAGGAGGCGATGGCGCGCGTCCTCGTCGAGCCGATGTTCGCCGACCTCCAGCCGAGGTTCCTCTACCCGGTCAACGGGTCGTTCGTGGTCCCGGTTGGGACCATCGGTGTCGTCCATCCGAACGAGCGCCTCGTGGCGCGCGGTGTCCTCGAGACCGAGGGGTTCGTCCTGCGGGCCGTGCCGTCATTCGACGCGTCGTCGGGACCGGCGGGGCCGTCGGGGGCGATGACCCTCCTGAGCTTCTCCTACGACGGGTTCGGGTCCTACCGCGCCGAGCTCTTCTTCGACGGCATCTCGTCGACGTTCCTGCGCGTTCACTCCGGTCTGGGGACGGTGACCAGCGCCGCGCTCGACTTCGACGCCAGCGACGTGCTCTTCGTCTGCGTCGACTGGCGCGGCGACCGGATGTTCGTCGTCAACGGGACGACTCGACGGGTCCTCGCCGAGCGCGACATCGGCCTCGCGAACTGGAGCGGCAAGGAGTCGGAGGCGCTCGCCGTTGGCTCGGACGAGGGGGTCATCGACGCCCCGAGCGCCGTGCCCCACTACGCGGCTCCGCGATGCGACCTCATCGTGGTGCAGATGGGCGAGGCGCTCGAAGACCTCGCCGACCCCGAAGCCGACGCGGAGGTCCTGGTGAGCGCCCTGGCGTCCATGCGCGCTCGGCCGTGGGGAGCTGGTGCCCCCGTCTGGCTCATCCTTCCGGCCGGCGCGAGCGGAGGAGAGATCGGCGACGGGTCCAGCAATTCGCTCTTGGGGGCGCGCGAGGCGATGCTCCGCGCCGCCGCTGCGCTGGACAACGTGTCCGCCTTCGAGACGTGGCACCTCCCGCGGTCGTCGTCTGGTGGGATGCTGACGGGGGAGGGGATCCTCGAGCTCTCGCGGTCGCTGTCCATCGACGCGCAGGCGCTCTTCGCTCAGCACCGCCGAACGATGTCTCGCCCGCGCCGGCCGGGTTATCGCCACTTCGCCTCGGAGGAGGCAGCCGATGCCTTCGTCGAGGAGCTCATCGCGGCTGGCGCCGGCACGCGCGAGCTCTCGCCGGTGCTCGGTGGGGCCGGGCAGCGGACCGGGGACGGCGTGCAGGTCCCGTGGCCAACGCTCAGGACCCAGAGGGAGACCGGGGACCACGACGAAGACCCGAACACGAACGAGCGGCTCGTCCCGGTCGACCTTCGCGCGGCGGACCTCGGCTTCGACGCCGCCGCCGCCTTCGGGACTCGCATCGTGCCTTCCGGGATGGTGCTCGACCTCGACAGCGCATCGCCGCCGGGATCGCCGCTCGGGCCGAACACCACTCCGATCCCTGCCGAGTACATGCTCGCGGTCGCCGCCAGCCGGGACCGCGCGATGCTCTTCGACCCCCTGACCGCGACCATCGAGAAGACGTCGCTCCTTGGACCGCTGCTCGCGCGCGCGTTCGGCGTTCCCGGGATCCACTGGACGGCCGGCGGAGGCGCCGACGTGGTCAGCACCTCCGAGCTCGATCCTGCCGGTGGGACGAGCGCGGCACGGCTCGAGGACACGGGCGCGTCGGAGGGTCGGGTCACCGGCCCGTTCTTCTCCGCCGTCCTGGGGTCGGACGTCTGGGCGTATGCCGCGATCCGCGTAGACGAGGAGTCCGAGTCCTTCCCGGCGCTCTTCGTGGAGCAGGGCGGCGTCCTCGGACCCGGTGTGAGCGTTGACCTCGCGAGCGGGCGCGCGTCGACGACGGGGACCGTCGAAGGGTTGATCGTCCAGCGCTTCGGGGAGTGGCTCTTCCTCGCTTTCAAGTTCGCGCCGACCAGCGACAACGTTCGCGTCTCGTTCGCGCCGGCGCGCGGCGAGGTTGCCTCGTGGCCGAGCGCGTCGACGAGCGCGCAGGGCGGAGTCACGGTCTGGGGAGCGGGGCTGGCCTCCGAGGCCGAGTCGCTCTGGCCCCGCTACGCGCTCGGGAAGGCGACGGTCGGCAATCTCGTCACCTCGTCGACGTGGACGCCCTCTTCGGGCTGCACGGTGACTCCGGGACAGCCGGACCCGAAGGGCGGGAGCGAAGGGGTCCGGCTCGAGGATACGGACAGCGGTGCGCTCGGTTCGGCGGTCGGCGACGCCGTGCCCATCACGCCCGGGAACGAGCTCCACTTCTCCATCGCCGTCCGCCGCGATGAGTCGCAGCAAGGCGCGCTCTTCTTCCCGGACATCGGGGTTGCCGTCGACGGGAGCCGCGAGGGCGGGATCCTCTTCGACCTGTTCACCGGAGAGGTGCGGTCGTCGTTGAACGTGACCGCGCTCCCCACGTCCGAGGTGGACGGCTGGTTCATCGTCCAGTTCAAGTTCACGCCGGTCGCCGGCTCGACGGCGGCGCTGCACATCAGGCCGCGAAACTCGTCGCTGGTCACCGGAGCCGTCGTCGTGGCGCACCCGAGGATTGGCGACGTGACCGCCGACCCGGCCGTCGGGGACGCGATGGCGCCGGCGCCCATCGTCAACGTGACCCCGTACGTCCACGGGACCAGCCCGCGCGTTCTGCGCAGCGGGCGACTCTTCTGCGAGGGCGCAAGGCAGAACCAGATCGCAAGCGGCGTCGACCTCGCAGCACCCGAGTGGACCGGGTTCGACGTGACCGTCGAGCGCGCCAGCGAGCCGGCTCCCGACCGCTCGGTGGACGCGTGGCGGGTCTCGGATCTGACCATCGGTGCGCGGGGCTACATCACGACTCCGATCACGCTGGGGAGCGGCGTGGCGCATACGCTGAGCGCGTTCTTCCGGCGCGACTTCGGGTTGACCCGTCTTCCCGCGCTCTGGGTCGAGACGCCCGACGGCTCGGCCGTCGCGCAGCTCAACACGCGCACGGGGGAGACCGGGCTCGTCGACGAGGGCGCCGCCGCCGACGAGCGCGCGCGGGCGACGCTGGTCCTCGACGAAGAGGGCGTCGAGTGGTGGCGTCTCGAGCTCACGCTCACCCCGCCTACGGGCGGCGCTGCGGAGGCTCGGGTCCTGCCGGCATCGAGCACGGTCTTCGGGACGCTGGACGACGGCTCGACGGGCTCGACGACGGTCGCGCTCGTGCAGTTCGAGGAGGGCGAGTTCGCCAGCACGCCCATCCCCACCGACGGAGCAGCCTTCACGCGCGCAGCGGACGCGCACGTCGTTGCGATGGGCGCGCCCTTCCGCACGCTCGGGTTCTTCGTCGAGTACATCCCCGAGCACGACAGCGGTCAGGGCGGAACGATGCAGCTCGTCGGGTTCGCCGGCTCGCCGGACGTGGGCGTCTGGCTCCACGTGGCTGGAGGGCTGACGACCGTGGAGGTGCGCAACGGGGCCGTCTCGGCGACGACGCCGGGCTTCGCGTTCGAGCGCGGCGACGTTGTCGGCGTGCTCGTGAGCTTCGACGGCGCGTTCGTCGGCGTGCTCGTGAACGGAGCGGAGACCGTGTCCGTTGGTCTGGGAGCGCTCGGCGACT
>CAZOYA010000190.1:0-6900 GCA_964583815.1 uncultured Gemmatimonadaceae bacterium | reverse complement strand
CGCCGTGCAGGCCGAGCAGGTCGAGCGCGGCCTTGATGCCCGGCACGCCCGTGCCTCCGACGATCCCGTCGTGCACCGGGCCGACGATCTGCTGGAGCCGGCCCGCCTCCTCGTGCCGTCCCTCGCGGTACGCGTGGTAGACGCCCGCCGCCTCGGCGGTCGCCAGGAGCCCCGCGGCGACGATCCCTCCGATTGCCCCGACCTCGAGCCCGCCGTAGAGCGCGCCTCCGCTGCCGACGAGCACCTGGAAGTCGTCCGCCGTCTGCTCCACGAGCTCCGCGGTGCCCTCGAGCTTCCCGCGCGAGTCCTTGATGCCGACGATGTTCGGATGGCGCGAGAGCTCCGCCACGAGCCCGGTCGGGAACTCGAGCGTGCTGAGGCGGAGCGGCACCTGGTAGACGAGCACCGGCACGGGCGATGCGTCGGCCACGGCGCGGTAGTGCCGTACGAGCACCTCGGGCGTCATCGCGCCCCGGTAGTAGACGGGCGGCTTCACGAGCACCGCGTCCGCTCCCGCCTCGGCGGCCTCCCGCGTCGCGCGGATCGTGCCGCGCGTGGACTCCTGGCCGGTGCCGGCGAGGAGCAGCGCATCCGCCGGCATCACGTCGCGGGCCGCCTCGAGGAGGGTCCGGCGCTCCTCCGCGTCGAGGAACACGGACTCGCCCGTGGAGCCCGCGATCAGCACGCCGCGGATCGGGTGCTCGAACCACCGTCGCAGGTTGGCCCGCAGCGCGATCACGTCGACGTCCCCGGTGACCGGGTCGAAGGGGGTGGTCAGGGGGAGGAGCACGCCTCCCAGGTCGATCCCCGCGCTCGGTGCGCTCATGTCGCTCGCTCTCCCGTTCATCCGCCCGCCAGGCGGGTCATCTCGTCCGCGAGGCCCGTCGTGCCCGGCACGGGGGCGTTCCCGGAGGCTCCGCGACCCCGTCCGGAATCGCCGAGCATGTTCATCTTCAGGTCGAAGTCCGCGGGGTTGTTCGCCGCGGCCTTCGCCACGTCGAAGTCGACGATCCCGCCGTGCACCAGGTCCATCAGGTGCTGGTCGAAGGTCTGCGAGCCGTAGTGCTCGCGTCCCTCCTCGATCAGGTCGAAGATCTCCTCCATGCGCTTGGGATCGCGGATGCAGTCCCGGATCGTCGAGGTCACGGGCATGATCTCCATGGCGGCCACGCGCCCGCCCGTCTTGCGCTGCACGAGCCGCTGCGAGATCACCGCCTGGAGCGTCTCCGACAGGCGGATCCGAACCATCTCCTGCTCGTTCGGATCGAACATGGCGATGATCCGGGAGAGCGTCTGCACCGCGTTCTTCGTGTGCAGCGTGGAGATCACGAGGTGCCCCGTCTCGGCCGCCTTGAGCGCGGTCTCGATCGTGATCTTGTCCCGCATCTCGCCGATCAGGATCACGTCCGGATCCTGGCGCAGGACGGAGCGGAGCCCCGCCTCGAACGACTCCGTGTCGGTGCCGATGTCGCGCTGCGTGATCGAGCACATGTTGTCGCGGTGCAGGAACTCGATCGGGTTCTCGAGCGTGACGATGTGCAGCCGGCGGTTGCGGTTCATCCAGTTGATCATGGCGGCCATCGTCGAGCTCTTCCCGGAGCCCGTGATGCCCGTCACGAGGATCATGCCGCGGCGCGTCGCCGCGATGCGGTTGATGACCGGCGGCAGCCCCAGGTCCTCGACCGTCGGGATCTCGACCGGGATCGCGCGCATGACGATCATCGGCGAGCCGCGCTGCTTCATGAGGTTCACGCGGAAGCGCCCCACGCCGGGGATGCCCCAGGAGCAGTCGTAGTCGAGGAGCCGGTCGAAGTTCTGCCGGTCCTCCTCGTGCGGGATGAGCTGGAGCGCGATCGCCTTCACCTGGTCGACCGTCAGCTTCTGCTGCGTCAGCGCCTGGAGATCCCCGTTCACCCGGACGCGGATGAAGTCCCCGGCCTTGATGTGGATGTCGCTGGCGCCCCGCTCGACGGCCGCCCGGAAGAGCTCCTGCATGCCCGGCCTCCTGAAGGTGATGGCGGGCGGAAGTTACCGCCCGGCGCTCGCCGCCGCGAACACCCGCCGCCAGTCGAGACCCATGCGCTCGCGGACCTCGCGCATCGTCTCCCCGGCGAGGGCGCGAGCACGATCCGCGCCGGCCTCGAGGACGCCGCGCACCTGCTCCGGGTCCTCGCGGAGCTCGGCCGCCCGCTCGCGGAACGGCGCGAAGGTGCGCGCGACGTTGTCCGCCAGGATCCGCTTGCAGTCCACGCACCCGCGGGTGGCGCCCCGGCACTGCACCGCGATGTCCTCGAGCTGCTCGGCGTCCCGCACGAAGAAGCGGTGCAGCGTGAAAACGTTGCAGACCTCGGGACGTCCGGGATCGGTGCGCCGCACCCGCTGCGGGTCGGTCACGGCCGTGCGGATCTTCGCCCAGATCTCGTCCGGCTCCGCCAGGATCCCGACGGTGTTGCCGAGCGACTTGCTCATCTTCGCCTTGCCGTCGAGGCCCAGGATGCGCCCGACGCGCTCGTCGATCAGCTCCTGCGGCTCCGGGAAGGTCTCGCCGTAGTGCGCGTTGAAGCGGCGCGCGATCTCCCGGGTGAGCTCGAGGTGCTGGCGCTGGTCCTCGCCCACCGGCACGCCGTCGGCCTTGTAGAGCAGGATGTCGGCGGCCTGCAGGATCGGGTAGTTGAGGATCCCGGCCGGGATCGACTCGAACTGCTGCGCCTTGTCCTTGTACTGCGTCATGCGCTCCAGCTCGCCCACCGGCGTGACCGCGTTCAGCAGCCACGCGAGCTCGGTGTGCTGGTGCACGTCGGACTGCACGAAGATCGTCGCGCGCTCGGGGTCGAGGCCCACCGCGAGGTAGGAGACCGCCATGTCGAAGACGTTCTTCGGGAGCTGCGCCGGATCGCCGCCCGAGGTGATCGCGTGGTCGTCCACGATGCAGAAGATGCATTCGTAGCGGTCCTGCATCTCGACCCAGCGGCGGAGCGCGCCCAGGTAGTTGCCCAGGTGGGCCTCGCCCGAGGGCTGCATCCCGCTGAAGATCCGCTCGATCGGCCGGCTTCCGGAAGTCTCCGGCATGTCCTGCTTCCTGCGTTGGGGTGGAGAGCGGCTAAGTTAGCCAGCCGGACCGGCCTGCGGCACCCGGGAACGCCCGGAACCCCCGGTCGGGATCCCCTCCCACCCCTTCCCGCCGTGCCCATGCCCCGCCTCGACGCGCTCCTGCAGACCGCCCGCCTCGCCGCCGATGCCGGGACCGCCGTGCACCGCCGCGATGCCCCGCGCGTGCGCACGGCCGTGGCCACCGAGAAGGGCCGCGCCGACTACGTCTCGCGGACCGACCTCGACGCGCAGGAGGCGGCGCTCGCGGTGATCCGCGCCCGTCACCCGGACCACCGCATCCTCGCCGAGGAGTCGGACGAGCCCTTGGCGGCGCAGCTCGCGGGGTGGGACGGCCGGCCGATGTGGATCGTCGACCCGCTCGACGGCACGACGAATTACCTGCACGGCCACCCGGCGTACGCGTCCTCGGTGGCCGTGTGGGTCGACGGCGAGCCGGCGGCCGGCGTGGTGGCGAGCGGCTCGAGCGGCGAGCGGTGGTGGGCGTCGCGCGGCGGCGGAACGTTCCGGAACGGCGTGCCGGTGCGGGTATCCGAGCCGGGCCCGTTCGATCGGGCCCTCGTGGGGACCGGCTTCCCCTTCAAGCGTCTCGAGCTGCTGCCGCGCTACCTCGGCCAGTTCGAGCGCGTCCTCCGGTCGGCCGCGGGCATCCGGCGGGCCGGCTCCGCCGCCCTCGACCTCGCCTACCTCGCGCAGGGCTCCTTCGACGCCTTCTGGGAGGAGGTGCTCATGCCGTGGGACTTCGCGGCGGGCGTGCTGCTGATCCGGGAAGCGGGCGGGATCGTGGAGGGGCCCGGCGGCCGGCCGCTCCGCCTCGAGGAGAGCGCGGTGCGGGCGGCGAACGGAGGGGGGACGATGGAAGCGCTGCGGGAGCTGATCGGGGACGGGGCGGGCTGAGCCAGCCCGTCCGTTTCCGCGGAAACCGGTCGTGCGAAGTGAGGCGCGGGCTGCTTCCCCACGGCCGCCTTCAGCTCGAGTTCCAGGTGACGCGGCATCCAACGACCACATTGCGCCCCACGAGGGGGGGTACGCCCACGCGGGGCGCATTCTGGCACCCATACGTGCCTTTTGCGCCCCACGTGGACCGCACGACCTCGTCACGTGCGACGTAATGGTCGTATAGCAGCCATTTCGCGCACCACGACCGTGGACGTGCATCACGGGGCGCAATTTGGCACCTGCGCCCGGCCCGCTGTGGCTCGGGAGCGCGCCCGTCGGACACGGAACCGTGCCGCCCGGCGCGTCGCCGCCGCCCGCCCGCCGGTTCGGAACCGCGCACCCTGCCTCGAGAGCGGGCCGCCCGTCCCCCGACGCCCTAGCTCCAGCGCAGGTCGTGCTTCGAGATCGGGAGCGAGCGGATCCGCACGCCGGTCGCCGCGAAGATCGCGTTGCAGAGCGCCGGGATCGCGGGCGGGAGCGGCGGCTCGCCGAGCCCGGTGGGCTCGTTGTCGGTCTCGATGAAGTGCACCTCCACCGGGAACGACTGCCGCATCCGCAGGAGCGGATAGCCGTCGAAGTTCGACGGCTCCGCCCGTCCGTTCACGATCCGGATCTCCTGGCCGAGGGCGTGCGAGACGCCCTCGATGACGCCGCCCTGCGCGTTGTTCTCCGCGTTCAGCGGGTTGATCACGTGCCGGCCGATGTCCCCGACCGCCCACGCCTGATCCACCGTGACGTCGCCGGCGCGGCTCACCGTGGCCTGCACGACCTCGGCGAAGTATCCGAGATGGCTGTAGTGGAACGCCACGCCCATCCCGGTGCCGCGCGGGAGGTTCCGCCGGCCCCAGCCGGAGACCTCCGCGACCCGCTCGAGCACGCCCCGCATCCGCGCCGGATCGAGCGCGGTCTCGGGGCCGGCCGCCGCGAGCAGGTCGAGGCGGAAGCGCACGGGGTCCACGCCCGCGGCGTGCGCGAGCTCGTCGAGGAAGGACTGGTAGACGAAGGCGAGCGCGTTGCTGCCGGGCGCGCGCAGCGCGCCGGTGGGGATCCCGAAGGGGATCAGCGACGCCCCGAGCTCGAAGTTCGGCACGAAGCCGGCCGGGAACTCCGAGTCCCGCACGCTCGCGCTGGAGGCGAACTCGTCGCCCTCGCCGAACGAGACGAAGTGGTTCCGCCACGCGACCAGCCGCCCGGAGACGTCCACCCCGCCCTCGAGGCGGTGGTAGCCGGCGGGCCGATAGAAGTCGTGGCCGAAGTCGTCCTCGCGGGTCCACAGCAGCTTGACGGGAACCCCGGCCTCACGTGCGATCCAGGCGGCCTCGGCGATGTAGTCGTTGTTCAGCCGGCGGCCGAACCCGCCCCCGATCCGCGTGAGGTGCAGGGTGACGTCGTCCTCGGAGATCCCGAGCGTCTCGGCCGCGAGCGTCCGGCCGCGCTCGGGCGTCTGCGACGGCGCCCACAGCTCGAGCCGGCCGTCCTGCCAGCGCGCCGTGCAGTTCTGCGGCTCGAGGGGCGCGTGCGAGATGAACGGGTAGTGGTACTCCGCCTCGACTCGGTGGGCGGCGCCCGCGAGCGCCGTGTCCACCTGGCCGTCCGCGCGCATCGGCAGCGCGGGCTCCCGTCCGAACAGCTCCCTGGCCTGCGCGAGGAAGCCCTCGGAGCTCTGCTCCGCGGTCGCCCCCTCGTCCCACTCGACGCGCAGCACGTTCTCGCGCGCCTGGTTCACGAGCCACCAGTTGTCGCCCACGATCGCGACGCCCGCCAGGAGCCCGTTCAGCGACGTGCCGCCCTCGACCACGAAGGCGTGGGTCACGCCGGGCTGGCTCCGCACCTCGTCGAGGTTGGCGCTCCGCACGCGCCCGCCGAAGACCGGGCACTTCTGGAAGACCGCGTAGTGCATCCCCGGGACGACGGTGTCGATGCCGAAGAGCGGGCGGCCGGTGACGATCGCGTCGAGGTCCACGTTCCGGACCGGCGTGCCGATGATGTGGTACTCCTCGGCGCGCTTGAGCGGGACCGCCTCGGGATCGGGCGCCGGCAGGGTGGCGGCCCGCTCCGCGAGCTCCCCGTAGCCGAGGCTCCGACCGGTGGCGCGGTGGTGCACGACGCCGGCCTCGGTCTCGAGCTCCGAGGCGGCCACGCTCCACGTGTCGGCCGCGGCCTGCACGAGCAGCATGCGCGCGGCGGCGCCCGCCTGCCGCATCGGGACCCAGTGCGTCGGCGTCGCCGTGCTCCCGCCCGCGAACTGCCGCGTGTAGAGATCGGTGTCCAGGCTCGCCTGCTCGACGTGCACGTCCTCCCACGCCACGTCGAGCTCCTCGGCGACCAGCATGGGGAGCATCGTCTTCACGCCCTGCCCGATCTCGGGGTTCTGGGCCATGATCGTGATGCGCCCGTCCGCGTCGATCCGCACGTGGCCGTTCGGGGCGAACGTGTCCGCCGCGCCCGCCGCCGCCGCGCCCCGGATGCCGAACAGGTCGAAGTAGCTCGAGACGAGCAGCCCGCCCCCCGCGACGGCGCCGATCCGCAGGAAGTGCCGCCGGTTCATGGTCGTCGCGCTCATGCGCCCTCCCCACCCGGCCCAGCGGCCGCGTCCTGGGTCAGGGCCCGGGCCGCCCGGTGGATCCCCTCGCGGATGCGGTTGTAGGTGCCGCACCGGCAGAGATTGCGGTCCATGGCCGTGTCGATGTCCTCGTCGGTCGGCGACGGATTGCGGGCGAGCAGCGCCGCGGCCGCCATGAGCTGGCCGGCCTGGCAGTAGCCGCACTGCGGCACGTCGAGCTCGCGCCACGCTTGCTGGAGCGCGTGCGTCCCGTCCGCGGAGAGCCCCTCGATCGTCGTGACTTCGTCCCC
>CAZOYA010000189.1:0-6916 GCA_964583815.1 uncultured Gemmatimonadaceae bacterium | reverse complement strand
TGATCAGGACGGACGAATCGTGCGGCGCCACCTTTCGCACGATCTCGAGCGCCCGCTCCATCGCGGGCGAGCCCACCACGATCTCCCCGAAGCGCTCGTCGGAGCGCACCTGCTCGCGGAGGCGTCCCACCTCGCGGCGCAGCCGCTCGCGCTCCTCCGCCTTGCGCACCGTAAGCAGCACCTCGTCCGCGCCGAACGGCTTCGGGAGGTAGTCGTAGGCGCCCTTCTTCATCGCCTTCACCGCGAGCTCGAGGCCCCCGTAGGCAGTCATCACGAGGACGAGCGCCCGCCCACCCGCCTCGTGGTAGGCGTCCAGGAACTCGATGCCGCCGAGCCGCGGCATGCGCACGTCGCAGAGGATGAGGTCGGGAGCCTGCTCGATCGCGGCCTGCAGCCCCTCCTGACCGTCCTCCGCCACGACCACCTCGTAGCCCGCGTCGCAGAGGATGAGCGAGAGCGACTTCCGGAGGCCCGCGTCGTCGTCGATGATGAGGATCTTCATGCTCGCTCCCGGTGCTCGTCCGACTGCGAGGACCTCGCCGCCGGCAGGCGAATGATAAAGCGCGCGCCGCCGTCCGGCGCGTTGGCTGCCTCGACGCGGCCGCCCATCCCCTCGACCAGCCGCGCGCAGATCGCGAGGCCGAGCCCGGTGCCCTGCCCCGGCTCCTTGGTCGTGAAGAACGGATCGAAGACGTGCGCCAGGTCGTCCTCCGGAATCCCCGGGCCCGTGTCCCAGACCTCGAGCACGGTCACGCGCTCGGCGACGAACACGGGGTCGACGCCGATCCCGCCGTCGTCCCGCGAGATGCGCCGGCGGTGCATGTAGTTCACGCCCGGCGGGTCGCCCTCACGACGCGAGGGCAGGATGAGCGCGTCGCCCATGTCCCCGTACACCCTCAGGGTGAGGCGCTTCGGCTCGCGCCCGTCCATCGCGTCGATCGCGTTCAGGATCAGGTTCACGAGCACGTGCTCGAGACGGTGCGGGTCGGCCACCACGTCGGGCGTGTCCGAAGCCGCCTCGATCCGCAGCTCGACGCCCGAGAGCCGGCCCTGGTTCTCCATGAGCTGGCGCACACGCTCCACGACCTCGAGGGGCGGCCTGGGCGCCGGGTCCTGCTCCCCCGGGCGTGCGTAGTCCAGCAGCCCTCGCACGATCCGGTGGATCCGCTCCGCCTCGCCGCGGATCGAGGCGAGCATCTCCTCGTCGAGCCGTCCCTCCCGCGCGCGGCCGCGCGCGAGATCCACGTAGGCCATGAGCGCGGCGAGCGGGTTCCCGACCTCGTGCGCGATGCCGGCCGCGAGCGTGCCCACGGAGGCGAGCCGCGCGGCCCGGACGGTTTCGGCGCGGGCCTCGACCAGCTCCCGGTTCGTTCGCTCGAGCGAGGCCACGTTGGCCGCGAGCCTCGCGTGCGCCGGGGCCGCGGCACGGCGCGCCAGCATCAGGGAGATCGCGGTGCCGGCGACGGCGGCGAGGGCGAAGAGGAGAGTGCGGAGCGCCACCGGCTCGACGAGGCCCAGGAGGAATCCCGAGGCGACGAGGAGAGCCACCAGGAGGACGGTGGCCGCGGCGTGGTTACGCATGCCCGGCGGGGGTCCGGACGGGGACCTCGATCAGTCCGTGCAGGTGATCGTGCTCTCGACGGTCGCCGGGGCGACGGGCGCGGCGTTCCCATGGAAGAGCGCGCACGATTCACCGACACCGAGCCCCGCGTGCGTGGCGCTCACGGACCAGCCCTGGTTGGTCGCCTCGCCGAAGGTGAGCGTCACGCTCTCGGAGGCGACGAATCCCAGGTCGTCTTCGTCGCTCGAGAAGGTGAAGTGCTCGTTGTAATAGAGCTCCTGCTGGCTCGCCAGGTTGCGGAGGTCCGCCTTTATCGTGGAGAAGAAGGCCTTCTCGCGCGTCGCGCTGAACTTGGGGATCGCGATCGAAGCCAGGATACCGATGATCACGACCACGATCAGCAGCTCGATCAGCGTGAAACCGTCGCGTCGTCTGGAGTTCATCGGTCACCTCGTGAGCGAGGTCGGGCTTCGCGTGGGGGGTAGGTCGGGGAGGTTCGCTTCGTTGCTTCGTGGGGCGGGTGGCCGGCCCGGGTCCGGGGACCCGGACCGGCGCACTTCCGCTTCAATCACACCCGCAAGCCGTTGCGGGTCCTGCGTCCTGCAACCGCGTCAGTTGGTGCAGCGGAGCTCGCCGGCCTCCGAGGGCTGCATGCCGTCGATCGCGGTGGGCGCGCCGGCGCCACCGTAGTAGATCGAGCAACCCTCGTTGGCCCCCATCGCCGTGTGCGTGGCGGTGGCAGCCCAGCCCGTGTTGGTCACGTTCTCGAAGCCCACGTTCACGCCCTCGGACGAGACGAAGCCGAGGTCGGTCGTCACGTTGGAGTACGTGTAGTGGTCGGAGTAGTAGATCTCCTGCTGGCTCGCCAGGTTCTTGAGATCCGACTTCATGGCGGCGAAGAACGCCTTCTCCCGGGTGGCGGAGAACTTCGGAATGGCGATGGCCGCCAGGATTCCGATGATCACCACCACGATCAGGAGCTCGATCAGGGTGAAACCCTTGTTGTCCCGCATCGGAGTGACTCCAGGTGTGAAGTGAAACAGGGGCGTTGCGGCCCGGGACCTTTGCAAGGAGAGGCCCATTCGGGGCCTTTCGACCCCAAGTCGTTTCATTTCAACGACATGGCATCGGCCTGCGGGCTTCCTGCGGGGGCTCGGGCACGCGCATCTCGATGGAATTCTGCAAGACGCCCGGCGCTTTGCCAGAGCGCCCGGTATCGTCCGGGGCACGCGCCGAAAGCTCCGGGAAGCGTGGATCCAGGCCGAAATACCCGGTGATCACCCGGTCCAGGGCGATCCGTCCGGCATCGTACCGAACGGCGGCAGTGGCCGAATCCAGCGCCGCGCACGCCGCCTCCGGCCTTCCTTCCCGCTCGTGCACCCAGGCGTCGTAGATCCAGCGCTGCCAGAAGCCCACCTCGCCTAGCTCGTCGGCTCGACGCCTCGCCTCGGTCGCCTCCTCCCAGGCGCCACGCGAGGCGAGCGCCCACGCGAGCACGTGCGCCCGGATGCGGTCCCGCGACGTGATCGCGAGGGAGGCGCGGGCGAACCGCTCGGCTCCCGCCGCGTCTCCGATCTCGGCGCGCACCCCCGCCCGTAGGCCCAGGGCGAGGGCCACCCTCGGCACGTCCCGCCACGCGTGCTCGAGCAGCCCATCCGCCGCCTTCCAGCGCTCGTGCTCCATCATCTGCCCGGCGACGTGCGTGAGGAGCTGGTAGTGCGCGTCGAGGAGACCGACCGCCGCCGCGTACGAGCGCATGGCCTGCTCGAACGCCCCGACGTTCATGAAGGCATCCCCCATGATCCACTGGGAGCGCCCCGAATGCGGCGTCTCCAAGAGCATCCGGTTGAAGAGGCGTTGGTTGTCCCGCCACACCGGGTTGCGCTCCCACGTGCGTGCGCCCCAGGCCAGGAGAAGGACCACGAGGGCACCCGGCACGACGCGCGGACGCGCGCGCGCGGCGCGGACAAACAGCCAGCCGGTGGCCGCCGCCAGACCGGCCGTCGGCAGGTAGAGCGTCCGCTCCGCGAGCACCACGCCCGACAGGAAGACCGTGTTCGAGACCGGTGAGATGGCGACGACGAACCACACCACGCCGAAGGCGGCCAGGCGCGCGGATCCGCCGCCCGGGCGCAGCTCCGGGCGGCGCCAGAGCACGAGCGTGGCCACGAGGACCAGGAGCGCGGCGACGACCCCCGCGACGTTGGACGCGCGCCACCCGAACGAGATCGGAATGACGTTGGGGCTGTAATCCGCGAAGAGATCGAGCGGGAGCACCCAGAGACGCACGTAATTCGCCCAGACCTCGCCGAGCGTCCAGATCCGGGGGATCTCCGCCAGGAGGTGCGCCCCGAGCGGGCCGGCCGGTGAGGCGATGTTGCCCAGAATATGGAGCCGCGCCACGAGCATGCCGGTGGCCACCACGAGCAACACGAAGTAGAGCCGCCACCGGCGCGCGACGTACGCCGGGACGTCGCGCAGCGTCAGGTCCCGACGGGCCGCGTCCACCAGGAAGACCAGGCCCGGCAGCGTCACCCCGCTCTCCTTCGCGCCGAACCCGATCACGTACAGCAGCCCGATCGTGAGCGCGCGCCTCCAGCCGCTCACCTCCGGGCCGCGTGCATGCAGCAGACACGCCGCGAGCAGCGCGGCCGCCGACACCAGCTCCGCCACGCCCACCACGTTCGCGACGGCTTCCGTGTGCACGGGGTGCACCGCGAAGAGGAGCCCCGCGACGAGGGCGACCGCGACGGTGCCGAGCTCCGCCACCAGCAGGACGAGGAGCCCCGTGGCGCCCGCGTGCGTCAGCACGTTCACGAGGTGGAAGAGGAGCGGATGTCCTCCCGTGATCACGTGCTGGATCCCGAGCAGCGCGGTCGTGACCGGCCTCCACAGCGCCGTCGGGAGCCCGGCCGGCCCTGGCCAATACGAGGAGAATATCGCCCGCCCGAGCCGGCTCCACGACTGGATCGTCTCGTTCTCGGCGATGATCGGCACGTCATCGTACGCGAACCCGTTTCCCAGCGAGTTCGCGTAGACCAGGAACGCCAGCAGCGCCGACACGAGCGCGGCGACGCGCGCGTCCCTCAGCGGGGAGCGCGGGTGGTCCAGCCACCGGGGCCACGCCGTCCGCGCGGACGGTGGCCCGATCCGCTCCCCCTCAGCCTCCACGGACCTCGCGCGGCACGCGCTCGAGCGATCTCTCGATCGGGTCCTCCGGGCCGGCGAGCATCCGCGTGACGGTCTCCGCCCGCGTCCGGCGCACCCAGGGATCGATGGCGGGCGGCCTCCACGCGGGCACGCGCGGTCCCAGGAGGTTGTAGCGCAGGATCGCCCAGAGCGCGGAGACTCCGTCCTTCCAGCCGATCTTCTTTCCCTCCGCGTACGAGCGGCCGTGGTAGCTGATCGGCAGCTCGTAGATCCGCGCCCCCGCCTGCGCGAGCCGCGCGGTGAGCTCGGGCTCGATGCCGAAGCGGTCGGCCTCGAGCGGAAGCGACTGCAGGAGCTCGCGCCGGACCATCTTGTAGCAGGTCTCCATGTCGGTGAGGTTCACGTCGGTGAACATGTTCGACAGGAGCGTGAGGACGCGGTTGCCCACCGAGTGCCAGAAGAGCAGCACGCGGTGCGGCCCCCCGAGGAAGCGCGAGCCGTAGACCGCGTCGGCCTTCCCCGCCAGGATCGGCTCCAGGAGCATGGGCAGCTCGAGCGGGTCGTACTCGAGGTCGGCGTCCTGGACCACCACGACATCGCCCGTCGCGTGGGCGAACCCGGTCCGCAGCGCCGCACCCTTCCCGCGGTTCCGCTCGTGCAGGACGAGGCGGTCGACGAGGTTGCCCTCGAGCGTGGGAAGCAGGTCGCGGGTGCCGTCCGTGGAGCCGTCGTCCACGACGATGACCTCGAGGTGGAGCGGCACCGAGCGCACCCGCTCGAGGAGGCGCACGATCGTGGCCCGCTCATTGTAGACCGGCACGACCACGCTGAGGATCACCCGGTCCCACGGGAGCTCCTCGCGCGGCAGCGCGTCGGGTCCGAGCGGTCTGTCCGGCATGTCCACCACCTCCGTCGGAGATCGGCCTCGGTGCGCTTGGCGGCTCAGTCGCCGAGCCCGTAGCGGTGGAGCTTACGATAGAGCGTGGACGGGTCGATGCCCAGTACTTCCGCCGCCCGCGTCTTGTTGCCGCCTTCGGCCTGCAGCACCCACAGGATATACGCCTGCTCGACGATGTCCATCGTCGGGTTGCGCGCGGGCTCCTCCTGCACGAGGCGTGGCTCGGGCGTCTCCCGCACCCGCTCGGGCAGGTGCTCCGGCCGGATCGCGCCTCCGGCCGCGACCACGGCCGCCCGCTCGAGCGCGTTCTGCAGCTCGCGCACGTTCCCCGGCCAGTCGTAGGCCCCGAGCAGCTCCATGGCGGCGTCCGACACCTCGAGCGGCGCCTCCCGCTCGCTCGCGCCCGCCTCCGCCCGCAGGAAATGCTCCACGAGCCCGGCGATGTCCTCGCGTCGCTCCCGGAGCGGCGGGAGGTGGAGCTGGATCACGTTCAGGCGGTAGTACAGGTCGCTCCGGAACGAGCCGCGCGAGATCTCCTTCTCCAGGTCGCGGTTCGTGGCGGCGATGATGCGCACGTCCACCGGCACCGCCTGCGTGGAGCCGACGGGGATCACCTCGCGCTCCTGGATCGCCCGCAGGAGCTTCACCTGCGTCGCGGGCGACATCTCGCCGATCTCGTCCATGAAGAAGGTGCCCCCCGACGCCGCGACGAGGAGCCCGTCCTTGTCCCGCACCGCGCCCGTGAAGGAGCCCTTCACGTGCCCGAAGAGCTCGCTCTCGAGCAGGTTGTCCGAGAGCGCGCCGCAGTTGATGGACAGGAACGCGTGGTCGGCGCGGTGGGAGCGATCGTGGATGTAACGCGCCACGACCTCCTTCCCCGTCCCGCTCTCGCCGGAGATGAGCACCGTGGAGTCGGTGCACGCGACCGTCTCGGCGAGGTTCAGCATCTCCGTGAAGCGGGGCGCCTCGCCGACCGGTCGCGTCCCCTTCCCGGACCCGGTGCGCCGCGAGATCTCCCGCTTGAGACGCCGGTTCTCGACCTTGAGCTCCCGCGCCTCGACGGCCCGCCGGCAGATCGCGAGCAGCTCGTCGTTCGAGAACGGCTTCTGGAGGTAGTAGTACGCGCCCTCGTTGACGGCGCGCACCGCCGACTGGAGCGACGCCTGCGCCGTCATGAGGATGACCGGCAGCTCGGGGTCCACCTGGCGGGCCCGGGCGAGCACCTCCAGCCCCGTCGCCCCCGGCATCCGGATGTCGGTCAGCACCAAGTCGGGGCGGTTCTCGTCCTCCAGCGCGGCCATCGCCTC
>CAZOYA010000188.1:0-6926 GCA_964583815.1 uncultured Gemmatimonadaceae bacterium | reverse complement strand
CCCGTACTTGATCGCGCGGCCGTCCAGGAAGCGCCGGGGGACGAGCGTGACCTCGTCGAAGACGCGCGGGTAGCGCTCCCGCGCCCGGGCGGCCAGCGGCTCGTCCGCCGCGAGCGCGAGCGGGTGGTCGGTGTGGCCGCGGAGCGAGAGGGCCATGTCCACGGCCATCTCGAGGTAGCGCGGCCGTCCGACCGCCATGGTGAGATAGCCCCGTCGCGCCATCGGCCCCACGGGAGCGCTCAGGAGGGACGCGCCGCGTGCATCTGCTGCTGGACCATGAGCGCCATGCACGCCGCCCACATCACCATCGGGAAGGCCCACATGCCCTCGCCGGCCTGCACGAGCAGGGCGGCGCCCCCGAGGCAGTAGCCGAGGACCAGGATCTCGGCGAAGAAGGTCCAGTCGAGCGGGAGCGCGTAGGCGCGCGGCGCGGCGGCGGCGAGGGTCGCGAGCCGCTCCAGGGCGTCGCCGTCGGCCAGGATCGCCGCGGCCCGGGGGCCCGCGGACCGGCCGGCCCCTCCGCCCGCCGCGCCGGCGGCGGCGAGCCGTATCGGCGCCGGCCCCCGCGGGTGGGTGGAGGCTCGCCGGGCGCGGGTGCGCACCGTCCGGCCCCGGGGGTGCGGCGTGGAGGCCCCCGCGCGCTTCGGGGTCCGCAGGAACTCGCCGCCGCTCCGGACCAGCCCCTCGATCTGTCCGACCGTGTTGTTGACCATGAGGCCCATCCCCACGCCCATCCCGAAGACGAGCTCGCCGACCGCGCGCATCGACAGACGGCCGTCGCGCTCCCGGATCGTGAGGAGGAAGCTCACGAGCGCCGCGACCATGCCGAGCGACATGAGCGCCTGGAGCCCCAGGAAGAGCCGGCGATCTACGTGCAGGACCGCCCAGGGCCACAGCAGCACGCTCGCGAGCAGGAGCGGGTGGATCGCGTAGCCCGCGAGGATGAAGGCCTCGTCGAGCCGGTCGCGCACCACGCCCCGCGAGGACATGACGCGGGTGGTGAGCTTCCGGAAGCACTGCGCGTTGCCCTTGGCCCAGCGGCGCTGCTGGAGCTTGAACGCCCGCATGTGGTCCGGCAGCTCGTTCGCCACCCGCACGTCCGCGAAGTACCGGCCCTTCCACCCCCGGAGCGCGCACCGGTAGCTGAGGTCCAGGTCCTCGGTCAGCGTGTCGGCCGTCCAGCCGCCCGCCTCGTCGATCGCGCTCCGCCGCCAGATCCCCGCCGAGCCGTTGAACGTCATGACGTTGCCCGCGAAGGCCCGGGTCGGCTTCTGGATGGCGAAGTGACGGTCGAGCAGGAGGGCGAGCGCCGAGGGGAGCAGCCCGCGCACGTCGCTCTCCCAGGCCCAGCGGGCCTGCACGAACGCGACGTCCGGATCGTCGAAGGCCCCTCCGGCCGCCACCCGCGCCAGGAAGTCCGGCTCGGGCACGAAGTCCGCGTCGAAGAGCGCCACGAGCTCGGCGTCGGAGCGGCGCAGACCCTCCGTGAGCGCGCCGGCCTTGTAGCCCGTCCGGTCCGTGCGCCGGAGGTGCTCGATCGCGACCCCCTCGGCCCGGAGCTCCTCGACGACCCGGGCGACGATCTCCGAGGTCTCGTCCGTGGAGTCGTCGAGCACCTGGATGTCGAAGCGTTCCCGCGGATAGTCCTGCGCGGCCGCCGCCCGCACGATCCGCTCGGCGGACGTGCGCTCGTTGTAGAGCGGGAGCTGGATCGTGACCGTCGGAGGGCGTCGGTCGCGGCCGCCGGGTTCGTCCGCCGGACCGCTCGCGGCGCCCGCGCGGATGCGATCCCGGTTCCTGAGGAACCGGAGCAGCATGCGCAGCTCGACCACGGCGAAAGCCGCGCCGAACACGGCGGCGACGCCGTACAGGAGTGAGATCAGTGCGGGCATCGACGGGTAAACGGCGCGAGCGTGCGCAACATGACAGGCGCAAAACGGTACCCAATGGCAGGCTGCGGTGGCAACCCTGGTTTTCCCGTGCTCCTCGAGTCTCCCTTGACCGCTCAGCACCCCCCCGCGAGCGCCGCGGCGTCCGGCGCAGGCGTGCGCCCCCTCCCGAAGGGCGCCCGCGTGGGCCGGATCCCGTGCCTCCTCGGGGTTCTGGCGCTCGCGCCGCTCGCCGCGGCCGCGCAGGAGCCGGCGCCTCCGTCGCCCGTGGGGAGCCGTCCGCCGATCGAGCGGCCGTCCCTCCCGCCGCGGGACCGCCCGGACGCGGCGCCGCCCGGGTCGCCGGGTCTCCCGGAGGTCGCGGGGCCGGAGGCCGCGGCGTGCGCGTCGGGGCCGATCTCGTCCATCGAGATCGAGAGCCGCTCGATCTTCGAACCCTCGTCGGCGGGGTTCGCGCTCCTGCGCTGGGCCTACCAGGCGGCGAACCTCCTGCACGTGAACACCCAGGAGTCGTTCATCGAGCGCGAGCTCCTCTTCGACCGGGGCGACTGCTTCGATCCGTTCCTCGTGGCGGAGTCGGAGCGGCTGCTGGACCAGTACGGGTTCCTGGCCTCCGCGCGGGTGCGCGCCGAGCCGGACGGCGCCGGCGGCCAGATCGTGCGGGTGGAGACGCGCGACGAGTGGTCGACGAAAGTGGACTTCGGCGCGACCTACGATGAGGGCTTCAACGTCGAGAAGCTCCAGGTCACGGAGGAGAACCTGCTCGGGCACGGCGTCTTCGGCGAGTTCACGTACGTGAGCCGGCGCGAGGTGCAGACGCACTCCATCGGCGTGTCCACGCCCCGCTTCTTCGGGCGGGCCGACGCCGGCCTGGCGGGCGGGCGGACGCGCGGGGGCGCCTTCTTCGAGCAGTACGTACGGTATCCGTTCGTGGGCGAGGCGGGACGGATCTCGGTGCGCGAGGGATATCGCCGGGGCACGAACATCTTCGCCTACGCCACCGGCGGCGCCGAGGCGTACACCCGCACCCTGCTCCCCGTCTTCCGCGAGCAGATCGAGCTCTCCGGCGCACACCGCTTCGGTGAGCCCGGCGCCTCCGTCATCGTCGGGGTGAGCCTCACGAGGGACCGGATCGGGTTCGAGGGACAGCCCGAGGTCACCCCGACCGAGAGCTACGACGATCGGGTGCCCTACGCCGGCCCCCTCCCGGGCGAGATGCTCCGGCAAATGGCGTTCGGGACCGCGACGCGCGTGGGCGTCCACCTCGGCACGCGGCGCTTCCGCTACGTCGAGTACGTGGGGCTCGACGGCGTGCGGGACCGCCAGAACGTGGGGCTCGGCTTCTTCCTCGGCGCCAGCGCGGCCCGCTCCCTGCCGATCTTCACCGGGGACGACCCGCGCATCGAGGATCTCGTGGCGCGGCTCCACGGGAGCTTCACCGCACCCCTCGGCTCCTCGCTCCTGCACGGCGGCACGACTGTCGAGGCGCGGCAGGTCGGGGGCGGCTGGCGCGACGTGCTGGCCGAGGCGGACCTCGTCTTCTACGGGCGGAGCCAGCTCCTGCCCGGCCAGACGTGGTTCCTGCGCGCGTCGGCAGGCGGCGGCTGGCACACCACGCTTCCCTTCCAGCTCAGCCTCGGGGGGCGGGAGGCCGTGCGCGCGCTGCCGGAGGACGTGCTCCCGGGCGGCCGGATGCTCCTGTTCGTGGTCGAGGACCGCATCGTGCTGCCATGGCCGGACCCGAGCACCATGGACCTCGGGCTCACGCTCTTCGCCGATGCCGGCCGGGTCCTCCCGGGCGACGTCCCCTACGGGATCGACTCGGGGTGGCAGGGGTCGGCCGGTTTCGGGCTGCGGCTCGGGCTGCCATCCGGGACGCGCAACATCTGGCGGGCGGACGTGGTCTTCCCGGTGGGCTCCGTCGGCGGGCCCCCGATGTTCCGGCTCACCTTCGAGCTCAATAAGCTGCGCTCGGGATTCTTCAACCCGGAGATCTTCCGGAGCCGGCGCTTCCTGCTCGGGCCGGAGACGTTCTAGCCGCCGGTCTCGTGCCCGGGCCCGGCTCGGCCGGCGGGGCTTCCCACGCACCGGCCCGCACCAGAGATTCGGGGCGGCCGCCCACCCCGACCCCGAGCGTCATGCAGACCAAGCGCCCCACCGTGTCCGCCGCCGAGGAGATCCTCGGGGGATACTTCCCCGTCCTCGACCACGGCTTCGTGGCGCTCGTCGACTACATGGGATCCGACGAGGCGGTCGAGCAGGCGGCCCGCGTGAGCTACGGGGCCGGGACCCGCCGCGTGTCGCAGACACGCGGGCTTCTGCGGTATCTGCGACGCCACCGGCACACCACCCCCTCGGAGATGGTGGAGCTCAAGTTCCACTGCGCGATGCCGATGTTCGTCGCGCGGCAGTGGATCCGGCACCGCATGGCGTCCGTGAACGAGCTCTCGGCCCGCTACTCGCTCATGCCGCTCCTCTTCTACCGGCCCGGGCGCGAGCACTTCGAGCTCCAGAGCCGGGACAACCGCCAGGGTCGGGGGGGCGAGGTGCCCGACGCCGTCTACCGCGAAGCGGTCGAGCGGTGGGAGGAGCTGCGCGAGCGGGCCGGGGGCGCGTACCGCTGGCTCCTCGAGGAGGACGTCGCGCGCGAGATCGCGCGGATCGACCTGCCGATCTCGACCTACACGCAGTGGTATTGGAAGATCGACCTCCACAACCTGCTGCACTTCCTGACGCTGCGCGTCGATCCGCGGGCGCAGTACGAGATCCGCGCCTACGCCGAGGTGATCGCCGGCATGGTCGAGCGCGTGGCGCCGCTCAGCTACGAGGCCTGGGTGGACTACGACCTCGCCGGCGCGCCGCTCAGCCGCGCGGAGCGCGCCGCCCTCGCGCGGCTGGTCGAGGCCGGCCCGGACGGCGTGCGCGCGCGCGACGGCGCCCGGCTCGATGCCGCGGCGCTCGGCGAGCTGGGTCTCTCGCCCCGCGAGGTCCGCGAGCTCCTCGAGAAGCTGCGCGAGCCGGAGCGTCCGGACTTCACGCTCGACCCCGCCCGCATGCGCCCGGCCGAGGAGGTCGCGCGCGAGATGTACGAGGCGGTGCCGGCCAGCTTCGAGTAGGCCCGCCCGTGACGACCGCGATCCGGCTCCTCGTCACCGGCGGGACCTTCGACAAGGAGTACGACGAGCTCACCGGCACGCTCGACTTCGGCGAATCCCACGTCCCCCAGATGCTCCGCATGGGACGCTGCCGCCTCGACGTCGAGGTGCGGACGCTCATGATGGTGGACTCGCTCGACATGACCGAGGGGGACCGCGCGCTGATCGCGCGGGCGTGCACGGACGCCGCGGAGCGCCGGATCGTGATCACGCACGGCACGGACACGATGGTCGACACGGCGGCGGTGCTGGCGCGGGAGGTGACGGGGCGGACGATCGTGCTCACCGGCGCGATGATCCCCTTCGCCTTCGGCTCCTCCGACGGGCTGTTCAACCTCGGAGGCGCGCTCACGGCGGTGCAGACGCTCCCCGAGGGCGTCTGGATCGTGATGAACGGCCGGATCTTTCCGTGGGACGACGTGCGGAAGAACCGGGATACGGGGGTGTTCGAGACGCGCTCCTGAGGGCACCCGGGAGCGACCGCCCCGCCTCACGCCGGCAGGCGCTGCTTCCCCTCCACGAGCGCGTCCCGCGTGGCCCGCTGCGCGGGACTCGGGTCCGCGGGCGCGGCGACGAGGAGCGCCCGCACCTCGCCCTCCGGGAGCTGCAGCACCAGGTCGGCCGGATCGGGTCCCTCGTAGGGGCGCGCCCGGCCCGTGCGATCGATGCTCACGGTGCGTCCCGGCGCCAGCGCGGCCGCGAGGCGGCGCCCGTACTCCGTCCACGCGTCGAGCGGGGGCGTCGCCCCCTCCGCGATCCCCGGGAGGAGCACGTCGCGATAGTAGCCGACCGCCTCCTCGTACGCGGCCGCGTCGGCCTGCTTGAGCTCTCGCAGCCGCTGCCGGCAGAGCACGCGCGGATCCTCGCCCCCGTTCCGGGCGAGCGCTTCCTCCAGCAGGCGGTCCGCCTCGGGGCCACGTGGATCGGACATGGCCCGAACCTCGTCCGCGTCCGCGGAGCCGTCAATCCGCCGCCGCGGGCGTGCGACGGGTGCGCCGGAGCACGGCCCTCGTATCTTACGGAGATCGACGGACTCGAAGATTTCGTGGGGGTCCCCCGTGAACCGCAGCGAGCGGGAGTGACGAGGACCATGATGGCGACGATCGATTCGATCCCCACCGAGCATCTCGAGCTCGACTGGACGATGTTCGGAGAGCTCTGCCGCGCCCTCGCGCTCAAGGTCGCGAGGGACTACGACCCAGAGGTCGTCGTCGGCATCGCGCGCGCGGGCGCGATCCCCGCGGCCGTGGTGGCGTCCATCCTCCGCGTCGACTTCTACGCGATGACGATCTCGCGCCGACGGGGCGACGAGGTGCGCGAGCGTCCCGAGGTCCTCTCGGCCGCGCCCCGCACGCTGGCGGGATGCCGCGTGCTCATCGTGGACGAGATCACGAGCTCCGGCGACACCCTCCGCCTCGCGCTCGCCGCGGTGCGCGACGTGCATCCGGCCGAGGTCCGCACGGCGACCAGCTTCGCGCGCAGCACGGGCTTCCGCCCCGACTACACCGCGCTCGTGACCGACGCGAACATCATCTTCCCGTGGGACCGGAAGGTCTTCGACGGGGACGAGCTGGTGATCAACCCGCGCTACGAGGACGTGCTGGACGAGTAGGGGATCGGCGGCGCCGCGACCCCGACGCGCGCCCGCTACTCGCCGTGCGCCATCGTCTCCAGGAACTCGCGGTTGCTCTCCGTCTTCGCCATCCGCTTGAGGAGGAACTCGATCGCCTCGGCGGGCGGCATGTCCGCGAGGAAGTTCCGGAGTAGATAGACCCGGTTCAGCTCGGTGGAGCTCAGCAGCAGCTCCTCCTTTCGGGTGCCGGAGCGTTTGATGTCGACGGCGGGAAAGATGCGCCGGTCCGAGATCTGCCGGTCCAGCACG
>CAZOYA010000187.1:0-6958 GCA_964583815.1 uncultured Gemmatimonadaceae bacterium | reverse complement strand
CCGTGAACTCGCGCGGGGTCCCCCCCGTGGGGCCTCCGCCGCCCTGGCGGGTGCCGTCCGGGTTCCAGGCCACGCCGTCCCGGGTGTCGCCGCCGCCGCCGCCCTGCTGGCCCTGCTGCTGGCCGGGCTGGCCGCCCTGCTGGCCTGGCTGACCTTCCTGACCCTGCTGACCGGGCTGGCCGCCCTGCTGACCCTGCTGTCCAGGCTGACCTTCCTGACCCTGCTGTCCGGACTGCTGACCGGGCTGGCCGCCCTGCTGGCCAGGCCGACCTTCCGGACCCTGCTCTCCGGCCTGCCCCTGCTGACCGGGCTGCCCTTCCTGTCCCGGCTCCCCGCGCCGCTCCTCGAGCCGCCGGTTCATCGCCTCCATCCCCCGCACCAGCTCCCGCGTCCCCTCGAGCGCCTCGTCGAGCGGGTTCACGGCGCGGGCGCCGGCCGCCTCCCGGGCCTCCTCGAGCTGGTCGCGGAGCGCCTGCAGGTCCCCCTCGATGCTCAGCTCCAGGGTGAGCGCCGACTGTGGGTCCCACTGCTCGATCGTGCCGCGGGAGTACTGGAGCTTCTCCTTCAGGTTCGACTCGCGGATGTGGTCCGCGGCGTTCTGCAGCCCCCTGGCGGCCTGCGGGCTCTCGTCCTGGCTGCTGTTCGCCGCCTGGTCGAGGCCCTGCTCGAGGTTCGCCACCGCCTGCGTCATCTGGTTCTTGCGCTCCCGCAGTCGGTCGATCGCCTCGCGCCGCTCGGGACCCGTGGCGGGAAGCTCCCGCACCGCGTCCTGGACCTGGCGCTGCTGCTGCCGGAGCGCGTCCACCTGCCGGAGGGCCTCCTGCACGGTCTCCCCGGCGCGGCCCGCCCGCTGCTCGTCGAGCGCCTGGCGCGCCTCCTCGAGCCGGCGCATGGCCTCGGCCGCGCCCGCCGAGCTCGCGCTCCCCCGGTCGGACGCGGAGCGGCGCATGGCCTCGGCCGCCTCCTGGAGCTGCCGCGCGGTCTCCTGGAGCCGGGCGTCCTGCCGCTCCCGCGCGAGGCGTTGGAGCTCGCGGGCCGCCCGCTCGGTCTCGTCCGCGAGCGCGCGCTGGGACTCGCCCGCTCCGGGAGCGCCCTGGGCACCCGCCTGCGCGCGCCGGCGCTGCCGCTCGGCCTCCTGCTCCTGCCGGCGCGCGAGCCGCTCGAGCTGCTGGGAGAGCTCGTCCACCTGCGCGTCGATCTGCTGCTGCTGACCGCGCCGCACCGTCTCGTACTGGTTCTGCAGCTTGTCGAGCTCGAGCTCGAAGAGGTCGGCCAGGTCCTCGGCGGCCGCGCTCTGTCCGCCGCCTCCGCCCCCGCCTCCCTGCTGGCGGGACGTGGTCACGTACCGCTCGTACGTCTCCTCCGCCTGCTGGAGGTAACGGAGGGCTTCCTGCTCGCTCGGGATCGCGTCGCGGAGCTCCTGCTCCGAGAGGGCGCCATGCGCCTTCACCATCGCCTCCGCGGCCAGCGGAAGGATCTGCGAGACGTCCCGGAAGCCGGGATCGACCTCGATCAGGCGCCGGTTTTGCATCCGCTCGAGGAGCGTGAGCACCTGCTCCCGCAGGCGGTCCTGCGCGAGCGCCACGCTCACCACGTTCTCCGAGAACACGTCGGGCGTGTACGTGTCACGCTGCCGCACGAGGTTGAAGGTCGCCGAGATGATCTGGCGCTGCATCTCCGACAGCGCGTTCTGGTCCATGCCGGGCATCTCGCCGCCGCCCCCGCCCCCGCCGCCCTGCTGCTCGGCCTCGCGGTAGGCTCGCTCGAACGGCCGCACGTTCAGGAAGAACATGTCGCTCGCGACCAGCGCGCCGCTCCCGTTGTCGCGCACGAGCCCGTAGTACGAGACCAGGTCGCCGGGCTCGAGCTGCCATTCCTCGAGGTAGAGCGTGTGTCCGGCCGAGACCTCCCGGAGGGGCGGGCCCGAGGTGCCGAAGACGGCCACGGTGTCCTCGGGGCCGCCGTTCACCGAGTAGACGAGGCGGACGTCCCGGACGCCGTAGTCGTCGAACGCCTCCATCTCCAGGTAGACCTCCTCGATGGGCGAGGCGGGCATGTCGCGACCGGGCCGGGTGAAGCGGAGCGAGGGCTCCTGGTCCGTCAGGAGATCGATCGTGTACTCGGGCGAGGCCGGCACGAGGGCGCCGTTGTCCCGGGCGAGCTCGATCGAGTAGAGGCCGCGCCGCTCCACGGTGAACGAGCCCGTGAGCGTCCCGTCCTCCTGGACCTGGAGATCGCCGGCGGGCTCGCCGTCGATGAGCAGCCGCCCGCCCGGCGCGGGGATCGTGGAGCGGACGACCAGCTCCACGCGCGTGCCGGCGAGCGCGGCCACGTCCCCGCCCCCCTCCACGACCCGCGGGGGAAGGCCCGTGTAGCCGGGGAAGTGGTACGTCAGGTCGAGCTGGCCCACGTAGGGCAGCTCCGCGACGTCGATCGTGAAGGTCGGGGAGCGGACGCCCGACGCCTCCACGAAGTACTGCGTGGGCCGGTCGACGGCGAGGAGCATGTACTCGAAGCCCGTGCTGTCGCCCGGGAGCATGCTCAGGCGCTGGAAGCCGGGCGTGTCACCCGTGCTCGTGAAGATCGAGACGCTCCCGGCATCGAATCCGTGCAGCGCCGCCGTGATCATCTGGTCCGAGCCCCGCGCGACGATCGTGTTCCCGGGGAGCACGTCGATGCGGTACGGGTTGACCGTGGAGGCGTCGCGCGTGGGGGAGAGGATCGCCTGGAGCCCGTACCGGAGCTGCGTCGGCCCGAGCAGGAGGAAGAGCAGACCCGCCACGGCGAGACCGGAGAGCGCGCCCCCGAAGCGGTAGAGCGCGGTCTGTTCGATCCTGCGTCCGTACTCGACCTGCTTCGCCCGCTCGAGCGCCTGCTCGAGCACGCGCGCCGTGAGGGCCGGCGAGAAGCGCGGGTCGCGCCCCGCCTCGAGCGCGCTCACGACCGCCATGTCGATCGAGGGCTCGTGCTCCTCCAGGTACAGCGCCACCTGCGTGTCGGTCACGGGGCGGAGTAGCGGGCGGAGGACGAGCACGCCGAGCATCCCGAGGAGCGTGCCCCAGCTCGCCACCCGGAGCCAGATCACGGCCTCCGGCGAGAAGCGGAGGCGCTCGACGAGGACCGCCGACAGGAGGAAGACGAGCGCCGAGACGCCGAGGGTCCAGACGAGCCCCCGCAGCACGAGCCGGAGCTTCCAGCGGAGGCGCACGGACCGCACCAGCTCCGCGAGCCTCCGCTCCGCGAGCCGCTTCTCGGAATCGGTCATCTCCAGTCCCTCCCCTGAGCTCCCCTCAAGCTACGGCGTCGCCCTCCCGGCCCGCCACGGCGCTCCCCCGCGAGACCCAGTTCGACGCGACCGTCTCCATGATCAGTAGTGCGAGCGCGCCGAGGAGGATCCAGCGCCACAGCGACTGGCGGCGCTCCTGGTCCGCCCGCTGGAGCTGGGCGGCGTCCGGGGCGTCGCCGGCCGCCGCCCGTGCTCCGGCCGACGCCGCCTCGATCCCGAGCACCACCTCCTCGGGGTCGATCGTCGCCAGGTTCGACTCCTCGACGTCCACGTTGACGGCCAGCGTGATCGGGCGCTCCGGCTCGGTGCCGGGCGGCCGGATCGTGTAGAAGCCTCCCTCGGCGAGCGTGAGATAGCCCGTGGCCGCCTCGTCGACCACGCGGAGCGCGTCGCCGCCCGGGGTGAGCGCCACCTGCTCGCCGCCGCCCGCGATCTCGCGCGCCACGGCCGGCGGGATCCCGGCCGCGGTCAGCGCCTCCGCGCTCGCCAGGTCGATCACCTGGCCGACCTCGAACGCGCTCCGCGCCTCGGTGCGCCCGGCGAGGTACTCCACCATCCGGTGCACGAACGGGAGGTACACGGGCTGGAGCCCGAGGTCGTTCCAGTAGGTGTCCAGCGTGGACGTCCACGCGAGCACGCGCCCGCGACCCACCCGCCGCTCCGCGAGCGCGACGGTCCCGTCGTCGAAGCGCGCGAGGACGCGAGCGGAGTCCGCGGGCGTGAAGCCGCGGGTCCGCAGGAAGCGCGCGGTGGTGAAGTCGCCGCTGCGCGGGCCCGCGAACACCTCGAACACCGGATGGCTGTACTCGAGATGCCCGAGCCGGCCGCCCCGACCGCGGTCCGCGATCTCGCCGGGGGTGCCCGGGAGCAGGTCGAGCGCCTCGGACGGCCAGCGCGCGAGCTCCCCGAGCGCCACGAGCACGCCGCCGCCCTCCTCGAGGAATCCGCGGAGCAGGCTCGCAGCGCCCGCGTCCACGCGCGCGTCGTTGAGCACGATCACGTCCGTGCCCTCGAGGTCGGCGGCCGCCGGGGCGCCGCGCCGCGCGCGCACGTCGAAGCGCCCGTCCTGCGAGATCGACAGCGCACGCGAGAGATACAGGTTGGGATCCTCCGTTCCGGTCGCGCCGCCGACGATCCGCACCGTCGCGGCCGCGCCGGGCGAGACCACGAAGCGCCGCACGTCGTCCGCGGGGAGCGCGTCCGCGGGCACGCGCACCGTGCCGCGCGTGTGGGCCCGCGACACCGTGATGGGCTGGAAGGTCGCGGTCGTCGCGCCGTCGGCGTCCATGCGCACCGTCACCGACTGGACCGGCTGCCCGTCGATCTCGAGGCTCACCGGCACGTCCCGTGGGCCGTCCCCCCCGCGCCGGACCAGCCGGGCGGTGGGCGTGACGCGCTCGCGGCCCGTGTCCACCACGCGCGGGAGCGACACGTCCGTCACCTGCACGTTCTCCGGCGCCTCCTCGGCGACCGACACGGGCACCAGGCGTGAGCCGGCCGGCAGGCGGACCCCCTCGTCCCCGGCCCAGCCGGTGCGCTGGAAGTCCGTGAGCAGGTAGACCTCTCCGCGGGCGAGCGTCGACTCCTCGAGGATCGTCTGGGCGACCTTGAGCGCCGGTCCGAAGCGGGTCACGCCGGAGCCCGGCGCCAGGTCCTCGAGCACGCTGCGGAGGCGCGCCCGGTCCGTGGTGGAGCGCACGAGCACCTCGGCCCCCTGGTCGAAGGCGACGAGGCTCGCGCGGTCGAGCGGTCCGAGCCCGGCGAACACGGTCGACGCCTCGCCGCGGGCGCGCTCCAGCCGGTCCCCGATCTCCATGCTGTAGCTGCGATCCACGAGCACCACGACCTCGCGCGGCCCCGCGGCCGCCCCCGCCGCGAGGTCGGACCGGTCGAAGAACGGCCGGGCGAAGGCGAACGCCAGCAGCGCGAGCGCGAGCGCGCGGAGCGCGAGCAGGGCCCAGTGGCGGATACGCCGCCGCCGCCGCTCCTCGTAGGGGATCCGCTGGAGGAACATGAGCGAGGGGAAGCGCACCACGTTCCGGCGCTGACGCCTCGTGAGGTGGAGGATCACCGGCACGGCGATCCCCGCGAGCCCGAGCAGGAAGAGCGGGACCAGGAAGCTCATCGGGCGGTCCTCAGGCGCTCACGCACGAGCAGGTACTGGAAGAGCGCCTGGTCGAGCGGCTGCGAGGTGTCGAGCTGGACGTAGTCGATGCGCTGGTCGCTGAAGGCGCGCTGCAGCGCGTCGACGTGCTCCGCGATCATCGCCCGGTACCGCTCGCGCAGACGCTCCGGTACCACGGGGATCTGCCGGCGCGTTTCGAGGTCCTCGAAGCCGGAGGCGCCCTCGAAGGTGAAGGAGAGCTCCTGCGGGTCGAGGACGTGGAAGACGATCACGTCGTGTCCACGCGCCCGCAGCGGGGCGATCGCGCCGAGCACCGCGACCGGGTCCTCGTAGAAGTCCGAGATCACGACCACGATCCCCTTCCGCGCGAGCAGCTCGGTGACGCGCCGGAGCGGCGGCCCGAGCTCGCCATGCCGTCCCGCGTCGACCCGGTCGAGCAGGTGGAGCATCGTGTCGATCGGGCGCATGCCGGGCGGCAGGTACTCCACGATCTCGTGGTCGAACGTGACGAGCCCCACCCGGTCCCGCTGGCGGTTCGAGAGATGGCCCAGGCACGCCGCGATGTAGCGGGCGTAGTCGAGCTTCGAGACCTCGTGGCTCCGGTAGCTCATCGACGCCGAGACGTCGAGCAGGACGACGAAGTTCGCGTTCGTCTCCGCCTCGAAGAGCTTGATGAAGTGACGGTCCGTGCGGGCGAAGAGCCTCCAGTCGATGCGCCGCACGTCGTCGCCCGGCATGTAGGACCGGTGCTCGGCGAAGTCCGTGCTGAAGCCGAGGTACGGCGAGCGGTGGAGGCCGGTCAGGAAACCGTCCACCACCGTGCGCGCGAGGAGCTCCAGGTTCCCGATCCGCGCGAGGATGGCGGGATCGAGGAAGCGGGCCCCTCCGGCCGCACGCCGGCTCGCCGTGGCCACCGGCTACATCCTCGAAGCCGGCACGGGCACCTCCTCGAGGAGCATGTCGATCAGCTCGCCCGAGGTCCGTCCCTCCGACTCCGCGTGGAAGTTCGGGAGCACGCGGTGCCGGAGCACCGGGTGCGCGAGCGCGCGGATGTCCTCGAAGGTCACGTGGTAGCGTCCCTGCGTGAGCGCGCGCGCCTTCGCTCCGAGCACGAGGTACTGGGCGGCGCGCACGGAGGCGCCGTAGGCGACCCACTTCCGCACGAACTCGGGGCTCGCTCCGTTGGGCGAGGGCCGGCTCGCGCGCGTCAGGCCCACGGCGTAGCGGAGCACCGCGTCCGAGACGGGCACCCGGCGCACGAGCCGCTGGAAGGCGACGAGATCGGGTCCCGTGATCGCGTGGCCGAACTCCGGCTCGAGGATCCCCGTGGTGCTGCGCACGACCTCGAGCTCCTCCTCCTCCGAGAGGTGCTCGATCACGATCTCGAACATGAAGCGGTCGAGCTGCGCCTCGGGCAGGGGATAGGTCCCCTCGAGCTCGATCGGGTTCTGCGTCGCGAAGACGTAGAACGGCTCCTCGAGCGTGTAGGTGCGGCCCTGGACGGTCACCCGGTGCTCCTGCATGGCCTCGAGGAGCGCGGCCTGCGT
>CAZOYA010000186.1:0-7098 GCA_964583815.1 uncultured Gemmatimonadaceae bacterium | reverse complement strand
TGGCGTTTCTGGAGGGCGCGGTCAAGCAGCGCGCGTGCTACATTGCCCGCGAAGGCTGGGACGTGATCGGCTTTGTCGTGCTGACACACAGTTTTTTCGGTGAGTATTTCATCGACCTGCTAATCGTTCACCCCGATCAGCGGCCAGACGCCGAGGTAGACCGCCTGCCGGTCGTTGAATTTGGCGATCATCTCGGCGTCCTCCGCGCCGAGCTCGACGTCCGCGACGTCGCTGAGGCGCACCAGCGCGCCGTCGCGGTTGGCGACGATCAGGTCGCGGAACTCGTCGACGGTGCGCAGGTCCGTGTTCGCGATCAGGTTGATCTGGACGAGGTTGCCCTTCGTCTGGCCGACCGCCGCGAGGTAGTTGTTGCGCCGCAGGGCCGCGTGCACGTCGCCGGGCGCGAGGTTCAGCGCCGCGAGACGGTCCGGATCGATCCAGACGCGCATCGCGATGTGACGGCCGCCCTCGATCGTGACCCGCTGCACGCCCGGCAGCGTGGACAGCTGCGGCTGCATCTCCCGCATCAGCCAGTCCGTCACCTCCGGGCTCGTCCGCTCGGGCGACGAGAACGCGAGGTAGAACGTCGCGTAGGGCCGATCGGCCCGCTGGATGTCGACCACCGGGGGCTCGGCGCCCGGCGGCAGCTCGGCCCGCACCTGCTGGAGCCGGGCCGTGACCTCCGCGAGGGCGTCCGTGCTGTTGTGGTTGAGCTTCAGCCGTACGGTCACTGTGGAGACGCCCGCGCGGCTCTGCGACTCCACGTAGTCCACGCCGCTGATCGCCGAGACGGCCCGCTCGATGGGCGTGGTGAGGAACCCGCGCACGGTCTCGGCGCTCGCCCCGTAGTAGACGGTCGTGATGACGACCGACGAGCTCTCGATCTGCGGATACTGCTGCACCGGAAGGCTTCGCAGGGCACGCCAGCCCACCAGCAGGATGGCCAGGTTGACCACCACCGCGAGGACGGGGTGCCGGATGAAGAGGTCCGTGAACGATCTCATGATGCCCCGGCTCCCTCCGCGGACGCGTCCGCGGAATCGTGGACGGCGGCGCTCCGACCGCTCTCCGGGGCCACGCTCACGAGCATGCCGTCCATCAGCTTGAACGAGCCGGCGGAGGCGACGCGGTCGCCGGGCTCGAGCCCGCCGAGGATGACCACCTCCTCGCCGAGCAGCGGGCCCGCCCGCACCTCGCGCACGCGTGCGCGCGTCTGGCCGGACGCGTCCTCGATCAGGAACACGTGATCGCCGCCCGGTCCCTTCCGCAGGGCGGTCACGGGCACGACGACCACGGATTGCGGCGCGCCCACGGGCACCTGCACGCGCACGGACGCTCCGGGAGACACGCGTGCGTCCAGGTGCTCGATGCGGGCGCGCACCGTGGCGTTGCGCGTCGCGGGATCGACGCGCGCGTCGACCGCCACGATCCGCGCGGGGATCGGAGCGTCGCCCTCCGAGACGAACACCTCGACCGCGTCACCGGCCGCGAGCTGCGCCGCGACGGACTGCGCCACGGCGAAGTCCACGTGGACGGCGTCGTCCACGCCCTGGAGCGTGGTCAGGAACGTGCCCGCCTCGAGGAACTGGCCGGGATGCACGTCCGCGATGCCGACCCGGGCCCGGAAGGGGGCTCGGATCGTCCTGCGCTCGATGACCGCCCGGATCCGCTCGATCTCGGCGCGCGCCATGTCGCGCTCCGCGCGCGCGTTGTCGACGTCCATCGCGGACACCGCGCGCCGCTCGGCCAGACGCTGGAGGCGTGCGAGCGTCGAGCTCGCGAGCTCCGCCCGCGCCTCGAGCGCCTTCAGCTCCGCCTCCTCCACCGACACGTCGAGCGCCACCAGCACGGTCCCCGGCTCCACGATCCGGCCCGGGGTCAGCTGCGTGCGGCGCACCGTGCCCGGCACCTCGTTCCGCAGGGTCACCGAGCGCGTGGCGACCACGGTTCCGATCGCGGTCGCGGTGCCGTGATGCTCCCGCGGCTCCGCCACCGCGCTCCGCACGACCGCGGCCGGCTCGGGCAGCGCCGCCGCGCCCGCCGTCTCCGCCGCCGCCGCGTACTTCCACGCCACGATGCCACCACCCAGGGCGAGCGTCACCGCGACGAGCACGATCGAGCCCCGACTGCCGGGACTCCTCTTCGAAGGCTGCTTCATCTGCTCCATCTCCATGTGATGGTCCGACGTCGCTTCTGCGTCGTGGTGCTCCGGACGCGACCCCGCGGGGCGTCCCTCCCGTCGCGCGGGTTTCCGCACGGCGGGAGGGCCTCCCGGGCGCTCCGCGTCAGAAGCTGACCGTGATGCCCGCCGTCCAGACGACGTCGTGCTGGACCTCGTCGATCTCGAACCGCTCGAAGCTCGAGACGACGTCCCGAACCTCGGCCTGCAATCCCACCCGCTCGAACCGGTATTCGAGGCCGGCGCCGAAATTCCCGGCGAAGTCGGTCTCGGTGTCCGTCTCGTCCTGCTCGAAGTCGTAGGTCTTGGCTCCGGCCCCTGCGACCAGGTAGGGGAACCAGGACGCGGCGTCGCCCAGCGCGAGCGGAAGCCGTAGCACCACGTCCCCGCTGTACGACCACACGTCGGGGCGCTCACCCTCGAGCGGCACCGGCGCGCCCGCCGGCGCGTCCGTCCGCGCCCAGAGCACGTTGGCCCTGAGGCCCACGTTGCGGTGGACCCACACGGTCCCCGCCGCGCCGATCGTTCCGGACGCGTCGAAGCCCGCGCCCGGCGCGATGTCGGCGGTCGGCGCGTAGCCGCCGCCGTAGACGTTCAGCGTGAAGACGTCGCTTCCCGCCGCACCCCTCGGTTCCGTCGTCTGGGCCCGCACCGCGGTCGCGCCGAGCGCGCCCATCGTCAGGAGCAGGGCCAGAGCTCGCGTTGCATGCGTCATGGGACTCTCCTTCGATCTGTCTGCGTGGTTTCGGTCCGCGCAGCGACCACCGTCCCGTGCGTGAGTCCCGAAGCCGGTGGTCGGCTGCCGGGTCCCCTCACCGGCCGGTCGTCGCCGCGCCGTCGAAGGAGGGGCGTTCAACGAGGCGGAACGGTGGTTCAAGGCGGCGGTTCATGGGGGGCGACGCCCGCGTCCGGCCGACGCGGTGGCGGACGGCGATGCGGGGAGGGAGGGGAGGGGGCGCGGAGGGCGCCAGGGGCGAGGCCGGCCGCCGGAAGGGCCGCCGGACCGAAGGGGACCGCGCGACCCGAACGGCCGCGGGCACGCGGCGGGATCAGGCGTCCCGGTCGGCTTCCTTCGACGCACGATCGGCGCCGACGAGATCCGAGAGGGCGCCGATCAGCTCGAGCCATCCCATGAAGCACACGGGCTCGGACGAGCCGAGGCACACGCGGCCTGCCAGCGGCTGCATCCGCTCGATGGTGACGTGCAGCGTCACGGGGTCATTGTGGGGCGCTTCGATGGTACGCCTGCTCCGTTCGTATCACTCTGCCCTACGGGCGTTCAGGAGCACTGAACGGAGGTTCATCGATGCGGAGCGGGGACGCTCGGGGGCGGCGGGGGCGTCCCGGGCCGCGCACGACCCGTCGGGCGCGTCAGGTCTGCCAGGCGATCGGCGCGCGGGGGTCCGGCGTGTACGAGCAGTAGCGACCCGTGTGGATCGTGGCCGACAGGTGCGCGGCGAGGGCCTCGTGCTCGCGCTCGAGGATGCGCAGCGAGGAGCGGATCGCGCGCGTGACGTTGAGCCGGGCGCGCTCCGCGTGCGACCCCGCGCGACGGTCCCGTCCGCCGAGCCCGACCGCGCGCGCGAGCTCGCTCGTCAGGAAGTCGAGCTCCTCGCGGGCCGCGGTGGCCCGCCGGTCGTCGCTGAACTGCTCGGCCTCCTCGAGCACCTCGCGGAGCTCGTCGATGCGCTCCTTGTACTCCGCTTTCGCCTGCGGATCGAGCATCGCACCGGCGTCGCCCAGGTCGGGCCTGCTCCCGTCGTGATCCGCCGAGCCGGCCATGGAGCCCGCTCCGACGAGCTCGGGCACCGGCGGGCCGTCGGATTCGCTGGCCTCGAGCTCGACGGCGGCGATCTGCCGCCCGGGGTTCGCGAGCAGCCTGGCGAGGCATCGGAGACCCTTCGTGTCCTTGAGGCGGACCAGGGAGCCCCGGTGCGCGATCGTCCAGTACTCGCCCTCCTTGCGGAAGACGTTCGCGCCGCCTGGAGGTGCGTCGTGCGGGACGAGGATCTCCTCGTCGCTCGGATCCTGCGCGGCCGGCTCGTCGTCGGGGCCCGGCACGGGGGCGGCCGCGGCGGGACGGCCCTCGCCTCGGGACCCGCCATCGGCTTCCGCGCTCGCGGACAGGGCGACCGCCGCCGAGCGCACCGCGGTCGCGGGATCGAGGGGGAGGGGGGCCCGGACCCCTCCCGGCGCGAGGACCCGGCCTGTCGCCGGAGCCAGCAGGAGCCGTCCGTTCCCGTCCAGGGGTGCGCGCAGCCCGCCGGGTGCCTCCCGCCCGGGCCACCGGTCCCGGAGCGCGTCCATCTCCCGCGACAGCCGGACGAGCCCCAGGGAGCTCGCGAGCGCGTCGGCACGGCCGAGGAGTCGGCGGGCGCGCTCCTCGTCGCCCGGGGCGCCGCGGAGCGCCAGGGCACGCGCGTGCCCGAAGTAGCTCCGCGCCAGGAAGACCGTCGCCCCCAGGCGCTGGTTGGCTTCGGCGGCCGCCCGGAAGTGCTCCTCGGCGTCTTCCCAGGCTCCCATCGTCGTGGCCAGCAGCCCGAGGTAGAGCCGGGCCGTCCCGAAGCAGATGGCCGGATGGGGCATCGGAATCAGGATCACGCGATCGGCGTGGGGGAGGAGCCACGAGTAGAGGCTCGCGGCCGCCCGCTCGTCCTCGAGCTCGGTGACCGTCAGCGTCGCGATCGCGATGGCGGGGAGCCAGAGCGCGTTCCGGGGCAGGGTGGGCATGGCGTCGAGCAGCTCCTGCAGCGCGACGCGTGCCTCCTCCGGCTGGCCGAGCTCCACCGCGGCGAGCGACAGCCACCCCCGGGCGAACCCGAGCTGCGGGTACTGCTCGGCGAGGGCCGACCACGTCCCGTGCAGCGAGCCCAGCCGGCCCTGCTCCCACCGCAGGAGCGTGAGCTGGTTGACCTGGGCGTGCGCCGCGTTCGGACGGCCGGGCATCAGGTCTGCGGCCTCCTGCGCGAGCTCCTCGACCCGATCGAGCGCGCCGCCGAGGAGCGCCCGTCCGGCACGCATGGTGGCGGCCGCCCACTCGTGGTACGGCATGCGCAGCTCCTCGGCCAGCCGCGCATGGGCGGTGATGTCCACGTCGGCGGCCGCCACGTCGGCGACCTCGAGCGCGCAGGTGGCGCGGCGCGCGCGCACCATCAGCTCGATCTCCCGGTCGCCCGTGCCGATCGCGAGGGCGAGGCCCTCCTCGCAAAGCGACTTCCGCTCCCCCAGCCCCTCGGGACCCCAGACGGCGAGCCAGCGGGCGCGGAGCGCGCTCACGCGCGCGCCCACGTCGTCCGTGCGTCGCGCGATCTCGAGCGCTTCGAGGCTCAGGCACTCCCGGCGATCCTCGCGCACCGAGCGCTCGTCTGCGAACGTCAGCTCGAGCGAGAGGCGGGAGAGCACCTTGGCGCGGAGCGCGCCGTCGGTGGAATCCAGCCGCTCGAGCGCCTCCTCGAGCAGGGCCACGAGTTGTCGGTCGACGTGTCCGCCCTCCACCTGCGGCTCGCCGGCTCCGAGCGCGGCCATGGCGAACTCCTGCGGCGTGCCGTGCTCGCGCGCGAGATCCGCGCCGCGCAGGAACGTCGCCTTCGCCTCCGGATAGTCGCCCGCCCGTGCCAGCGCGCGCGCCAGTCGCAGGAGGAGACGCGTGCGGCAGGCGGGGCGACTCTCCTCGGAGAGCGCCAGGGCGTCGAGCGCGCGACGGTACTGGACCACGGCCTGCTCGTACGCGAACAGCTCCATGGCCCGGTCGCCGGCGCGCCGCGCGTACTCCCGCGCCCGGGCGGTCTCGCCGATCGTGGCGGCCTTGGAGAAGTGGTAGGCGAGCGCGCCGACCTGCGACACGGTCTCGGTCCCGTAGAGCCGCTCGATCGCGAGGCCGACGCGCTGGTGCATCTGCGCGCGGGCTGCCACGGGCAGCCCCTCGTAGATGGCCTCGCGCGTCAGGGGATGCGAGAAGCCGAAGCTGCGCACCGCTCCCGGGATCTCGACGATCATCCCGAGGGAGGTCGCCTCGGCGAGGCTCGCGATGATCCGCTCGGTGCTCAGCTCGCAGGCGGCGTCGACGAGCGCGAGATCGAACGTCCGGCCCACGACCGCCGCGGCCGCGAGCACCTGGACGGCATCGGCGGAGAGCGGAGCGAGGCGGCGACGGATCACCGCCCGGACGGTGTCGGGGAGGGGCACGCAGGGTCGGCCCGGCCGATCGAGCGGCTCGAGCGTCGCGAGCAGACGCGTGACCTCGCGCACGAAGAGGGGATTTCCACCAGTCGCTTCGTGGACCGCGGCCACCTTGTCCTCGGACGGCTCCACGTCGGACACGGCCTCCATGAGGCGACCGACCTCCTCGCGGCGGAGCCCGCGCAGGTCCAGGGCGGATCCCTCGCGCAGGAGGTCCGCGAGCGCGTCGGCGGCCTCGGGCAGGCGGTTCGCCTCTCCCGCCCGGTACGTGGCGATGATGAGGATGTGCGAGGAGCGGACGTCGCGCGCCAGGAACCGGAGCAGGAGGAGCGACGGCTGATCGCCGGTCAGCACGTCGTCGAGCACGAGCACGATCGGCTGCGTCGAGGAGACGTGCCGCAGGAACCGGGCGGTGGACTCGAACAGGTAGAACCGACCGGCGTCCGAGTCGAGCCGGTGCTTCGAGCTCGCGGCGTCTCCGAAATCGGGATCCAGCTCGGGGGCGAGCAGCGCGAGGTGCTCCGTGCCGGGCCTCAGCCAGGAGCGCCGGGCTTGCTCGTCGGCCCCGTCGAGGAGGGAACGGACCAGCTGCGACCAGACCCAGAAGGGGGCCGCGTCGCCGCGCTCCCACGATCGTCCCCAGGCGACCCGGGCCCCGCGCTCGGCGGCGCGCTCCGCCACGGCCTCCGCGAGCGACGTCTTGCCGACGCCGGGCTCGCCTGCGAGGAGCAGGACGGAAC
>CAZOYA010000185.1:0-7202 GCA_964583815.1 uncultured Gemmatimonadaceae bacterium | reverse complement strand
GGTGTCCCTCGTCGCGATCCTCGATGCCGACAAGGAGGGCTTCCTGCGTGACGCCCGCTCGCTGATCCAGACGATCGGCCGCGCGGCGCGGAACGTGGAGGGGAAGGCGATCATGTACGCCGACACCGTCACCCGCTCCATGCGGCAGTGCATCGACGAGACCTACCGCCGCCGCGAAATCCAGATCGCGTACAACGAGGAGCACGGGATCACGCCCGAGACGATCCGGAAGAGCGTCGAGGAGATCGAGTTCAGCACCCGTGTGGCCGACGCGCGCATGGCGCCCGCCAACCTCGCGAAGGTGGCCGAGAGCGCCGTGACCTACGCCGACGAGATCAACCGCGAGGAGATGGTGAAGATCCTCGAGGCGGAGATGGCGCAGGCCGCCGAGGCGCTCGACTTCGAGCGGGCGGCGATGCTGCGGGACCAGCTCTTCGAGCTGAAGGCGGGGTAGGGGGGCTCCCGTTTCGGAGAGCCGGGGGGCGTCGCCCGGCGCGGCTCAGGCCCGGCCGAGATGCTCGCTCAACCGCTCGTCCACCTCCTGCCACACGGCGGAGGGAAGGCGACCGATCCGGTCCGCATGGCGCGCCTCGATGGTCGCGATCTTGGCTGTCCGGACGATCGACGGAGCCGGCAGGCCCGCGGTCCGATGATCCTCCACCGCGACGTCTCCGGGCCAACCGCGATGGACAGCGCTGGTGATCATGAGGACCCACAGGAGCGCGCCTCCCTCGCCGAGGCCGCCCCGGGAGACGACCAGCGCCGGGCGATGCTGCCGCGCGGCCCGGTCCGTGTACGGGAACGGCACGCGGACGATGTCGCCGCGGTCAAAGGCCGTCATAGGCCTCCCGGTCGGCGTCGCTCTCCCACTCCACGAAGGTTGCGAACGGGTCCTCGGGCGTCTCCGCCCCCGCCCTGGTCAGCACCACGCGATCCCCCTCGATCTCGTACACGATCTCGTCTCCCGCCTGTAGACGAAGGGCCGTTCGCACGGGCCGGGGGATGGTCGTCTGGGCCTTCGATGTGAGCTTGCTCTTGATCATGGGACGTCCCTTGGCCGGAGGTCGCCTCATGGTAAGGAAAATCCTTACAGTCGGCCAGCGTCCGCTACTTCCCCGCCTCCACCCGCCCGTACTCGTCCTCGAAGCGGACGATGTCGTCCTCGCCGAGATAGTCCCCGTACTGCACCTCGATCAGCACGAGCGGCTCCGTGCCGGGGTTCTCGAGCCGGTGCACGCAGCCGAGCGGCAGGAAGCACGACTCGTTCTCCGCGAGATCGAACGTCTCCTCGTCCCGGAGCACGCGGGCCGTTCCCACGACGACGGTCCAGTGCTCCGCGCGGTGCCGGTGCTTCTGGATGGAGAGCTTGGCGCCCGGCTTCACGGTGATCCGCTTGACCTGGTAGGTGGGGCCGACGTCGAGGCTCTGGTAGTCGCCCCACGGACGCAGGACGCGGGCGGGGAGCTCGGCCTCCTCGCGGCCGTCCTCTCGCAGCCGGTCGACGACGCCCTTCACCTCCTGCGCCCGGGCGCGGGGCGCCACGAGGAGCGCATCCGGCGTGTCGACGACGACCAGGTCCTCGACCCCGACCGCGGCCACCAGGCGGCCGGCGTCCGCGCGCAGGTACGACCCCCGGGTGTCCACGGTGAGGACGTCGCCCGCGCGCGCGTTGTCCCCCTCGTCCCGCTCGGCGAGATCCCAGAGCGCGTCCCACGAGCCGACGTCGCTCCATCCGGCATCGAGCGGCACGACGGCGCCCCGGTCGGTGAGCTCCATGACGGCGTAGTCGACCGACTCCGCCTCGATCGTGCGGAACGGCTCGTCGGCCAGCCACCGGAACCCGCCTTCGCTCCGAGCCGCCTCGAAGGCCTCCCGCGCACGCTCCAGCATCGCCGGACGATGCCGTCCGAGCTCCTCCAGGTATCGGCGGGCGCGGAACACGAACATCCCGCTGTTCCAGAAGTAGCCTCCGTGCTCGAGGTAGCGCGCCGCCGTCGCCGCGTCCGGCTTCTCGACGAACTCGGCGACGGGGCGCGCGGGCGCGCCGTCTCCCGGCTCCCCCGCACGGATGTAGCCGTAGCCGGTGGAGGGCCCGCGGGGCGTCACGCCGAACGTGACGAGCGCGTCTCCGGCAGCGGTCCGCGCGGCGTGCGCGAGCGCCGCGCCGAACGCGTCCCGGTCCGTGATCACGTGATCGGAGGGGAGCACGAGGAGCACCGGGTCGTCGTGGAGCTCGAGCGCCTGGAGCGCGGCGGCCGTGATCGCGGGCGCGGTGTTGCGGGCGACCGGCTCGAGGAGGATCGAGGGCCGCTCGACGCCCTCCACGCGGAGCTGCTCCGCCACGAGGAAGCGGTGCTCCGCGTTCGCGACGGCGATCCACGCGCCGGAGGCGTGCGGCGCGACGCGCGCGCAGGTCTCGCGCAGGAGGCTCCGCTCGCCCGTGAGCGCTACGAACTGCTTCGGGGCGGCCGCCCGGGAGAGCGGCCAGAGCCGCGTGCCGGATCCGCCGCACAGGAGCACCGGGACGAGCGGGGGCGTGGGGGTCATGGGGACGTGCGTCGCGGTGGAGGTACACGGCCGGGACGGGCCGCGGCGCCGGCGCACACGTCGTCGGCGGGCCCGCCCGTCGGAGGACGGGGCCAACTTACGCGGGGGCGCGCGCGATCAGAAGGGCGACGCGCACGGGCGGATGCGCGGCGCCCGTCCGGCGGTCCGCTCCGGGCCCCTCCGCCCCTTCGACCTGCTAGCTTGTGCGCTCGCCTCCGCCAACTCCTGCCCAGCCGGTCCCGTGCAGCCGATCCCCCTCCTCGACCTGAAGTCCCAGTACGCCTCGATCCGCGCCGAGCTCGACGAGGCCGTCCGCCGCGTGGTCGAGGCGCAGGCCTTCGTTCTCGGGCCGGAGGTGGAGGAGCTGGAACGGGAGATCGCCGCGTACGCGGGGGTGTCGCACGCGGTCGGAGTGGCGAGCGGCACGGACGCGCTGCTCCTGCCGCTCCAGGCGCTCGGGGCCGAGCGGGGCTCGGACGTCATCGTGCCGGCCTTCACCTTCTTCGCGACCGCGGGGGCCGTCTGGAACGCCGGGCTCCGACCGGTCTTCTGCGACGTCGACCCGGTCCACTTCAACGTGACGCGGGAGACGCTCGAGGCGGCGTGGACGGAGCGGACGGTGGCCGTCGTGCCGGTGCACCTCTTCGGCCGGACGGCGCCCATGGACGACATCGTGGCGCTCGCCCGCGAGCGCGGCGCGTTCGTGCTCGAGGACGCGGCCCAGGCGATCGGCGCGTCCGGCCCGGCGGGCGCGGCGGGCGCCGCCGGAGACGCTGGGGCCTTCAGCTTCTTCCCGACGAAGAACCTCGGCGGCTTCGGGGACGGCGGCATGGTCGTGACGAACGACGGGGCGCTCGCGGAACGGGTGGCGAAGCTCCGCGTCCACGGCGGCCGGCAGATGTACCACCACGAGATGGTCGGCACGAACTCCCGGCTCGACGCGCTGCAGGCGGCCGTGCTGCGGGTGAAGCTGCGCCACCTGGAAGCGTGGACCGAAGCACGGAGGCGCAACGCCGCCCGATACCGGGAGGGGCTCGCCGACGTGCCCGGGGTGATCCCGCCGGAGGAGCCGGCCGGCCACCGGCACGTGTTCAACCAGTACACGATCCGGACGCGTCGGCGCGACGAGCTCCGCGCGTACCTGGCGGAGCGCGGCATCGGCTCGGGGATCTACTATCCGCTGCCGCTCCACCTCCAGGAGTGCTTCTCCTCGCTCGGGGGGCGCCGGGGCGACCTCCCCGTGGCGGAGCAGCTCTGCGAGGAGGTCCTCTCGCTGCCGATCTTCCCCGAGCTCGGGGAGGAGCGGATCGACCGCGTGTGCGAGGCCGTGCGGGACTTCCACGGCTGACGCGGGGCTCCGGCGCGGAGCCCCTCCGCCGCCGGCGTCGCGGCCCGGCATCAGATCGCACGTCTCGATCGCCCGACATGTCGCGGGCACACGGCAGCCATCCGCCGCCTCGCGACGGTCCCGCTCCGGGGGCCGTCGCGCGGGGACGGCGGCAGCGAGCGGCTTCCAGGCCCTTTCTCGCATGGAGGCGACGCCCTGCTGCGGGGCGGTACGATCCTTCCGTCGCACCCTCGCCAACATTTCCGGCGCGCCGCGCCGCGCGAACGACGCGGTCGCGCGCCACGATTCACGAGGAGGCGCAGCATGGTGAACGAAAAGCTCCTGTCGATCCTGTGGTGTCCGAAATGTCAGGCGGATGCCCTGACGCCCGCGCAGGTCGTCGCCCCCGTCGGTGCGGGGGTCCCGGCAGGCGGCACCTCCGGCGCCGCATCGCGGCAGGGCACATCGTTCGAGGCCCTCGCCTGCGGCAGCTGCGGGGCCCACTTCCCGATCGCCGACGGCTATCCCGTGCTCATGCCGCGGGAGAGCCTCACCGGTGCTTCGTGGACGGAATGGGAGGAGCACCTCCTCAAGTTCCAGGCACGCCGGGAGGCACGGGTCCAGAACCCGGATCCGATCAATCGCCTCGCCGAGCGGTCCAGCCCGCAGGAGGCGTTCGCGCGCTTCACGGGGATCGCGCGCGGACGGGTGCTCGACATCGGCTGCGGGCCCGGGAAGTTCCGGCACCTGTTCGACACCGATCACGTGGAGTACGTGGGGCTCGATCCGATCCCGCTCCCGGAAGCCTCGGACTTCGACTTCGTGCAGGGCGTCGCCGAGTACCTCCCCTTCCGCTCGGGCTCCTTCACGGACGTGGTCGTGCTCGCGGCCCTCGACCATTTCCGCGACCTCGACCGCTTCCTCGACGAGACCCGCCGCGTGCTCCGGCCCGACGGGCGGCTCCACGTGCTCCAGAGCGTGCACGAGGTGCGCGGTCCGATCTCCGCGACCCGGATGATCGCCCACAAGCTCAAGGACACCGTGGAGGACTGGCGCACCGAGGCCTTCGACCGGAGCGTTCCGAAGCACCTCTGGGAGTTCACGACCCGCTCGCTGACGGACCGGATCCAGGATCGCTTCCGGCTCGTCTCGACCGGCCGCTACAGCGCCACCTGGTACAGCCCGGTCAAGCTGTTCCTGTCGTTCGCCCCGCTCATCGCCCCCGTCTCGGAGGCGCGGACGGCACCGACGGCGCGTCCGGCGCGGACGCCCGTCACGCAGGGCGCTACGCACTGAACCAGCATCCCCTCTCCGCGGAGCCGCGGGAGGGGCTACCTTTAGCAGAGCCTCGCGGCCGCCGGCGACGACGTCGGCGGCCGCCGGGCCGTTTCGCGTCCCCCTCCCGGAGCGTGCGGCCCTCGGCAGACACCGAAAGAGGAGACGCATGAAGATCGCCGTAGTCGGTACGGGGTACGTGGGACTGGTCGCCGGCGCCTGCTTCGCCGAGTCGGGGAACGACGTCATCTGCGCCGACATCGATCAGCGCAAGATCGACATGCTGAACCGCGGCGAGATCCCGATCTACGAGCCCGGGCTCGAGCCGCTGATCGAGAGCAACGTCGACGCGGGACGGCTTTCGTTCACCACGGACGTGCCCGACGCGGTGCGCCGCTCCGACGTGATCTTCATCGCCGTGGGGACGCCTCCGGGCGAGGACGGCTCCGCGGACCTGCAGTACGTGCTCGCCGTCGCGCGCACGATCGGCCAGTCGATGCAGGGCGAGAAGGTCGTCATCACGAAGAGCACGGTGCCGGTCGGGACCGCCAAGCTCGTGCGGGAGACGATCGAGTCCGCGACGGACCATCCCGTCCACGTCTGCTCGAATCCGGAGTTCCTCAAGGAGGGCGCCGCGATCGAGGACTTCATGAAGCCCGATCGCGTGGTCCTCGGCGTCGACTCGGAGAAGGCGGCCGACACGCTCCGGCACCTGTATTCCCCGTTCGTGCGCCAGGGTCATCAGATCCTGATCATGGACGTGCCCTCCGCCGAGATCACGAAGTACGCGGCCAACTCCATGCTGGCGACGCGGATCAGCTTCATGAACTCGATCGCGCAGCTCTGCGAGGCGACGGGCGCGGACGTCGACGCCGTGCGCCAGGGGGTGGGCACGGACAGCCGGATCGGACAGAGCTTCCTCTTCCCGGGGATCGGCTACGGCGGCTCCTGCTTCCCGAAGGACGTGAAGGCGCTCGCGCGCACGATGAACGAGCTGGGCGCGGACGCGTCGATCCTCGAGGCGGTCGACGACCTCAACGACCGGCAGAAGCGGACGCTGCTCGACCGGCTGCTCCGCCGGGTCGGACCGGACCTGTCGGGGCGCACCGTCGCCGTGTGGGGCCTCGCCTTCAAGCCCAACACGGACGACATGCGCGAGGCCCCGAGCCTCGTCACCGTCGAGGGGCTCCTCGAGGCCGGGGCGCGCGTGGTCGCGCACGATCCGGTGGCGGTGGACGAGGCGCGCGAGCATCATTTCGGGGACCGGATCGAGTACGCGGCGAACAACTACGACGCGCTGGAGGGCGCCGACGCGCTGGTGATCCACACGGAGTGGCATCCCTACCGGCGCCCGGACTTCCAGCGCATGCGCGCCGCGATGTCGACCCCGATCGTGTTCGACGGCCGCAACCTCTACGACCCGGGAGTCATGTCGGAGCAGGGCTTCGAGTACCACAGCATCGGACGACCCCCGGTCGTTCCCGGCGGGGCGTCGCCGCGCCACCGCATGGCGGCGGCCGGCTCCGGCGCGGCCGACGGCGACGCGCGCTCGTCGAACGGGCTCGGACGGCGCACGGGCGCGGGGGCCGGATCGAATCCGGGACCGCGCGAAGCCGAGGACTGACGTGCGCATCCTCATCACGGGCGCCGCGGGCTTCCTGGGGTCGCACCTCTCGGAGCGGTTCCTCTCCGAGGGTCACGAGGTCATCGGCATCGACAACTTCGTGACCGGCTCGCGGGAGAACGTCGAGCGGCTCTCGGCCCGGCCGGGTTTCCGCCTCGTCGAGCACGACATCTCGCGGCCGTGCTTCCTCGACGAGGACATCGACGGGGTGCTCCACTTCGCCTCGCCGGCGAGCCCCGTCGACTACCTCGAGATGCCCATCCAGACGCTCAAGGTGGGCAGCCTCGGCACGCACAACGCGCTCGGGATCGCGCTGGCGAAGAAGGCGCGCTTCCTGCTCGCCTCCACCTCGGAGGTCTACGGCGACCCGCTCGTGCACCCGCAGCCCGAGACGTACTGGGGCAACGTGAATCCGGTGGGGCTGCGGGG
>CAZOYA010000184.1:0-7209 GCA_964583815.1 uncultured Gemmatimonadaceae bacterium | reverse complement strand
CGCCGGCGAGCATGCGCAGCGTGGTCGTCTTCCCCGCGCCGTCCGGGCCGACGATGCCGAAGAGCTCGCCCGGCCGCACGTCGAAGGTGAGCGCGTCGACGGCGACCAGGTCCCCGAAGCGGCGCGTGAGACCGCGGAGCGAGACCGCCGGCTCGCTCACGGGCGTGCCGCGTGGTTCCCGCGGCGCGAGCGATCCCCGCACGCGGTCCTCACGGCGCGCGCTCCACCAGGACGACGTCGGCCGGGATGCCCGGCTTGAGCTCGAACTCGGGGTCGCCCGTGATGCGCACCTTCACGGGGTAGACGAGCCGGGTCCGCTCCTCGGTCGTCTGCACGTTGCGCGGGGTGAACTCCGCCTCGTCCCCGATGAACGTCACCTCGCCCTCGTAGACCCGGTCGGGATCGGTGTCGGACGTGATCCGCGCGGACATGCCCATGCGCACGCGCCCGATCCGGTCCTCACGGACGTAGATCCGCACCCAGCGGTCGTCCGGATCGAGGAGCGTCAGCACGGGCGCTCCGGGGGCCACGGTCTCGCCCGGCTCGCGGTGGCGCACCGTGACGCGCCCGGAGAACGGCGCGCGCACGACCGCGTTGGCGAGCGTCGCCTCGGCCCGCGCGAGGTTCGCGCGCGCCTGCTCGACCCGCGCCTCCTGCGCCCGCACGCTCTCGGCGCGCGGTCCTTCCCGGACGAGCGCGAGCGTCTGCTCGGCCTGCTCGAGCGCCGCGTCCGCCACATCGGCCGCGGTCCGCGCACGGTCGAGCGCCTGGCGGCTGACCGCGCCTCCGTCGAAGAGCGCCTGGGTCCGCTCGGCGTCGCGACGCGCCTCCTCGGCGCGCTGCCGCGCGGAGCGCACGGCCGCCTCGGCCTGCGCGATCTCCTGCGGCCTCGCGCCGACGCGGAGCTCCGCGAGCCCGGCCTCGGCCGCGCCGAGCTGGGCGGCCGCGGCGTCCCGCGCAGCCTCGAGCTCGCGGGTGTCCAGCCGGGCGAGCTCGTCGCCGCGCGCCACCGTCTCGCCCTCCCGCGGTCCGATCTCCTCGACACGCCCCGCGGCCTGGAAGCCCAGGTCCGCCTCGGTGGCCTCCACCGTCCCGGACGCGGAGATCCGGTCGGCCTCCTCCCCACCGGAGAGGATCGCCCACGCGGCCGCGGCGGCCACGAGCACGAGGAGGACGGGCACCACGATGCGCAGCCGCTTCTCCATCAGGGAACCTCCAGCGCGTCGTCGATCCAGGCCCGGTCGAGGCGCCCGAGGGCGCGGGCACGGCTCGCGCGGGCGACGATCTCGTCGTACCGGGCGCGGGCCAACCCGGCCCTCGCCTGGAAGAGGGCCGCCTCCGCCCTCAGGTAGTCCTGCTGCACGCCCGCGCCCGTCTCCAGGCTCAGGAGCTCGATGCGGGTCACCTCCTCCCATTGGGCGACCGAGGCCTCGAGCGCCCGCGCGCGGGCCTCCGCCTCCCGCACCGCGGCCTCCGCGGCGTCCCGCTCGGCGGCGACGGCCAGGTCCGTCCGCCGCAGCTCCTCCTCGGCCGCCCGCAGCTCCGCCTCCGCCGAGCGGATCGCCGCCGAGCGGGCGCCCCCGGTGAACAGCGGCCAGGAGACGCGCACCCCCGCCTGCCACTCCGTCTGGTGGGCGCCCTTGGCGCTACCGAACGACTGCAGCCCCGCGCCCGCGCCGAAACGCGGAAGACGGGCGGCCCGCTCGCGGTCCGCGCGGGCCCGCGCCACGTCGACGGCCCGGCGCGCCGCCACGATGCGCGCGTCCGTCCCGCCCCCGGGGTCGGGAGCGGCCCGGGGCGCGACGTCCGCCAGCGGACGGCCGGCCAGGAGCTCCACGGGCGCGCCCATGACGCGCGCGAGGCTCCGTTCCGCGAGATCGGCCCGGGCCTCCGCGGTCGCCGCCTGCGCGCGTGCGTCGAGGAGGGCGGCCTCGGCCCGGAGCACCTCGACCCGGGCGGCCGTGCCCTCCTGCAGCCGCTGCCCCGCCCGGTCCCGCTCGGCCTCGAGCGCGGCCACCTGGCGGCCGGCCGCCGCCGCGAGCGCGCGCGCGCCGAGCACGCCCGTGTAGGCCCCGACCACCTGCTCCAGGAGATCCCCGGCGGTCGCTTCGACCCCGGCTTCGGCCACCCCCTCCGCCGCGTCGGCGCCCCGCACGCGCGCGCCGCGGGCGCCCCCGTCGAAGATCGTCCAGTCGAGCGCGAGCTGGCCCTGCAGGAGCGTGCGGTCGAAGGCCGGCGGGTCCGTGGGGTCGAAGCCGTGCAGCGGCGCCACCACCATCGGCTCCTCGAACCGGGTCGCGGAGCCGTTCGCCGTCAGGGCCGGGAGCCAGGCGGCGCGGGCGGCGTCCCCGCCCGCCGCGGCGGCATCGAGCCGCGCGCGGGCCGCCCCCATCGCGGGGTGCCGCGCGAGCGCGGAGTCGGCCGCGGCGCCCAGGGTGAGCGCCTGGGCGGACACCGCCGGGGCGGAGACCGCGAGGGCGACGCACGCCCACCCCGCAGGCCACCCCACCCGGGTCGATCGCTTCATGGACAGGCCTCCTCGCGCACCCCGAGCCCGCCGGCGACGAACGCCTTCACGTGCTCCGCCGCGGCCCGGCGCGTTCCGGGGTCCGACAGGTCGAGCCCGCCCACGTCCTTCAGGAGCGGGCCCATGATCGTCATGTACATCGGCTGGGACACGACGCTGAGCGCGGTGAGGACGGGGTGTCCGCGGCGGATCGTCCCCTCCTCCCAGCCGTCCTGGACGATGCGCACGACCGCGGCGGCGTTCCGCTGCAGGATCGCCAGGACCGCCGCCGGCGGCTGCTTCCCCGCGGCGACCTCCTGGAGGAGGAGGCGGGGCAGATCGGCATTCGCGCCCAGGTGCTCGAAGAACACGTCGACGACCTCCTCGAGGCGCTCCAGCGCGGAGCCGGTGCCGGCCGCCACCGCGGCCACCCGCTCCACCATCGGCGTGAGCCCCGCCCGCAGCACCTCCTCGTAGAGCCCCCGCTTCGATCCGAAGTGGTAGCTGATCGCGCCGAGATTGGCCCCCGCCTGCCGCGTGATGTCGCGCACCGAGGCCCCGTCGAAGCCCCGCCGCGCGAAGACCCGGCGGCCCGCGCGGAGCAGGGCTTCGCGCGTCTCCTCCCCGCGCCGGCTGGCGGGCTGCAGTCTACTATTCATACGTTCGTATGAATAACGGGCGGCCTCCGTGCCCCGCAAGAGTCCGTTCGTGAGGGCGAGAAGGTGGTGAGAAGTTCGGGGCGACGCGCCGGCCGGCGCGCCGCCGCGCCGTCAGCCTTCCCGCGGCAGGTACAGCATGGCGGTGGTCCCCCGGCCCGGCTCGCTCTCGAAGTCGATGAAGCCTTCCTGCTGCTTCGCGAGCCCGTACACCATGGCAAGGCCCAGGCCGGTCCCGGTTCCGGAGCGCTTCGTGGTGAAGAACGGCTCCAGGATCCGCGCGCGCGTCGCCGCGTCCATTCCGATGCCGGTGTCCACCACGTCGATGCGCGCGTAGCGCCCGGGGGTCATCCAGCCGGGCCGCTCGGGATCATCCTCCCGCACCTCGTCCACCGCCGTGCGGATCACGATCCGGCCGCCCCCCGTCATCGCGTCGCGCGCGTTGGTGACGAGGTTCAGCACCATCTGCTGGAGCGCGTTCGCGTCGCAGAGCGCCCGGAGCCCTGCCGGCGCGGCCTCGATCTCGAGCACGTGCCCGGGGAGGACCGAGCGGAGCGAGCGCTCCATGTCGGCGAGCGCGCGCGCGAGCTCGACCGGCCCGATCTCGATCTTCGCCGAGCGGCTGAAGCCCATGAGCTTGCGGATCATCTGCGCACCCCGGTGCGCGGCCTCCCGGAGCGCCTCGATCTCCTCGCGCACGTCCTCGGCGCCCTCGTCGAGGGAGAGCTCGAGCAGCTCCACGTTCGACATGATCACGGCGAGCACGTTGTTGAAGTCGTGCGCGATGCCCGCGGTCATCTGGCCCACCGCGACCATCTTCTGGGCCTGCCAGAGCTGGGCCTCGAGCTCCCGCTCCTGTCGGGCGGCCCGCGCCTCCTCGCTCGCCTCCGCCACGTGCACGACCACCACCGAGCGCACCGGAGAGACGACGTGGTGCGTGTAGCCCAGGGAGAGCTGTCGGGCGCGGCCGCGCCCGTCGATCGTATCGATGTCGACGGCGGCGGGCCGTCCCGGCGCGGCCAGGCTGCGCGCGAACGCCTCGCGAAGCGCGTCGTGCTGCTGGGGCGGGAAGAGGTCCAGGTGGCTGGTGCCGGCGAGCGCGCCCCCCCGCCGTGCGAGGAGCCGCTCGCAAGCCCGGTTCAGGTACGAGACCCGTCCCGAGCGCTCCACGATCATGACCGCGTCCCGGCTGCGCTCGGCGAGGCTCCGGAGCGCCTCGCCGGAGGTGCGCGCCACGTTCGCCATGCTGACCGCGACGCCGCCGCCGTCCTCGTGCGGACCGCCCTCCTCCTCCACGCGCTCGGCGTCCTCGAGCACGTCCCGCGCATGCACCGCCACCACCCGGCGCACGAGCGCCACCCACCCGGGAAGCGCGAAGGACGGAATCGACGTGCGCCCCTCGGGCACCGGGTCCCCACCCACCAGGTGCCGGAGCTGCGCCACGAGCTCGCCGTCGTCCAGGTCGCCGCCGGCGCGCTCCGCGCGCTCGAGCTTCTCGAGGAGCCCGAGCACCCAGGGAAGCTGATCGAGCCACTGCCGCCGCGCGTCCTGGAGCGCCTCCTCGCGCGTCGCGCCCGTTCCGGCGAACGCGAGGCATCCGTCGCTGGACGCGGGCGAGGGGGGTGCGTCGGAGCCGTGCGCGACCGGCCCGGTCACCTCCCCGTAGGCGTCGAGCGTGAAGGTCCAGCGCGTGCCGACTCCATCCGCCATGGCTTACTCCACAGGAATGATCTGGCTGCGTCGCGTCCCCACCGAGACCCAGCGCACCGGCGCGCCGGTGAGCTCCACCATCCGGTCCAGGTACGCCCGCGCGTTCTTCGGCAGGTCCTCGAGGTGCCGCACGTCGCCCGTCGGGCGCTCCCACCCGGGCAGGGTCTCGTACACGGGCTCCACCGAGCCGAGCGACCAGGTGTCGGCCGGGAAGCTCTCCGTCACGCTCCCGTCCGGCATCCGGTAGGCCGTCGCCACCTGGAGCTCGGGGAGCGTGTCGAGCACGTCCAGCTTCGTGACCGCGAGCCCCGTGAGGCCGTTCACCTGCGCGGCGTGGCGCGTGAGCACGGAGTCGAACCACCCGCAGCGGCGCGGCCGCCCGGTGGTCGCACCGAACTCACCGCCGAGCTCCCGCACGCGCGCGTCCATCTCCGGATCGAAGCCCGTGGGAAGCGGCCCCTCGCCGACCCGCGTGGTATACGCCTTCACCACGCCGACGACCTCGTCGATCGCGGTCGGGCCGATGCCCGTCCCGGTCGCGGCGGCCGCGGCGGTGGTGTTTGAGGAGGTCACGAAGGGATACGTGCCGTGGTCGAGATCGAGCGCGGTGCCCTGCGCGCCCTCCAGCAGCACGTGCCGCCCGGAGCGGAGCGCCGCGGTGATCTCCGGGCCCGTCTCGCAGGCGAGCGTGCGCAGCCGCTCCCCGAGCCCGAGCGCCTCCTCCATGGCCCGGTCGAGCTCGTCCGTGACGGTCTGCCCCATCTCGTCGAGCCGCTCGCGGATCCGCGCCTGGGCCTGCGCGACCCGCTTCGCGAGCCGCTCCGGGTTGCCGAGATCGGCCACGCGCACGCCGCGCCGCCCCGCCTTGTCCTCGTAGGCGGGGCCGATGCCCCGCCCGGTCGTGCCGATCCGCTCCGAGGCGGAGGCCGTGTCCTCGGACGCCTTGTCCATGAGCCGGTGATACGGCAGCAGGAGCTGCGCCCGGTGGCTCACCCCCACGCGGCCCTCGAGATCGAGCCCGCGCGCGAGCAGCGCATCGTATTCCTGGAAGAACTGGCGGATGTCGAGCACGACGCCGTTGCCGAGCAGGCAGCGCTTGCCCGGGTGCAGGATCCCCGAAGGGATCTGGTGCAGGATGAACTCGTCTTCCCCGACGTGCACCGTGTGGCCGGCGTTCGCCCCGCCCTGGTACCGCGCGACGATGTCGACGCCTTCGGCGAGCACGTCGACGATCTTCCCCTTCCCCTCGTCACCCCACTGGCATCCGACGATGACGGTACATCGGCCTGGCTTGGACATTGCACCTCGCACAAGAAAAACGGGCCGCCCCCTGCCGCGGGGGGTCGACCCGTTGACCGCTGGTTCCTTCGGTGGAAGCTAGGAAGGCGGGCGGGACGGGTCAACGAGCGCGGAGCGCCCCGCGACCCTCGAGGAGCCACGTGCGGAGCGTCTCGCCGGGGGAGCGGAGCCAATATCCTGCGTCCACCTCGAGGAGCGGCCCCGAGACCGGCCGCTCGAAGGGCGGACGGTCCAGCCACACGGCCGATCCGTCGATGATGCGCGTGTCCGCGCCGTGCGGCTTGTCGAGGTTCGGCGGGCCTTCCGCGTGGGGCGCCGGATAGTGCTCGGTCACGAGCACCCACGGGTACCGCTCGACGCGCCGGAGCACGGCCTCGATCTGGTCGTTGGAGAGATGCTGGAGCACCTGTCGCACGAGGCAGAGATCCCCATCGGGCAGCTCGTCCGACGTGATGTCCAGGCAGCGGAACTCGACGTCCGGCGCGCCGTGGAGGTCCCGGTTGCGCGCGACGAGCGGCTCCACCACGTCCACGCCCACGTACGAGACCCCCTCCATGCGCAGGAGCCGGCCGACCCGGTAGTCCCCGCAGCCGAGGTCCACGATCCGCCGCACGCCGTGCTCGCGCGCGAACGCCCGCACCACCTCCGCGTACCGCGCCGCACGCTCGCCCTCCGAGCCGGCGCCCGAGCAGTACTCGCCCTTCCGCCCGCCCCAGAGGTTGCGCTCGTAGACGTCCGTGAACACCTCGCGCACCGTGCGGTCGCGGTTCCGGCGCCGCTGCAGGCGCCAGTATGCGTTCACGACCGCCGGCGGGACGATCCGCCGGAGGGTGCGACGGAGGGGATCGCGGAGCACGGGCGGTCCGGCGAGCCGGCCCGCTAGACTCCCGCGCCCGCCGGGAGCAGGCCGGCGGCGGAGAGGATCCGCCGCACCTCCTCGACGCGCTCGTCCGGCAGGGGCGCGAGCGGCGGACGCGGCGCGCCGCCGTGCAGGCCGAGCAGGTCGAGCGCGGCCTTGATGCCCGGCACGCCCGTGCC
>CAZOYA010000183.1:0-7252 GCA_964583815.1 uncultured Gemmatimonadaceae bacterium | reverse complement strand
CTGCCGCTCATGTACTGGGGCCGCTACGTCGCGCACGACAACAACCGCGACGCGATGGGGCAGCTGCTCGCGCTCACGCGGAACGTGAACGACGTGCAGCTCGAGTGGGCGCCCACGATCATGCACGACCTGCACGAGCAGCAGAACTACCTCTACACGTCGACCGGGACGGGGCCGTACAACGAGGCCTTCGACGCGATCACGGTCACCGAGTGGTGGATGCTCGCCGAGAACGACGTCCTCGAGATGACGAAGCGGGGCGTGCCCGGGGTGTGGACGTACAACTTCTACGACGGCTGGACCCCCAACTACATGTTCACGATCGCGCACTCCCACAACGCGATCGGCCGCTTCTACGAGGTGGCGAGCTACGGGCCCGACAACCGCACGCTCCGGGTCGGCGAGACCACGAGCAGCCGGGAGTGGTTCCGTCCGAACCCGCCCCTGCCCCAGATCGAGTGGGGTCCACGGAACAACACGAACATCCAGCAGTCCGCGGTGCTCTTCAGCCTGAAGTACGTGGCCGACCACCGGGCGCTCTTCCTCGAGAACTACTGGATGAAGAACGTCCGCTCGGTCGAGAAAGGGCGGCAGGGGCCGGTGCACGCCTGGGTGATTCCCGCCGGTCAGCGCCGCAGGGCCGACGCGGCCGACGCGGTGAACGAGCTCATGCGGCAGGGCCTCGAGCTCCACCGGGCCGACGCGGGCTTCACGGCGGGCGGGGTCGAGGTGCGCGAAGGCGACTGGGTGGTCCGGGCCGATCAGCCGTTCCGCACCCTCGCGGACATGTACTTCTCGCTGCAGGCCTTCTCGCTGCGGAACCCGCGCCCGTACGACGACACCGGCTGGACCTTCCAGCTCATGCGCAACATCGAGCTCGAGCCGATCGAGGATCCCTCCGTGCTCGAGCGGCCGATGACGCTGATCACCGAGCCGGTCCGCACGCCCGGGAGCATCCAGGGGAACGGGCGCGTCCTCGTCGTGGCCCACACCACGGACAACAACCTCGCCACCTTCCGCTTCCGGCACGCGGACGTGCGCATGCTCGCCGCGGAGCGCGATTTCCAGATGGCGGGCCGGACCTTCCGCGCCGGCGCCTTCATCGTGCCGGACGCGGACCGCGCCGCGCTCGAGCCGACGCTCCGGGAGCTGGGGCTGAGCGCGTGGGCGACGAACGCCGTCCCCGACGTCCCGACGCACGAGCTCGACCTGCCGCGCATCGGCTACGTCCACGCCTGGCAGCGCACGCAGGACGAGGGATGGGTCCGGGGCGCCTTCGACCACTACGGCATCCCCTACACGTACTTCGCCGATCAGCGCCTGCGCGAAGGCGGCCTGCGCGAGGAGTACGACGTGATCGTGTATCCGCACGTGGGCGGGAGCGCACAGTCGCAGGTGAACGGCATCCCGGTCACGGGCGAGCTTCCGCTCCCGTACCGGCGCACGGACGAGACCCCCAACCTCGGCGCGCTCGACGAGAGCGACGACATCCGCGGGGGAATGGGCTTCGAGGGCCTCGTCGAGCTCGCGCGCTTCGTCGAGGAGGGCGGGACGCTGATCGTGGAGGGCTCGACCTCGTCGATCCTGCCGGAGTACGGGATCACCTCGGGCGTGTCCGCGCTGAGCCCGGAGGGCCTCATCGCGCCCGGATCGATCCACCGGGGGATCATCGCCGATCCGTCGAGCCCGATCGCCTACGGCTACGCGGGCGGCCAGCTCCCCGTCTACTACAAGGGCGACCTGGTGCTCTCGGCCGGCGACGGGCTCGGCGCCTTCGCGTTCGGCGGCGCCGAGGGGCCGTGGCAGTACACGACGCCCATGGCGAACCGGCCCGAGCTCTCGCCCTGGAGGCCGGAGCCGGAGGACTCCGTCGGAGCCGCCGCCGAGGGCGAGGACCCGGACATGGCGATGTTCCGCCAGATGGCCGCCGAGATGGGCTTCGGCGCCCGCGACGGCGAGGGCCCGCGCGTGGTCATGGCCTTCCCGGACGACGCGGACCGGATGCTCCTGTCCGGAGCGCTCGGCGGGGGCGAGGCGCTCGAGGGCACGGCGCAGGTCGTGGACGTGCCGCTCGGCGAGGGGCACGTGGTCATGTTCGCGATCCGGCCGTTCTGGCGCTGGCAGACCCACGGAACGTTCTTCCTGGGCTTCAACGCGCTCCTGAACTGGAACGACCTGGACGCGGGGCGCGGGGCGGCGACCACGACGGACGACGCGCAGGGGCCGGGCGGCCCGGGCGGCCCGGGCGGCGGCTGACGCCGGCGGCGCCCACGCCTCAGCGCGGCGCGATCCGGTAGATCCGCCCCTCCCGGACGACGACGTAGAGCTCGCCGTCGAGGTCCTCGCCGAAGGAGGCGACGCCACCCTCGACGGCGAGCGCGGGATACTCGCGCACGTCGACGGCCCGTCCCCCCTCGAGCACGAAGCTCCGGATCCACCCCGAGCAGAAGTCCCCGAAGACGTAGCGCCCCTCGAGCTCCGGCACGGCACGGCCGCGGTAGACGTAGCCCCCCGTCACCGAGCACCCGTCCTCGCGCCCGTACTCGTAGATGGGGAGCACCGTGCCGGCCGCGGAGCATCCGGTCGCCGGCCGGAAGCAGAGGCTCCCCTCCAGGATGCTCCAGCCGTAGTTGAGGCCGCCGGCGGTCTCGAACGGCTCGAAGGAGATCTCCTCGCGTCGGTCCTGGCCCACGTCGCCGATCCACAGATCGCCGGTGAGGCGATCGAACGAGAACCGCCACGGGTTGCGCAGGCCGAAGGCCCACACCTCGGGGCGTGCGTCGGGTGCGTCCACGAACGGGTTGTCCGCGGGAATCGCGTACGGCGCCGCCCCCGAGGGGAACGTCACGTCGAGCCGCAGGATCGAGCCCAGCAGCGTTCCCGGATCCTGGCCGTGCCCCTGCGGGTCACCGGCGCCGCCGCCGTCCCCGAGCCCGAGGTAGAGCATGCCGTCGGGCCCGAAGGCCAGCATCCCGCCGTTGTGGTTGGTGAACGGCTGCGCGACGGAGAGGATCTCGAGCGCGGAGGAGGGATCCGCCACGTCGAGATCCGAGATCGAGTAGCGCTCCACCCGGGGGTCGCCGCTCGCGTCCGTGTAGTGGACGAAGAACCAGCCGTTGAACGGGAAGTTCGGGTGGAAGGCGAGGCCGAGCAGCCCCTGCTCTCCCCCGTCGGTCACCTCGGCCCCGAGGTCGAGGAAGGGCTCGTCCAGGAGCACGCCGTCCCGGATCACGCGGATGCGGCCGGGCTGCTCGACGACGTAGAGCCGAGACGGATCGCCGGGCGCGGGGGTCACGAGCACGGGCGCGTCGAGCCCGTCGGCCACGAGCTCCAGGCGGGCGTCGATGGTCGAGCCGGCCGTGGCGACGGGACCGGAGGGGTCGTCGCAGGCCCCGAGGACGATCAGGGCCGCGAGCGCGCCGGTCGCGGCGCGGTGCGGGCGCGGGGGAAGGCCGACCCGTCCCCGGTGGACCGCTCGGCCGCCGCGGCGGACCCGTCGGCGCGGCTGGTCCCCCCGGCCGCGGCGGACCGCTCCGCCCGGCCGGACCCGTTCGTTGGAAAGCTCGTGCACCCGATGCTCCCGGTGACGCGTGATCCACGCTCCACGTTGTCACGCGGGGCGCGCGGCCACCAGGGAAACGCACGGGGCCCGGGTGCGCGGCGGAGCCGGGCAAGCGCCGGCCCCGCTCGCGCCCCCGAGCGTCAGGACCCCGCGCCGGCCGACGCCGAGGCGGCGCTCGCCTCGCGCACGCGCCGCTCGATCCACCGCGAGATCACCTCGTGCGGGAGCAGCCCCTCGCCGTCGTAGGCGATCGAGAGCCCCGCCAGGTCCTGCGGGAGCTTCTGCAGGCTGACGTAGCCGCGGGAGACCAGAATCGGCACGACCACCACGTCCCGGCCGGTGAGCTCGTGCTGGCGAGCTTCGCGCCCCGCCCCGCGTCGAGCACGGGCTGGTTCCACTCCGGCGTGCCGCCGTGCGCGATGACGACGGTGCCCACGCGCGCCGCGTCCGCGGCCTGGGCGTGGACGCCGGTGGGCAGCGCGAGGAGCGCGAGACCGAGGAGCCCCAGGCGCGCACGAGCGACCGGGAGGCGGGCAGGCCGAGAAGGGCTCATGGGTCCGTGATGCCGAAGAGGGTGGTCGTGAGCGTGAGGTGGAGACGGCGTCCCGCGAACCCCGGCCACTCGGATGGGGCGCGGTCCAGCACGTTGTCGATGCCGAGCGCGAGGTCGAACCGGTCCACCCGGCGCGCGAGCCGGGCATCCAGGCGGAGGAACGGATCGCGCTCGAGCACGACGTTGCTCTCCGGATCGCGCGCGACGGGCGTCCGCCCGGTCCAGGTGACCGCGGCGCTGGCCCGGAAGCCCTCGAGCGGGGCCGACAGGGACGCGCGCGCCGAGTGCTCGGGACGTCCGAGCAGCGGCTCGCCGGTGGAGGCGTCCTCGGTGGTGAGCCACGCCCACCCGGCCTCGCCGTCGAGCCCGGCCCAGCTCCATCCGGCCTCGAGCTCCATCCCCGCGGTGTGGCCGTTCGCGATGTTGCCGTACGTGTAGATCGTGAGCCCGCCCGAGTCCGCGAGCGCTCGGGTCTCGATGAAGCGGTCGAAGGCGTTGTGGAAGGCGCCCAGGCGCGCGTACGCCCGCGAGCCCGCCCACTCGACGCTCCCGGAGACGTTCAGCGACTCCTCGGGCTCGAGGTCCGGCGAGCCGCGCACGACGTATCCGAAGCCGGGTCCGCTGTTCAGGAAGTCGAGCGAGAGCTCCTTGAAGCTCGGGACGCGGTAGCCCGACGAGATCGAGGCCCGCAGCGCGAGCTCCGGAGTCGGCCGGGTCATCACGGCCAGGCGCGGGGTCCAGTGCCCTCCCCACTGGGAGGAGTGGCTGAAGCGGAGGCCCGGCACGAGCGACCAGGCACCCAGGCTCAGCGTCGCCTGAGCGTAGGGCTCGGTCGTGGTGCGGCGCTCGGCGCCCCCCTCGACCGTCTCGGCCTCGATCCACTCGCGCCCGACCTCGACGCCGACGTCCAGGTCGACGCGCGACGCGAGCGAGCGGTTCCACATCAGGTCCAGCTCCGCGAGCGACTGGGTCTGGCGGTCCCCGGTCGACTCGGCGGGCGGCGTGTCCCGCGTGCCGCGCCGGAGCAGGTGGTCGAAGTGGGAGCCGTGCACGGTGAGCGCCAGGCGGTCGTCCCCCGCCGTCCACGCGCCCTGCAGCGTGAGGGCTCCCTGCAGGTTGTCGGCGAAGTGACGGAGCTGCCCGCTCCGCCAGAGCTGCCGCTCGTCCACGACCAGCGCCGAGCCCTCCAGACGGAGCGCGTCCGACCGCTCCCACACGACGCGGGCGTGGCCGTCGTGCCGTCGCACCCCCGCGCCCGCCTCCCCGCCCTGTCCCGGGACGAGGTCCTCGGCGCGACGGCCGGCGTCCACGGCGAAGCCGAGCGCGTCGCGCTGCCCGGTGAGCCGGGCCGCGAGATCGAGGCGGCTCTGGCTGCCCGAGGTCACGGTGGCGGAGGCGCCCCAGCCGCCGCGGGGCCGGCGCGTGATCACGTTCACCACGCCGCCCATCGCCTCGGACCCGTAGAGCGTGGCCTGCGGCCCCTTCACCACCTCGACCCGCTCGACCACGGACGCCGGGATGCGCGAGAGGTCGGCCGTTCCGGAGATCCGTCCCACCCAGGGCTGGCCGTCGACGAGCACGAGCACCCGCTCGGAGTCCATCCCCTGGAGCATCACGCCCGCGCCGGCGGGGTGGCCGCCCTGGAGCTGGACGCCCGTGCGCTCGGTCAGCACGGAGGCGAGATCCGAGGCGCCCGTCCGCCGCAGGTCGTCCCGCCGGAGCACCTCGATGGCCACGGGGGCGTCCGCGAGGCGCTGCTGCCGGCGGCTCGCCGTGACCACGATGGCGTCGAGCGCGAGCGCCCGCGTGTCGAGCGTCACGACGAGCGGCTCCTGGAGCGGCGCCTCGAGCTCCAGGGTCCGCTCGACGTATCCGAGCGCCGACACCGTGAGCCGGTACCGCCCGGGCGCGAGGCCCGCTAGGAGCCAGCGGCCGTCCCGGCGGGATTCCGTCCGTGCGGTCGCGGGACCCTCGACGAGGAGCGAAGCGGCCTCCACGGGCGAGCGGGTCCCGGAATCGATCACGACGCCCGTCACCGCAACCGGGGCGCCGGACTGCGCCGCGACGGCGGACCGGCCGAAGCCCGCCGCCGTCGCGGCCCCGAGCAGGGCGGCGAGAAGGGTGCGCGCCCCGGCGGGAATCACGGCTCGAGCCGCTCGTACCGGAAGGTGATGTGGCGCGAGTCGCCCGAGTCGGCGTCGTAGTAGCTCGTGAGCTGGACCTTGTAGACGTCCTCCCCGGTGCGGACCAGGTAGACGTTGTACGTCGGCCAGATCTGGTGGTTGCCCTGGAGGTTGTAGCGGTACCACTGCCGCCCCGCCTCCTCGGAGGCGAAGACCCCGCCGAAGGCGTCGACCTTGTAGAGGTCGTCCATGTCGCCGGCATCGGCGATGTCCGCGAAGGCGGTCTCGTCGTCCCAGATCGCGCCCGCGTCGGCGTCGCCGCTCACGCCGCCGTTCACGCGGATCGTGTAGCCGTCGATCTCGAGGTCCCAGCCTTCCGTCCCCACGTCCACCACGGACGCCGTCTCGAGGTCGATGGCCACCGGGCCGCCGCTCGCGTCCACCTCGATCGTCTCGGTGTCGCCGAACGCCTCGCCCGCGGCCTCCTGCACCGCGAGCTCGAAGGTGACGGTGCCGGGATGCGCCTGGGTGGCGCCGTCGATCGCCGTCACGTGCACCTTCGCGAAGTGCACGCCGTCCGCCGCGCGCACCTTGAACACGCGAGCCGGGTTCGCCGAGAGCTGGTGCGTCATGAAGTCGTAGCTGTACCAGCCGTTCACGGCGGGCACGAGCGTGTCGCTCTCCCAGGCCTCGTCGTCCGCGGGGACGTCGGACGTGGTCACCGCCTCGAAGTCGGCGAGCCCGTCCTCGTCCGTGAGCGCGGCGACCTCGGCGTCCGACAGGTCTTCGTTCTGGCAGAGACAGAACGCCTCCACGTCACCCGGCCCGGCGTCGCCTCCGTTCAGGCTCACCGACGTCGCGAAGAAGCCGAGGTGCCAGCTCGCCGAGGCGGCGGGGTCGTTCACCTGGACCACCTCGGCCGGGTCGCCCAGCCGCACCCACGCCCACGCCTCCGAAGCGTCGACGGTCAGCTCGGGGAGCCCTTCCGGGTCGTCTTCGGGACCCGTGGGGTCG
>CAZOYA010000182.1:0-7320 GCA_964583815.1 uncultured Gemmatimonadaceae bacterium | reverse complement strand
TATGCGCCGTTGCACCCGTTGTTGTTCGGTCTGGCCGGCGACGCGCCGGGGCCGCGTGGTGGCGCTCCTCCTCGCGCTCGTGCTCGGGAACCTGCTCCTCCTGGCACCGCGGTGGATCGTGCCCGCCGTCCTCCCCGCGCACGCCGTGGCGGTGGAGCCGCTCCTCCTGGTGCTCCTCTTCGCCGCGCTCCCGCGCCGGTGGTGGTCCGTGGGGCTCGCGGCGCTCGCGGCCGCGCTGCTCCTCGCGGCGTCAGCGGGGCTCGTCGCCGACGCCGCGCTCCGCCTGAGCCTCTCGCGCCCGCTCAACGTCTCCCTCGACGTGCGTCTCCTCGGCTCGGTGGACGATCTGCTGCGCGGGGCGTTCGGGCCGGTGCGCGCGCTCCTGCTCGAGGGCGGGGCGCTCCTCGCGGCCGTGGCCGCGGTGGCCGTGCTCGGCCACCTCCTCGCCCCCCGCCCGGACGCCCCTCCGCTCGTTCGGGGCGCGCCCGCGAGGGCCGCGGCGCTCGCCCTCGCGCTGGCGGGGGTCGCCGCGGCGCGGTACCCGACCCCGGCCGTCGGCGCCCCCGCCGTCCGGCTCGCGGGCGAGCAGGCGCGCATGCGGGCGCAGCTCGCCGAGGAGCGGGCGCGCTTCCAGCAGGATCTGCGGGAGAAGCCCGCCGGGTACGCCGATCTTCCCGGGCGCCTCGAGGGGCTCGGCGGCAGCCACCTCGTGCTTGCCTTCGTGGAGTCCTACGGCACCACGGTGCTCGAGGACCCGCGCTACGATCCCGTGGTCCGGCCCCGCCTCGAGGACCTCGAGCGGCGGATGGAGGCCGCCGGGCTCCACCTCGCGACCGGGCGGCTCGTGGCGCCGAGCCAGGGCGGGCAGTCCTGGCTGGGACACGGCTCCGTCCTGAGCGGTCTCTGGCTCGACAACCAGATGCGCTACGACCTCACCCTCGAGAGCGACCGGCCCACCCTCGTGGAGGACTTCGAGGCGGCGGGCTACCGGACCGTCGCCCTCATGCCCGCCATCACGCTCGCGTGGCCCGAAGGCGATCAGCTCGGGTACGAGGAGATCTTCACCTTCCACGACATCGACTACGCGGGTCCGCCGCTCAACTGGGTCACGATGCCGGACCAGTTCACGTGGTCGTTCCTCCAGCGCCGGATCCTCGAGCGCGAGGACGACGACCGGCCGGTCTTCGCCGAGATCGGGCTCATCAGCAGCCACGCGCCCTGGACGCCGATCCTGCCCGTGCTCGACGACTGGGATCACATCGGCGACGGATCCGTGTTCGCCCGGTGGGAGGGCGCGGGCGAGCGGCCGGAGGAGCTGTGGCTCGACGCGGACCGGGTGCGGGAGCACTACGCACGCTCGATCGAGTACGCCGTGCACGCGGCCGCGGCGTGGGCCGAGCGCTACGTGGACGAGGACGTCCTGCTCGTCGTGCTCGGGGACCATCAGCCCGCCCCGCTCGTGACCGGCGACGGCGCGCCGAGGACCGTGCCGGTGCACGTGATCTCGGGCTCCGCGGACCTCGTGCAGCCGTTCGTGGAGTGGGGCTTCCGGCCGGGCGCGTTCTGGAACCCGGACATCGACGCTCCGCGCATGGACCGGTTCCGCGACTGGTTCGTGACGACCTTCAGCCGTGAATGAGTGGCTGGGCCTCGTCCGGTCGCTCGCGATCTACGGGCGAGCGGGGCATCGCCGATCCCTCCGGCGCCTCTACCGCCCGTTCGTGCCGCCGGGGTCGCTCGTCTTCGACGTCGGCGCGCACGTGGGCGACCGCACCGCGGCCTTCCTCGCCCTCGGCGCCCGCGTGGTGGCCGTCGAGCCGCAGCCCCTGTTCGCCTCCTGGCTCCGGCGCACGGTGGGCCGGCGCCCCGGGGTGCGGGTGCTCGAGGTCGCGCTCGGCCGCGTCGAGGGACGGGCGACCCTCGCCGTCAGCCGACGCACGCCCACCGTCTCCACGCTCTCCGAGGGGTGGCGGGCGACGATGCAGCGGGAGAATCGCGGGTTCCGGGGCGTGCGCTGGGACCGTCGGGTGGAGGTCCGCGTGACGACGCTCGAGGCGCTCGTGGCCGAGCACGGGATCCCCGCCTTCTGCAAGGTGGACGTGGAAGGGTGGGAGGCCGAGGTGCTCGCGGGGCTCGAGCGACCCCTCCCCGCCCTCTCGATCGAGTTCGTGCAGGGCGGGCTCGACGTGGCCCGGGCGTGCGTGGCCCGGCTCGCCGAGCTCGGGCCCTACCGGTACAACGCGGTGGCCGGCGAGCACCGGGCGTTTCTCTTCGAGAGATGGGAGGATCCCGTGGCGATCGACGGATGGCTCGAGCGCGGAGCGGACGGGCTCGCGTCCGGTGACGTCTATGCCTGCCTGGACCGCGCCTGCCTGGACCGCCCCGGCGAGGGGGGCGCATGAGGTCGCGGGATCTCCCCCTGTGGCAGGAGCTGACCGGGCCCGAGGCGCGGCGGCTCGCGGGCCGCGACCCCGTGATCGTGCTGCCGATGGGCGCGGTGGAGCAGCATGGGCCCCACCTCCCGCTCTCGACGGATCTCGAGATCGCGGGCGGGCTCCTGGAGGCGGCGTGGCGGCTCCTGCCGGCGGACTTCGTCGGGGCCGTGCTCCCGGCGCAGGCGCTGGGCGCGAGCGACGAGCACCTGTCCTTCGCGGGGACGCTCTCGCTCTCCACGCGCACGCTCGAGGACGTGGTCCGGCGGACGGGCGTCTCCCTCGCGTGCCACGGCATCCGTCGGCTCGTGCTCCTGAACGCGCACGGCGGGAACCGGGCCGTCGTCGACGGGGCGGCGCTGCGGCTCCGGCGCGAGTGCGGGATGCTGGTCGTCAAGGCGAGCGTCTTCCGGCTCCCCCCGCCCCGGCCGCTCCCCCTCCCGGCGGCCGAGTGGCGGCACGGGCTCCACGCGGGCGCGGTCGAGACCGCGATGATGCTGCACCTCCGGCCGGATCTCGTCCGACAGGAGCTGGTCACGGAGGCACCCTCGCTCGGGGCGGAGCTGGAGGGCACGCTGCGGCGGATCGGGCCCGAGGGAGACGCCCCCTTCGCGTGGCTCGCCGGCGACCTGCACCCCTCGGGCGCGACCGGGGATCCGCGGCTCGCGACGCCCGAGCTCGGCCGGACCCTGGTGGCGCACTACGCGCGTGCGCTCGCCGAGGTGCTCCAGGACACGGCCGTCTTTCCGATCGAGCGGTTGCCGTGACGGAGGCCGGCCCGCCCGGGAGCGCGGCCGCCGAGGAGGAGGCCGCGTGGGCCTGGCTGCGGGCGCGCGCGGCGGGGCGCGCTCCGGCTCCACCGGCCCTCCGCGCCCGGAGCGCCCGCCGGATGCTCGCGCTCCACGGTCCGGTCGCCTCGGCGGAGCGGATCGTCGTAGCCCAGATCGGCCAGACCCTGGACGCCCGGATCGCCACCCGCTCCGGGCACGCGCACTACGTCACCGGGCCGGAGGACCTGGTGCGCCTGCACCGGCTCCGGGCGCTCGTCGACGCGGTCGTGGTCGGAGCTGGGACCGTGGCCGCGGACGATCCACGGCTCACCGTGCGCCGGGTGGACGGACGGAATCCGGTCCGCGTCGTGCTCGACCCGCGGGGACGCCTCGATCCCCTCCGGCGGGTGTTCACGGACGGGGCGGCCCCGACCCTCTGGGTACGGGCGGGCGGACCGGTCGCGCTCGAGGGGCCTGTCGCGGTGTCCGGCGAGGTCGTGCATCTCCCGCTCGAGGCGGACGGGCGCTTCGCGCCGGAGCGCCTCCTCGAGCATCTCGCGGAGCGGGGCCTCCGGCGCGTCCTCGTGGAGGGAGGCGGCGTGACCGTCTCGAGCTTCGTGGCCGCGGGGGCCGTCGACCGGCTGCACGTGACCGTGGCGCCCTTCGTCCTGGGATCGGGGGTGCCGGGCGTCGTCCTTCCGCCGGTGGATCGCCTGGACGACGTCGTCCGGCCTCCCTGCCGGCGATTCCGCATGGGCGCCGACGTCCTGTTCGAGCTCGACCTCGCCGCGGGCCGGGACGCGCGTTAGCTCCCCGGCTCCGGGGGAAGCGCGAGCAGGTCGAGGTGCCCGACCACCAGGCGGAACCGTCCCCGCTCCACGGTCTCCCGACGGACGTCGGCCCAGCGATCCACCGCGTCGGCGTGGCGGGCGTCCTGCTCGCGGGCCGCCGAGGCCCACCCGTCGAGGAGCGCGCGGGCGAGCGGCGCGTCCGCCGCGTCCAGGATCCACGGTGCCGGCGCGAGCCAGGTGCGGTATCCGCGGGCGGCGAACACCTCCCGCGCGACGGATGCGGCTCCGGGGCCGAGCGCGGGACCGAGCCCCTTCTCGCGCCTCTGGTGCGCGTTGACCGCGGCGCGCACGCGCGCCTCCGTCGCCAGGAGGTCGGCCGTGTCGTCGGGGACGATCCAGGAGATCGTGCCGTCGTAGATCGTCGTGAAGAGCGCGGCGGAGGCCCGGCTCGCGCAGGCGTCCGCCACGCGCTCGAGCCACGCCAGCCCGACGAGGTCGAGGAGCGCGGCGCCCGCCACGAGATCCGCTCCGGCCAGCGCGTCGAGCCCCTCGCGCGCGAGCGATCCGCGGCGGCGGTCGCTCCGGCCCACCTCGCGCGGGAGCCGCGCCGCCTCGAGCAACGCGGCATCGTGGTCGACGAGGATCCAGCGCTGGTCGCCCGGGAGCCGGGGCGCGAGGTAGCGCGCGTTCGAGCCCGTCCCCGCGCCCAGGTCCACCACGGTCACCCACCCTCGGGCCCGCCAGACCTCCGCGAGGAGGGGGATCAGCTCGTGCGCCCGGGATCGGTGGTCGACGGGCTCGCGGAGCGCGAGCCAGCCGGCGTCGAACGACGCGTCGGGAGGCGTCGCGTCGCTCACGCCGGGGCGCCCTCTCCCGCGAGGGCCGCGAGCGCCGCGGCGAACCCGGCCACCGCGTCGTCCCAGGTGGGCAGCGCCGCGGCGTGCGCCCGCGCGCCCGCCGCGAGCCGGGCCAGCCGCTCCGCGGGTGCGCCCGGTCGGTCCGGAAGCAGGCCCTCGAGCGCGGCGGCCAGGGCCGCGGAGTCGTCCGGGGCGACGAGCAGCCCGGCGCTCGGCGGCACGGTGTGCGGGATCGCGCCGCCGGTGGTCGACAGCACGGGGAGCCCGCGCGCCATCGCCTCGGCGAGCGCCATCCCGTAGCCCTCGTAGCGAGAAGCGAGCACGAAGAGCGTGGCGCGTCCGTAGAGGCGGTCGAGCGCCCCGGCGTCGCACTCCCCCACGAAGCGCACGCGCTCCGCCAGCCCCTCGTCCCGGACCTGCGCGCGGATCCCGCTCGCCCACGAGGGGGCGAGCTCGGCGCTCCCCGCCAGGGTGCAGCTCCAGGGTCGGTCCCGCACGCGCGCCAGGGCCGCCACGAGGACGTCGTGCCCCTTCCTCGGGGTGATCGAGGCGACGCAGAGCAGCTCCGGCGGAGCGCCCGGCTCCGGTCCCCGGGCGGGGGCGGCCGGCTCGGTCCCCGGGAGCACGACGTGGATCCGTTCGCCCGGCACACCCAGCTCGCGCAGCCGATCCGCCGTGAAGCGGCTCGTCACGACGACGCCCCGGCAGCTCCGGATCCCGGCCCGCTCGGCCTCGAGCAACCTCGCGCGCGCCGCGTCGTCGAGCCCCGTCTCGTCCCCCAGCGGATGGTGCACGAGCGCCACCAGGTGGATGCGCCCGGCCTGCGCCCGGAGCACGTCCGGCAGGCCGCCCGCGGCGAGCCCGTCCACCACGACCGTCCCGCCGTCGGGCACCGCCCCGAGGGCCCCGGCGAGGCTCGCCCGCGCCGTCTCGTCCGGGTCGGGGAACCGGCCCGGGAGCTCCTGCACGCGCACCGTCCTTCCGCGCGCCCTCAGGCCCGCCACGATGCGCGCGTCGTAGAGATATCCGCCCGTGCGCTGGTCCAGGCGCCCCGGCACGACCAGGTGGAGGGGCTCGCCCGCGCCGGCCGCGGGTGCGCTCACACCGGGCCCTCGAAGGACGCCCAGGCGATGTGCGACTCGCGGAGCGTGAGGGTGAGCGAGGCGATGCCCCTGCCGTCCTCGCCCAGCGCGCCGTCGTGGATCCGCGCCCGCATCCGTTCGTGGATCTCGCGGGCGAGGAACTCGGTGGTGGTGTTGCGGCCCGCGAGCTCCGGCACCTCGTCGAGGTTCCGGTAGTCGAGGTCGTCCAGGACCTCCCGGAGCGTGCGCCGGGCGAGATCGATATCCACGACGAGCCCGTTCCCGTCGAGCTCCGGCCGCTGGAAGGTGGCGTCCACGATGTACGTCGCCCCGTGCAGGCGTTGGGCGGGCCCGAAGATCTCCCCGCGGAAGCTGTGGGCGATCATGATGTGGTCCCGCACACCGAGGCTGTACACGCGTCGTGGCTCCTGGCTCTTCGTCCGATGGGGTGCGTCGAGGGAAGTGGGGCGGGCGGCCCGTCCGCGAAGTCTCGGAGGAGGGCGCGTGCGCGTCCAGGGAGCGGGCTTCCCGCGGTCGCGCGTCAGTCGTCCGGGTAGCGCACGACCTGGCAGAGGGTCTCGCCGGGATCGGTGGCCAGGCGCGCCATGACGTCGGGGAGCTCCTCGAACCCGCAGGTGTCGGTGAGGAGCACCTCGAGCGCGGGATCGGCGAGAAGCTCGAGCGCGAGGGCGAGCCGCCGCCCGTGCGACCAGCGCGCCGCCCGACCCGGCGGCACGCGTCCCACCTGGGAGCTGCGGAGCGTGATCCGGCGGGCGTGGAAGGCCTCTCCGAGCGGGACGCGCACCTCGCGGGTGCCGTACCAGCTCGCCTCGACGACCAGGGCTTCGACCCCCGCCTGCTCGAGGGCCGTGCGGAGGCCCCGGGAGGATCCGCTGGCGTGCACGACCACGTCCGCGTCCTCCTCGTCGGCGTCCGGCTCCGCCGCGAGCTCGACGCCGAGGGCGGCAGCGGGCCCCCTGCGCGACGGCTTCGGGTCCACCGCCCTCACCCGTGCTCCCGGGATACGGGCGCAGAGCCAGGACACGAGCAGACCCACCACGCCCGCGCCGACCACGAGGATCCGGTCCCCCACCGAGGGCGCGGCATCCCATACGACGTTCACCGCCGTCTCCGCGTTGGCGGCGAGCACGGCCCGCTCGGTCGGGACGGCGTCCGGCACCGGCACGACCGCCTCGGCCGGCACGACGTAGCGGTCCTGGTGCGGGTACAGGCAGAAGACGCGGCGGCCGAGCAGCGCCTCGCCCGGACCCGGACCCTCCGCCTCCACGACGCCGACGCTCATGTACCCGTACGCGACGGGGCCGGGGAAGGCGCCCTGCTGGAAGGGGGCCCGCATCTCCCGGTACTGCGAGGGGGGGACCTCGCCG
>CAZOYA010000181.1:0-7340 GCA_964583815.1 uncultured Gemmatimonadaceae bacterium | reverse complement strand
GGATCAGCACGACGAGGATGATGACGAGCTGGAGGAACATGGGCCGAAGTTGACGACCGCCGGGTTGGAAGACAACGGCGCCCCCCACGCCCCGGCGTGGGTCGCGTGGGTACTCCCCTTCCTCGGCGACCCTTCAGGCGGGCCGCACCTCGAAGCGACGGTGGAGCTCGTCGAGGAAGGCATCCCCGTAGCGGACCAGGTAGTAGAAGGGGTTGTGCACGCGCTCCCCGGGGCGGCCCTCCGGGAAGAGGTGCACGCGCGCCTTCTCGAGCTGGGCGAGCGATATCTCCGACTCCCGCTTCACGGCCTGCACGATCTTGCGCTCGAGGTCCTCGAGGGCGCCGAAGATCTGGGCGCGCGCGTGCTGCGTCGGGCCCTTGAGCGTGGGGTCGAGCGCGGCCGCGGCCGACTGGACCTCTCCGAGGGCCTTTCCCGCCGCCCCGCGCAGCCGGCCGAGCGTCTCGCGGATCTCGGGGGGCACCTCGGAGCGTGCCAGGTCCTGCGCGATCTCGTGGAAGGGCCGACGGAGCGCGTCGGGCTCGAGATCGAACTTCTCCAGCACCTTCCGCACCTTGGCCTCGAGGGGCTGCGCGGCCCAGCGCGGGTGCACGACCGGCATGCGGATGCCATGCGCCTCGAAGTAGTCGCGGAGCTGGGCCCAGTACGCCGTCTCCCCCGGACCGGCCACGTAGGCGAGCGTGGGGAAGACGGCGCTTTCCACCACCGGGCGGAGCAGCACGTTGGGGCTGAGCGCCGCGGGATCCCGCCGGTGCGCGGCCAGGATCTCGTCGCGGCCCAGGAGGCGGCCCGAGGTGCGGAGCCGGTAGCCGCCGTCCTCGCGGTAGAGGCGCTCGCGGCCCGCGGGACCCTCGAGGAAGAGGTTCACCCCGCCCTCGAGGACCGGCACCTGGAGGTCGTAGCCGGCCTCGCCCAGCCGCGCGGCCGTGTCCCGGAGGATGCCTTCCATCTCCTCGGCCCGGTCGAGCTCGCGGAGCAGCACGTCGGCGGAGCGCTCCTTCACGACCGGGTGCGCGGCATCGGTGCTGAAGAGGCCGAAGCGCCCCAGGAGGTCGAGCATCGCGCCCTCGTACGCCTCCGGGAGCGTGGTGCCGGCCCGGAAGCGCGTGCGCAGGATCTCCTCGTACCGGCTACGGAAGTCCGTGGGCGGCAGGTTGCCGAGGAAGGACGCGAGGACCCGCTCGATCTCCCCGTCCAGCCGGATCCGGTGGAGCGCGGGCGTGACCGACGGATCGGGGCTCGGGAGCTCGAAGCGGTGCAGCTCGTTGTCCACGCCGACGAGATGCGCGTGGTTCGCCTCCGCCCAGTCGTGGTCCTCCGACGCCACCCAGAAGACGGGGAGCACGGGCCGCCCGAGCCGGGCCTCCAGCGCCTCGGCCAGCCGGACCGCGGTGAGCGCCTTGTGCACTCCGTAGAGCGGCCCGCCGAAGAGCCCCGGCTGCTGTCCGGTGGTGACCAGGTAGCCGCCTTCCTCGACGAAGCGCTCGAGGCGCTCCGTCGCGGCCGGGCCGGGCGACGTCAGGGCGTCGGCCGCACGGCGGCGCGCGTCGCGATCGAAGCGGGCGTCGACCTCGGCGGCCTTCGCCTCGAACGAGGCCGCGGCGTCCCACGGGTCGCCGAGGAAGGTCCGGGCCTGGGCGGCGCCCGCGAGGTGGTCCCGCACGATCGACGATCCCGCGGGATGCGACACGGAGATCCGGAGGCCCGGGAGCACGTCGGCGGTCGCTCCGGGATGAGCTGCGTGCACGCGATCAGCCTTTGTGGTAGGGTTCGCCGCGCACGATCGTGCCGGCGCGGTAGATCTGCTCGGCGAGCACCAGTCTCGCCATCTCGTGGGGCAATGTCATGGGGCCGAGCCCGAGGCGCCGGGCCGCGGCGGCCAGCACCTCCTCCGACAGGCCGTGCGCGCCGCCCACGACGAAGGCGAGTCCGGGGGACGCCCGAAGCGCGTGCTCCTGGAGCCGGGCCGCCAGCTCCTCGGAGCTCAGGCCCGGCCCGCCCACGTCGAGCGCGACGAGCTCGAGCCCGGTCGGCACGGCCGCGAGCAGGCGCTCGCCCTCCGCACGCCGCACCTCCTCGGGGCGCGCGTTGCGGCCTCCCCGGAGCCCCTCGGCGACCTCGACGACCTCGAGCTTCCAGTACCGCGCGGCGCGCGCCTCGTACTCCGCGACCGCTTCGGCGAGCGGGCCGCGGACGCGTCCCACCACGACGACCGCGACCTTCACGCGCCGCTTCCCCGGGCGGCGGCGAGGATCCGCGCCTCCAGCGCGGGCTCGCCCTCCTCCCACGCGAGCTCCGCGGCGAGCACGCGCACGTCGGCGGGCAGCCCTTCGAGTCCCTCGAGCTTCACCGCGTCCTTCTCGGTCACGACCACCGTCCGTCCCGCGCCGCGCGCACGCAGCAGCGCCACGTCGGACGGAGCGTACTCGTGGTGGTCGGGGAACGGCAGGATCTCGACGTCGCGCGCCCCGGGGAGCGCGGCGGCCACGGCCGCGCGCACGGCTTCGGGGCGCGCCACCGCGGCGGCCACGAGGATGGGGCCGTCCGGAGGCGGCGCGCCTCGACCGCCCAGGTCGAGCCAGCGCCCCGGGCGGATGAGGACGCGCGCGACCGGGGCGTCCGTCCAGACGGCGGCCGCCCGGGCCACCTCCCCGGCGCGCTCCGCGCTCGCCGTGCGGCGCGTGACGACCACGGCTCCGGCCCGCGCGAGCCCCCGGACGGGCTCCCGGTACGGGCCCGAGGGGAGGCATCGACCCGGAACCGGGTCCTCGGCGGCGAGGAGCACGACGTCGAGGTCACGGGCGAGGCGCCGGTGCTGGAAGCCGTCGTCCACGACCGCCACGTCCGCGCCGCCGCCCCGGGCCGCTGCGACCGCCGCCACGCGGTCGGGATCGGCGTGGACGGGCACGTCCGGGTGCCACCGCCGGTGCAGGAGGATCTCGTCCCGCCCGTAGCCGCGGAGCACCACCGCCGGCCGGAGTCCCGCGTCGCGGAGACGGGCCACGGCCCACGACACGAGCGGGGTCTTCCCCGTCCCGCCCACGACCAGGTTTCCAACGGAGATCACCGCGATGTCCGGCACGGTGCGGCCACCCGCGCGGTCGTACCACGCGTTCCGGAGACGCGTCGCGCCCCACCACAGCCCGGACGCGGGCGCCAGGAGCGCCGAGAGCGCGCGCGCCCGTGCGGTCGGAGCCTCGGCGCTCCAGGTGTCGCGGACCGCTCGCGCGAGGGTGTCCCCGGGCCCCCGGCGGCGCGGCCCGCTCGCCACGCCCGCGGATCGTCCCGTCACGGCTCCGGTGCCGCGCCCGGAGGCGCGTCCGGGAACGGACGTCCGCGGGGAGCGGGCGCCGCGCGCCCGGGCACCGCCGCCGCCGGGTCCAGGCGGGCCGTGGCCTCGTGGAGCGCGGACTCGATCTCGCGGGCGATCCCGGCGAGCTCGGCGCGGTTCGCTTCCCGCGGCACCCAGCGCGGCGGCAGGTATTCGATCGTGATGCGGGACAGGGGCCGTGGCACGAGGAAGCCGTCCCAGCTCCGGAAGCGCCATCCGGACGACGCGCCGACCGCCACCGGCACGACCGGTGCGCCCGTCATCTGCGCGGCGACCAGCGCGCCGGGCTTGAAGACGCCGTGCGGCCCCCGCGGGCCGTCGGGGGTGATCGCGAGGTCCCGCCCCTCCCGCGCCGCCCGTACGAGCGTGCGGAGGCCGCGTCCCCCGCCCCGCGTGCTCGACCCGCGCGCCGTGCCGAACCCGTTCCGCTCGATGACCCGGGTGATGTACTCCCCGTCCGCGTGCTCGCTCACGAGGACGACGATCCCCTCGTTCCGGTGGTAGTGGACGAGCGGGAGGAGCTGGCCGTGCCAGAACACGAAGACGATGGGCTGTCCCTCGTCCCGGAAGCGCCGGTAGTGCTCCTCGCCGACCCGACGCACGCGCGTGGTCAGGAACAGCCCGCCCACGAGCCCGGTGCCGAGCACGCCGACGGCCTCGTAGCGGAGCTCGCTCACCGTCCGTCCCCGAGGATCCGCGCCGCGATCTCGGCCACGCGCTCCGACGCGCCCGCCTCCCCGAGCGCCGCCCGCACCCGCGCGAGCTCCTCCACCTGCCGGCGACGCGGGCCCGAGTCGGGGTCGAGGAGGGGCCGCAGGGCCTCGGCGAGCCGCTCGGGCGTCGCCTCGTGCTGCAGCAGCTCCGGGACCACGCGCGCGTCCGCGACCAGGTTCGCGAGCGCGACGTGGCCCACCCGCACCACCCGGCGGGCGATCTGCCAGGTGAGCGGGCTCGTCCGGTACGCGACCACGAACGGGGTCCCCTCGAGCGCGGCCTCGAGCGTCGACGTCCCGGACTTCACCAGCGCCGCCCGGGCGTGACGCAGCAGCCCGCGCGCGTCCTCCACGAGCGGATGGCGGGTGGCGCGGTAGCGCTCCGCCGGCACGGCCGGGGAGCGGGCGACCACCGGCTGGAGACCCGGCATCTCGCGGGCGAGCAGCGCCGCGGCGGCGCCGAACGTCTCCAGGTGCCGGTCGACCTCCTGCACGCGCGAGCCCGGGAGCAGCGCGAGGAGCGGCCGGTCCGCCGGCAGCGACCAGCGCGCCCGGAAGGACGCCTCGTCGGGCACGTCCTCGGGGCGCTCCAGGAGCGGATGGCCCACGAACGAGACGTCGGCTCCGGCGGCGCGGAGGACGTCCACCTCGAAGGGGAGGATGACCGCCACGTGGCGCGCCACCTCGGCGAGCACCCGGGCCCGCCCCGCCTTCCACGCCCAGACCTGGGGCGCGATGTAGTACAGGACCGGGATCCCGAGCGCGTGCGCGTGGCGCGCCACGCGCAGGTTGAAGCCGGGGTAGTCGATCGGGACGACGAGGTCGACCGCCTCCTCCGCGAGGAGCCGGCGCACCCGCCGCTCGAGCGCGCGGAAGAAGCCCAGCCGGCGCACCACCTCGGCAAAGCCCATCACGGCGAGATCGTCGAGCCCGGCGAGGAGGCGCACGCCCTCGGCGGCCATCGCCGGACCGCCGAGCCCGACCAGCTCCGCCTCGGGGAACCGTCGGCGAAGCGCCCGCGCGAGCGCGGCTCCGTGGTGGTCGCCCGAGGGCTCTCCCGCGAGAAGCGCGATCCTCACGCCGTGCCGCGCCGGCCGGCCCGGGCCCGACGCCCCGGCCGCCAGCGTTCCGGCCGGAGCGCTTCCACTCAGAAGGCCCAGCCCAGGTACCAGATGGCCAGCGCCACGCCCACGAACAGCACGATCAGGCGTGCCAGGGACATGCCCTTCCGGGCGTCGATCCAGGCGGTCTTCCGCCTACGGCGCTCTCGAATCAGCGACATGGTTCTCGATCCTCTCCTGAATGGCCAGCGTCACCGCGAGTGCCTCCCGGCCTTCCGTACCCGGAACCGCCGGCCCGGCTCCGTCGCGGATCGCGTCCCGGAAGCTCGCGAGCTCGAGCGCGAGCGGCTCCGAGCCGTCGTCGCCGGTGAGCTCGATGCGCTCGACGATGTCCGAGAGCTGCAGCCCGAGGGGGGCCGCCGGCGCCGCCTCGCTCGCCCGGGCGCCGTCGCCGTCCGCCCCGGGCGCGGCCAGGGAGGGCAGCGCCCCCCGGAGCCGGAGGAACGAGCCCGTCCGGGCCGCGAGGTCCAGGCTGAGGTATCCGGAGCGCTGGAACACGCGCAGCTTGCGCATCCGCTCCGCCGACACGCGGCTCGCCGTGAGGTTCGCCACCGCGCCACCCTCGAAGGTCAGGCGTGCGTTCGCGATGTCCACGTTCCCGGAGAGGACGGGGAGGCCGACCGCCGCGATGTCCACGATCGGGCGGTCCACGAGGCGCATCACGAGGTCCACGTCGTGGATCATGAGGTCCAGGACCACGGCCACGTCGATGCTCCGGGGCGTGAAGGGCGCCATCCGGTGCGACTCGATGAAGAGCGGCGACTCGAGATGATCCCGCGCGGCCCGCACGATCGGGTTGAAGCGCTCCACGTGCCCCACCTGCAGGAGGGCGCGGGACGCGCGGGCGGCGGCCAGGATCCGGTCCGCCGCGTCGAGCGTGGGCGCGAGCGGCTTCTCGACGAGGACGTGCACCCCGCGGGCGAGGGCCTCGCAGGCGACCGCCTCGTGCTCGGAGGTGGGCACCGCGACGACCAAGCCGTCGCTCTCGGCGAGGAGCGCGTCCAGCGTGGGCCGCGCCTCGAGACCGAGCTCCGAGGCGACCTCGGCCGCGCGCCCCGGGCGCACGTCGTGGACGCCCGAGGCCCGCGCGCCCGGGAGCGAGGCGAGGATGCGCGCATGGTGCCGGCCCAGCGAACCGACGCCGACCACGCCGATCCGCGGTACGTGGCTCACGGCGGACACGCTCCGGAGCGTGCCCGCGGGGGGCCGCAACGACGGGGGAGCACGTCCTCCCCTACAGGGTGATGCCGCGGTCGCTCGCGCGGATGAACTCGAGCAGGTGGCGGACCTCCGGGATCGAGTCCACCTCCTCGTCCGCCTTCGCGAGCGCCCTCGAGAGCCCCATGCTCGACTGGAAGAGGATGCGGTAGGTCTTCTTGAGCGCCTTGCGCACCTCGTCGGAGAACCCGCGTCGCTCGAGGCCCACGGAGTTCAGCCCGAAGAGACGGGGCGGGTTCCCCGCGGCCCGGCAGTACGGCGGCACGTCCTGCGAGATGCGGGAGCCTCCGCCGACGAACGCGTGCGCGCCGATCCGCACGAACTGGTGGATCGGCGTGAGCCCCCCGACGATCACCCAGTCCTCGATCACGACGTGGCCCGCCATGTTCACGGAGTTGGCGAGCACCACGTGGTTGCCGAGCTCGCAATCGTGCGCGACGTGCGCGTAGGCCATGAGCAGGCAGTCGCTCCCGACCACGGTGCGCCCGGAGGCGGCGGTGCCGCGGTTCAAAGTCGCGAACTCCCGGATGAACGTGCGGTCTCCGACCTCGAGGGTCGTGCGCTCGCCCTTGAACTTCAGATCCTGCGGATCCGAGCCCAGCACGGCCCCGTTCGCGATCTGACAGTCCTCGCCGAGCGTGGTGTCCCGCTCCACGGTGACCCGCGGACCGATCTCGGTGCCGTCTCCGATCCGTACCCGCGGGCCGATGATGGCCCAGGGTCCGATCACGACACCTTCACCGAGCTCGGCATCCGGATCGACGATGGCGGTGGGGTGGATGCGGGTCTCGCCGCGTGTCCCGACGGAGGTATTGCTCATTTGTCTACGATCCTTGCCATGAACTCGGCCTCGGCCACCCGCTGGTCGTCGACGAACCCGAGCCCGCGCATCTTGCACGTGTTCCGCCTGAGCTGGAGCATCTCCAGCTCGAAGACGAG
>CAZOYA010000180.1:0-7367 GCA_964583815.1 uncultured Gemmatimonadaceae bacterium | reverse complement strand
TCGTCGTGAGCGGTCTCGCCCTCGGGGTGGACGGCGCGGCCCACCGCGGGGCGCACGCGGTTCTCGGTCCGCTCGCGCAGCTCCGCGCCCTCGCGGGCGCCCGCGAGCGCCTCGTGCACGGCCGACAGCAGGCCGCGCCCGCTCCGGTCGAGGCGGTGGAGCATCCGGTAGAGCCCCCGGCGCGTGAGCTCCACCCCGAGGTGCGAGGTGGCCGCGTCCTCCACGTTGTGCGCCTCGTCGAGCACCACGCGGCGGTACGCCGGGAGCACGGCGGACTGCGTCCAGTTCTGCGACACGCGGCGGACCGCGAGATCGGTGAAGAGCAGGTGGTGGTTCACCACCAGGACCTGCGCCGACGCCGCGCGCCGTCGGGATCGCTGGTAGAAGCACTCCTGGAAGTGCGGGCAGCGGGCGCGCAGGCAGACGTCCGGATCGCTCCGCACCTCCTCCCAGGTGTCGTCGGAAGGGACGAAATCGAGGTCCGACAGCGAGCCGTCCTCCGTCGTGCCGATCCACTCGAGGAGCGCGCGCAGCTCGGCGGAGCGGTCGTCGTCGAAGAGCGCCCCCTGCTGCTCCGCGGCGAGCCGGGCCCGGCGGATCGAGACGTAGTTGCCGCGCCCCTTCACGAGCGCCCAGCGCACGTCGCCGACGAGCTTCTCCACGAGGGGCAGGTCCTTGCCGACGAGCTGCTCCTGGAGGTTGATCGTGTTCGTCGACACGACCGTCCGCTCCTCGTTCGTCCGCGCCCACAACGCCGCCGGCACGAGATAGGCCAGCGACTTGCCCGTGCCGGTCCCGGCCTCCACGAGCGCGAGCCCGCCCTCGTTGTACGCGCGCACCACGGAGTCCACCATGGCGCGCTGGCCCGGGCGGTCCTCGTAGCCCTCCAGGCGGTGCGCCAGCGCCCCGTCGGGCGCGAGGACGGCCTGGACGTCGTCCACCTCGAGGGGCACGCGTCGACGGGGCTCCGGAGGCTCGACGACGACGTAGATCCGCTCGGCGAGGTTGTCGACGATCGCCGTGCCGAGCCCCTCCTCGTACAGCGCGGCGGCGACGCGCAGGTCCGCCTCGGACGGCTCGAGCTCGCCCGAAGGGTGGTTGTGGAGCATGACGCCCCCGTCCTCCGCGTCGCGCGCGGCGACGAGCACGGCCTCCCGGTTCCCCCGCGCGACGGCCCGGGGATCCCGCACGACGCGCTCCGCGTCCACCCGCGCGAGGAAGCAGACCTCGCGTCCGCCCGCCCGGGCGATCTCCTCGCGGATCCGCGCGGCGGCCTCGGGCGCGAGCGTGAGGCGGCCCGCCCGCTTCCGCGGGGCCGTCGGCGCGGGGGCGGGCGGGTCGAGGACCGCCCGCTCGGAGAAGCGCGGAGCGCCGCGGCCCTCCCGTGCGCTCACGGCACGCTCACTGCGTCTTGAGCGACTTCTTCCGCGCCGCCGGGAAGAGGACGTTGTTCAGGATCAGGCGGTACCCTGGCGAATGGGGGTGCAGCGCCAGATCCGTCGGCGCGTCCCCGATCTGGTGCTCCGGGTCCTCCGGGTCGTGGCCGCCGTAGTAGGTCCACGTGCCCTCGCCGAGCGTGCCGTGCACGTACTTCACGAACGAGCCCTCCCGCGCGAGCACGATCACGCCCGGCTTGAGGCGGTCGTCCCGGAACGCGGTGGTGAGCCCGTAGAAGTCCGGGAGCACCGACTCGTGGTTCTGCGTGAGCATCGCGGGGACCGGGTCGAACTTGGCCGAGAAGTCGAAGAGCGTGAAGACGCCGAGCTCCTCGCGCCACGGCGTGTTGACCTGGTGGCTGTCGATGTCCGAGAACGCGCTCACCTGCGGCGCGATCTGGACCTCGGCGTCGGTGAAGGCCATGGAGCGGGACCAGTCCATGCGGGCGGAGGCGTCGGGATCGGGCGGGCTGCCGTCGGCGTAGGCCGCCGCGATGTCGACCCCGGCCGCCGCCAGCGCTAGCTCGAGGGTCTCCGTGGCCGAGCACATCGCGAAGAGGAACCCCCCTCCCTCCACGTAGGAGCGCAGGCGCTCGGCGATCGCCTTCTTCAGGTCCGGCACCGTGGCGAAGCCGTACTCGCGCGCCACGGCCTGGTTCATCTCCACCTCCTCGCGGAGCCACGGCGCGCCCCCGTAGGTGAGGAAGAACTTCGAGAACTGCCCCGTGAAGTCCTCGTGGTGGAGATGCACCCACTCGTACTGCGCCAGGTCGCCGTCGAGCACGTCCCGGTCCCAGATCTTGTCGTACTCGATGCCCGCGTACTCCAGCGCCATCGTGACCGCGTCGTCCCAGGGCGTCGTGTTCGGCGGGGTGTAGATCGCGATGCGGGGCGCCCGCTCGAGCGGCACCGCCTCCATGTTCGACTCGGCGATCGTCGCGCGGATCCGCGCCTCGGCGGCCGCGTCCACCGGCGCGATCGTCACGCCGCGCAGGGCCGCCTCGCGGCGGGTCTCGGGCGTGTCCGCGAGCAGGAAGGAGCCGGCCCGGTAGTTCAGCAGCCACTCGGAGCGCAGGCCCTGCACGAGGGACCAGTGCGTGAGGCCGTACGCCTTCAGGTGGTTCGCCTGCTCGCGGTCCATCGGGACCAGGAGCCACTGCGCGGCCCCCCGCGCGGGCGCGGAGGCGAGGGCGAGCGCCGTCGTCGCGACCACGGCCAGCGTGCGAAGGAACGGGAGCTTCATCGGGGACTCCTCAGCCTGGCGAGCTCCGCACGTGCTCGCGGAACGATCGGCGCGTCCGGCCGGAGGGCGATCAGGTCCTCGAGGATCGTGATCGCCCGCTCGCGCCCCTCCGGCCGGAGCGCGTGGTGCCGCGCCAGCGACAGGAGCGCGTCGGCCGATTCCGGATGCTCCGGGTGCTCCTGCAGGAGCCGCTCCCGGAGCCGGACCGCGAGCTCCGGCTCGCCGCCCCGCTCCGCCATCCGCGCGGCCTCGGCGAGCATGGCCGGACGCTCGCCCGCCTCCGCCCGCTCGAGTCCCCGCTCCACGAGCGCGACCGCGTCGCGCGTGCCGCCCGTGCGCGCCTCGGCGGCCGCCGCCCCCAGCGCCGTCGCGGCCGGGGGGGAGAGCCGGCCGAGGAGCGCGGCGAGCTGGATCGCGCTCGTCGCCTCGGCGGGCGCGAGAGCCGCTGCGGCCTCGAGGAGCGAGGCGCGTCCCTCGTCGATGCGCCCGGCCGCGAGCTCGAGCCAGGCGCGCTCCGCGCCCGAGCGCGGGCCCGCCGCGCGCTCGAGAAGGCGGCCCGCCCCTTCGGCGTCGCCCGCCGCCTGGAGGATCCCGGCCGCGCGGGCGGTCAGCTCGTCCAGCTCCGGCGCGCCCGGGAACGCGCGCTCGAAGCCGCCGAGCAGCTCCGGGAGCTCCTCGGGGGGCGTGGTCGGGATCGCGAGCCGGATCGAGCGGGCACGGGTGCGCCTGCGCTCCTCGCTCTCCGCCGGGTAGCTCTCGGCGATGCGCCCGAGCGCCTCGGCCGCCGTCGCCGTGTCCCCGGAGGCGAGCGCGCTCTCCACGAGCCGCTGATCGAGCCCGCGCCGCTCCACCGGCGTGCGCGCCTCCGCCGAGCGCTCGGACCACGCCCACGCGGCGAGACGGTCGAGCCCGAGCGAGGCGGCCCGCTCGCCCACCTCCTCCAGGAAGGCGCCGCGCGCCCGGTCACCGAGCTCCTCCGCGACCGGGCGGGCCCGGGCCAGCGCGTCGTCCTCGCGGCCGAGCTCGAGCGCCACCACGACCGCCGCGCGCCGCCGCGCGAACACCTCGGACGCCGAGAGTCGGTCGAGGGCGTCCGCGACCCGCTCGGGTTCCTCCAGGCTGCCGAGGCGCCGCACGATGGAGGCGGCCCCGGCCCCGTCGTCGCCCACCGCCTCCAGCCAGGCGTCCACGGCGCCGTCCACGTCTCCCGTGCGCGCGCGCACGTCGCCGGTCGCCAGCACGAGCTCGCGGTCGCCGCCCGTGGCCGCGCGGCCGCGACCGAGCACCTCGAGCGCGGCGTCGGCGCCGAGCACCCGCTCGTACAGGCGCGCGACCTCCGCCCACGGCCGCGGATCCGTCTTCGCGAGCGCGAGCCACGCCTCGGCCTCCCGCTCGAGCGCGTCGATCGAGTCGTGCTCGCTCAGGACGCGCAGCTCGAGGACGCGGATCTCCGGGGAGGCGGGGTCGGCCTCCAGGAAGCCTTCGATGACCGGCAGGATCTCGGTGCCCCGGCCCTGGCGCGAGAGCACCCGCTCGAGCGCGAGGACGGCCCCCGGCGGCGCCGGCTGCCGCGCCACCACCTCGCGCAGGACCCGCTCGGCGCCCGCCACGTCCCCGTTCGCCTCGAGCGCCGCCGCCTCGCGCATGAGGCGGCCCGTGCGGTCTCCGGACCGACCCTGCGCGGACGCGGCGCACGCGCCGACGAGCATCGCCAGGAGGGCGAGCAGCGCGGCGCGCCTCACCGGTTCCCGCCTCCCTGCGGAGCGCGCTCGCGGTTCAGCCGCTCGAAGTAGTCGAGCACGAGCTGCCGGACCCCGGGGCTGAGCGCGCGGAGCTGCTCGCCCCCGGGCAGGCGGTACGGCATGAGGCCGAGCTGCGAGGGATCGAGCGGCACCACCTCGCCCCGCTCGAACGCGCCCGCCTGCTCCGACTCCCGCTCCTCCGAGACCTCGTCCTGCTCGAGCGAGCGGCCCGCGTCGAGGAGCCGGTGGAAGAGCCGCTCCTGGCGCTGCGCCGTCTCCGGGGTGAGGCGCCCCTCCGCGAGCTGGCGCGCGAGCTCGGCGGCCTCGCCGGCGAACTCCTGCAGATCCCCGAGCGCGCCCTCGGACCCCGGCTGGTCGGAGAGCTCGCCGAGGCGGTCCGACACCGCCTGCTGTCCCTGCGCGAGCTGCTCCGCCTGCTCGGCCATCGCCTGACGGCCGAGCTGCATGGGGAGGATCTGCCCCGACTGGTTCGCGAGATCCCCCTGCTCCTGCGCGAGCTGCTGCAGCGCGTCGCGCATCTCCTCCTCGCCGGCCGGGTTGCCGCCCTCGCCTCCCTGGGTCATGGCCTCCGCGCTCTCGATCGTCATGAGCGCGAGCCGGTTCAGCTCCTCGACCGCGCGGTCCGACTCGGCCAGCGGCGAGGGGGCGAAGCTGCGGGGCCCGTCCATCGCCTGCAGCGTCCGCTCGATCGCCTGCATCGCGCGCCCCATCTGCCCCGAGAGCTCCCGGCTGCCGGGAACCTGGCCCTGGGTCGCCTCCTGGAAGCGCGACGCCAGGTTCTCGAGCCCCTCGAGCAGGGACGCCTCCTCCGGACGCAGCGCGGTGATCCGCTCCCGGCCACCGTCGCGCATCTCCCGGCCGAGCTCGGTCTGGCGGCGGGCCAGCGCGAGCGCATCGTCCGCGGTGCGCTCGAGCGCCTGGCGCGCCTGGTCCGCCTGCTCCTGCGCCATCTGCTGCTGCGCCTCCCGGAGCTGGGCGGCGGCCTGCTCCATGGCCCGGGCGGCCTCGGCGGCGTTCTCGGCGGCCGGCTCGCGCTCGCCGGCCTCCGCACGGCGGCCTGCCTCCGCCATCTCCTGCGCCGCCTCCCGGGAGCGCTCGGTCGCCTGGGCGACCCGCTCGGCCGCGGCCTCCTCGCCGAGCTGTCCGAGGCGCTCCCGGAGCTCCTCGAGCCGCTCGTCCAGCGCCTCGGCGCGGCCCGCGAGCTCCTCCTGCTGCCCGGAGCGCGCACCCGGGTCCGCGTCCTCGCGGAGCGCGTCGGCGAGCGCCCGCTCCTGGCGGGCCAGCTCCTCCGCCTCGGACGTGGTCGCGCGGAAATCCTGCTCGACCGCGGCGCGCCGGAACCGCTCGAGGGAAGCGTCCAGCCGCTCGCGCATCAACTCCTGCTCGCGCGCCATCTCCTCGAGCGAGCGCATCGCGCGGGCGCGGTCCTCCTGCGAGAGCGCCTCCGCGAGCTCCTGCATGCGTCGCTCCATCGGCTCGCCCGAGAGCTGCTGGACGAGCTCCTGCAGCTCGCGGAGCTGCGCGCGCAGCGCGGGATCCGCCTGGCCGGCCTCCTCGAGCCGTCGCTCGAGCTCCCGGAGCCGGGTGCCGAGAGAGTCGAGCTCGGCGCCGAGGCGCTCCTGCTCCTCGAGCGCGCGGCGCATCTGCTCCCGCTCGTCGAACGCCCCCGGCTCCCCGCCGGCGCGCGGGTCGCGGGAGGCTTCCCGCCGGGCCCGCCCCTCCATCGCCTGGGCCCGGTTCTCCTCCGCCTGCTGCCGCGTCTCGGCGCTCAGCGTCTCGAGCCGCTCCGCCGCGCCGGCGAGCGTGCGCTCCGCCTCGCGACGGAGCGCCGCGGCGGACGGCATCACGAGCGTGTACTCGGGGGTGCGGGCCGTCTGGCCGCCCGGCGCGTTGTCCCGCACGCGGGCGAAGTAGCGGACCGTGTCGCCCGGCATGAGTCCCCAGCTCGAGACGTCGAGCACCGGCCGGGCCATGGCCCCGCGCGCCCCTTCGAGGGCGAGCTGGCGCACGTCGGGCTCGCCCGCCTCGCCGAGCGCCGAGACGCGCCACGCCACGAGCTCGAGCGCCTCCAGGCCGTAGTCGTCCTGCGCCTCCACGACGAGCGGCTGCCGGAGGTTCAGGGGCAGGACCGTGTCACGGCCCGGTACGGGAATCGCCACGGCCGGTGGCGCGTCCGGCACGAGCGTGATCTCGAGCGGATCGGGACGCAGCTCGGCCTCGGCGCCCTCCGCGTCGACGAAGCGCCACCCGAACGTGCCGCCCTCCGCCGGCCTCCAGCGGGCGCGGAAGGTGTCCGCGGCCAGATCGAAGCCGACCACCGACGCGCCCGTCGTGTCCCGGAGCTCCGCGCCGCTCAGCGTGCGGTTCGCCCGCCCCTCGAAGGTCAGGACCGTGCCGACCGGGAGGCGGAGGGGCGGCGCCCCGCCGCGGTGCTCCTCCTCGGGCAGCCCGGTGTGCGGCGGATACACCACGCCGATCACGAGATCTCCGACGAAGAGCGGGTCGACCGGGACGAGCCGGAAGGGGCCGGCGATCGGGCCGCGCTCCGGGCGCACCCGGTACTCCGTCTCCGCCGCGAGCGCCGGCAGCACGTGCCGGGCGACGCCGTTCGTCAGGTCCAGGCGGGCGACCCGGTGCACGTCCCCCGCCGTCTGCCAGGCGAGCTCGACCCAGGCGCGGCCCTCGGCCTCGATCCGCACCTCCACGTCCTCGCCCCGCCGGAACTCGATCGTCCCCGGATGGACGGCGAGCGGAGGCAGCGCCTCCCCGCGCAGCGCCGCGAACGGCGCGGCGAGCCCCGCCCACGCGTGGGCCGCGCGCCCGGGCGAGGCCACGGCGAGCCCGACCACGAGGAGCACGGCCACCGTGAGGAGCCCGAGCCCGCGCCGGCTCCACCGGGTGACGCGCGCGCCCAGGTCGCCGCTC
>CAZOYA010000179.1:0-7373 GCA_964583815.1 uncultured Gemmatimonadaceae bacterium | reverse complement strand
GCGCCTCCCGGATGCGCGTGCGGTACCGCCGCCGGCCCCACCCGATGCGGAGCGCGCGGAAGCGCCGCGCGAGCCGCGCGGGCGCGATCCAGGCCGGGCCGCGCCGCGGCCTCAGGTCGCCGGCCTCGAGCAGCCGCCGGATCGGCGCGGCCTGGAAGCCCTCGGCGATCCACTCCAGGTAGGTGCGCGCGACCCGGCCGGTCCGCGTGCGCTCGACCGGCAGGCCCACCGCGTACGTGACCGGCACGCCCAGGCTCGCCGCAACCGCGTGCAGCGCCGAGCCGTAGGCAGCCGGGTCCGGCGTCACGATCTCGACCTGGTCCCAGCGGAGATCGCATTCCACGACGCGCCGGAGCACCTCCCTCAGCTCGTCGCGGATCGAGGCGGCGCGGAAGAGCTCGATCCGCGGACGGCCGACCTCCGGCGGGACCGCGTCCGGGGCGTGCAGCCACGCGTGGCCGCTCCGCGGCGCTCCCTGCTTCCAGAGCACACCGGCGGGCGCGTCCAGCCCCACCACGGCGTCGTCCTCGAGCACCCGTGCGCCGCGCGCGGCGAGCGCACGGAGAAGCCGGCCCGCGAGCCCGCGCGTGGAGAGGCCCGGCAGGAGCAGGACGACCTCGCCCGGGGCATCCGGGCCGGCCGCTTCGTCCTCCCCGAGGGCCCGCATCGCCAGATGGAAGATCCCCGCCGTGTCCGTCCGCCCCCGCTCCTGGAGGAGCCGCTCGTAGCGCCGGAGCGCCGTGGCCAGGAAGGCGCGCTTCGCCGGGTCCCGGAGCTCGGCCCGCTCGACGGCCGGCGGCGACACCCCCGCGAGCCGGAGCGCGAGGAGCGCGCCGTGCACGCCGTCGCGGAAACCCACGCCCTCGGAGAGGTCTCCGAACGGGCCCTCGGCGGCCAGGAGCGCCGCATCCAGGGCTTCGTCGAGGAGCGCGCGCTGCTCGAAGGCGTCGAGCGGCGTGAGGGCCATCTGGCGCAGGAGGGGCGCAGCGAGCCGGGCGGCCAGGGGCCGGGGCGTCGTGACCTCGAACCCGATCCAGCCGCGGCCGTCCCGGGCGAGCCGCCGGAGCAGCTCCCGGCCCGTGCCCAGGGTCGGAGCCACCACGAGCTTCCGCTCCGTCGGATGCTCCGCCGCCACGCGGGCGATGCCGTCGAGGAGGGGGGAGCGGGCGGGGGCGGGGCTGGTCGTCACGACGTTCGTCGGAAGGGCTCGTGCGGGGGAAGCGGCGGCGCCGGCCCGGGCGCGCCCCAGTATAGACGGGCGGCCCGGCCGGGGGGAACCGGGCGCCCGCCCCGGAGCCGACCTCCCCCGAAAAAGCATCGGGGCCGCGCCCCGAAGGCCGCGGCCCCTCCGCCGCATCGCCCCATCCAGCCGGGCGCTACTTCACGAACAGCATGTCCCGGTAGGTCGGCACCGGCCACAGGTCGTCCGGCACGATCCGCTCGAGGCGGTCCACCACGTCGCGCACGGCGGTGAGCGCCGGGATGATGTTCTTCCGCATGTGCTCGGCCTTCGACACCACGTCGTCGCCGCCGAGCTCCTGGTTCTGCTCCGCGAGCACCGCGATGCACCGCGTGAGCTGGTCGATCAGCGCGTTCACCTGCCGCGCCGTGTCCAGCACGCCCTCGGTCACCATGCCGATCTCGTCGGCGCGCTCGGCCGTCTGGAGCAGGTCGTTCAGGTAGCGGGTCGCGGCGGGCAGGTACATGGTCTGCGCCATGTGCTGCCCGACCTCGCCCTCGATGTTGATCGTGTAGAAGAACTGCTCCACGTAGATCTCGTAGCGGGACTCGAGCTCCCGCGGCGAGAGCACCGCGTACTTCTCGAAGAGCGCGGCGTTCTTCTCCGACACGAGGTAGGGCAGCGCGTCCATCGTCGTCGCGAGGTTCAGCAGCCCGCGCCGCTCGGCCTCCTCGACCCACTCCTGCGTGTAGTTGTCGCCGTTGAAGATGATGGGCTTGAACTGGAGGACGTCCTCGGCGAGCAGCGTGCGGAGCGCGTCCTCGAACGCCTCACCCCGGGCGAGCGCCGCCTCGAGCTTCGTGCACGACTCGTCGAGCGCCTCGGCGACGATCGTGTTCAGCGCCGTGGCCGGCCCCGACACGCTCTGCGAGGAGCCCAGCGCCCGGAACTCCCACTTGTTGCCCGTGAAGGCGAAGGGCGAGGTACGGTTCCGGTCGCCCGCGTGCTGCGGGAGCTTCGGCAGCACGTCCACGCCGAGCCCGAGGAGGCCGCGCTTCTTGCTCGACTTCGCCTCGCCGGCCTTCTCGATCTGCTCGAAGATGTCCTGGAGCTGATCGCCCACGAACGCGGAGATGATCGCCGGCGGCGCCTCGTTGGCCCCGAGCCGGTGGTCGTTCCCCGCGTGCGCCACGGTCGCCCGCAGCAGGTCCTGGTGACGCGCGACGGCCTTGAGCACGGCGGAGCAGAAGAACAGGAACTGCACGTTCTCGTGCGGCGTGTCCCCCGGCTCGAGCAGGTTCTGCTGCGCGGTTCCGAACGACCAGTTGAGGTGCTTGCCACTCCCGTTCACGCCCTGGAAGGGCTTCTCGTGGAGCAGGCACACGAGCCCGTACTTCCGCGCGACCCGGCGCAGCGTCGACATCATGAGCTGCTGGTGGTCCGCCGCCTGGTTCGCGTCCTCGAAGATCGGCGCCATCTCGTACTGCCCGGGCGCGACCTCGTTGTGCCGCGTCGTGACCGGGATGCCGATCTTGTAGAGCTCGAGCTCCACCTCGTTCATGTACTCGAGCACGCGCACGGGGATGGAGCCGAAGTAGTGGTCGTCCATCTCCTGGCCCTTCGGCGGCTTCGTGCCGAAGAGCGTGCGCCCGGACGTCATCAGGTCGGGCCGGCGGTAGAAGAACTCCTCGTCCACGAGGAAGAACTCCTGCTCCGGGCCGCAGGTGGCGCGCACCGGAAGCGGGGCGGAGCCGAAGAGCTCGAGCGCCCGCCGCGCCTGCCGGTCGAGCGCGTGCATGGAGCGGAGCAGCGGCGTCTTCTTGTCGAGCGCCTCGCCGGCCCAGGACGCGAACGCGGTCGGGATGCACAGGTACGCCCCGCCCGGTCCCTCCATGAGGAACGCGGGGGAGGTCGGATCCCACGCGGTGTAGCCGCGTGCCTCGAAGGTGGCGCGCAGCCCGCCCGACGGGAACGAGGAGGCGTCGGGCTCACCCTGCACCAGCGCGGCACCCGTGAACTCGGTGATCGCGCGGCCGTCGCCGATCGGCTTGAGGAACGAGTCGTGCTTCTCGGCCGTGAGCCCGGTCAGCGGCTGGAACCAGTGCGTGAAGTGCGTGGCGCCCTTTTCCATGGCCCAGTCCTTCATCGCCACCGCGACGGCGTCGGCGACCGAAGGGTCGAGCTCCGTCCCGTTCTGGATCGTGGCGAGGAGGGCCAGGTACTGCGGCTTCGGGAGACGCGACTTCATCTGGTGGAGCCCGAAGAGGTTCTCCCCGAACACCTTCTCCAGATCGATGCGCTTGTGCGCCGCCCCGTTCGTGGGCGCGGGCGCGAAGCGCGCGGCGGCCAGCGTATCGAAGCGCGCGACGGTCGTTCTGGGCATGCATCACCTCACGGCATTGGATGTGGATCGTGCTCCCGAAAGTCGAAGGCGCGCGGCTGCGCCACAACGGGAAATAGCATAGATTTGCTTATGCTATTTCGCATTATGCAGTGAGCTGAAGGCCACTTGAAGCGACCCTCGTTCGTCGGGCGGGCGCGCGCGCTCGGTGTGGTCCGCTCCGCGCTCGACCGCGCCGAGGCCGGCGTCCTGCGCGTCGAAGGGATGCGTGGTGTGGGCAAGACCGCGCTCCTGGAGCGCGCGCTGCGGGACTTCCCGCACCTCCTCTTCCGCGTACCCGCGCTGCCGGATCCCCTCCAGCGGCGGGCGCTCGCCGAGGCGCTCGAGCACGCCACCTCCGGGGAGCCGTCGGGCCCGGCCGCGACGGCCTCACCCGCCGACGAGCCTCCGCCCGCGTGGCCCGCGCTCTTCGAGCGCGCGCTCGAGCGCGCCCGGCCCGGCCGCCGCCCCTTCGTCCTCGCGCTCGACGACGTCCACCGGCTCGGAGAATCCCGCGCCCGCTGGCGGCCGCCGCTGCACGCCGCGCTCCGCCGCGCGCGCGACGAGGGCCGGAGCCTCCACGTCCTGCTCGCCGGTCCGCTCGGCAGCGAAGCACCGCCGGACGACGCCGCCGCCCTGTACCTCGATCGCCTGCGGCTCGAGCCGCTCCCGCTCCGTGCGGCTGCCCGGCTCCTGCCCGGCGGCGCGCCGGAGGCGGTGCTCCGCGCCTACGGCGTCTTCGGGGGCATCCCGACGGTGCTCCGCGCCGTGGATCCCGAGGTCGGGCTCGACACGAACATCCGCAAGCTCCTCCTGGAGCCGGACGGTCCGCTCGCCGACCTGCCCGCCTGGTTGATCGAGCGGGACCTGCAGGCGCCGGCCCGCTACAACGCGATCCTCGCCGCGATCGCCCACGGGGAGCGCGAGTGGTCCGAGCTCCACGCGGGCGTCCCCGATCTCGGCACCAGCGGACAGATGGCCCCGTACCTGCGCCGGCTCGAGGGGCTCGGCCTCGTGCGGGTGCGGCGCTCGCTGGACGCGCCGCCCACGAGCCGCGCGCGACGCTACGCCGCCGTCGATCCCTTCCTCGGATTCTGGTACCGCTTCGTCCTGCCGGTGGCCGGAAGTCTCCGGGAGCGGGCGTCCGTGGACGAGCACCTCAGGCGGATCCGCGCCGCGCTGGACGACCACATGGCCGCGTTCTTCCCGCTCCTCTGCCGTCAGCACATGGTGCACGACGCGATCGAGACGCTCGGCGCCAACGCCCGGGAGAGCGGGAGCCTGTGGGGGAGCGGCTACGACCTGCCCGTCGCGGGAATCCTCGGCTCGGGCGCCGCGTTCTACGGCGCGAGCCTGTGGCGCGCGCTCCCGCGCGCGGAGGATCCCTTCGGAAAGCTCGACGCCGCGGTCCGCGAGACGCGGTACGGGTTCGGCCGCCAGAACCGTCTCCGCCTGCTCTTCACCGGCTTCACGCCGCCGCGCTGGCTCGAGCGCGAGGGCGTGCGGCGGGACCAGACGTTCCTGATCGGGCCGGCGGAGCTGGTGGGGGAGCGATAGACGCGGGGGCCGGAGCGGACGTCGACGCCGTCCGCCCCGGCCCCCGGCCGAAGAATGACTCGACTACCGCCCCTGCGTCAGAGCAGGTACATGACGGCGAGGAGTCCGACGGTCGTCATCGTCACGAGATAGGGGAACGCCATGACGACCATCCGCATGTAGGAGAGGCGGATCAGCGGCGCCAGCGCCGAGGTGAGCAGGAAGAGGAAGGCGGCCTGGCCGTTGGGGGTCGCGACGCTCGGGATGTTCGTGCCCGTGTTGATCGCCACCGTCAGGAGGTCGAAGTGCTCGCGCGTGATCGTGCCGGCCTCGAGTGCGGCCGAGACCTCGCCGATGTAGACCGTCGCGACGAAGACGTTGTCGCTGATCGCCGAGAGCACGCCGTTGGCCAGGAAGAACACGGCCGGCTGCACGCTCTCGTTCATGGTGAGGACCCAGGAGACGACGGGCGCGAAGAGATGCTGGTCGTGGATGACCGCGACGACCGAGAAGAAGACGACCAGGAGCGCCGTGAAGGGCAGCGCCTCCTCGAAGGCGTGGCCAAGCCGCCCCTCCTCGATGATCCCCGTGAAGGAGGTCGCGAGCACGATGACCGTGAGCCCGATGATGCCCACGGCGGCCAGGTGGAACGCGAGGCCGAGGACCAGGAACAGGGCCACGAGGCCCTGCGCGATCAGCGCCGCAGTATCCCGCGTCGTGCGCTCCTTGGTCTGCTCGAGGTTGTAGTCCTCCAGGATGGCCCGCACGGGATCAGGCAGCAGAGCGCCGTATCCGAAGAGCCGGAACTTCTCCAGGACGACCACGGTCAGCAGACCGGTCACCAGCACGGGCATCGACACCGGGGCCATGCGGATGAAGAACTCGACGAAGTCCCAACCCGCCACGGTCCCGATCAGCAGGTTCTGGGGCTCGCCCACGAGCGTCGACACGCCGCCGAGCGCGGTGCCGACCGCCCCGTGCATGACCAGGCTGCGCAGGAAGGCCCGGAACTGATCGAGATCCTCCCGGTGCATCTCGTGGACGTCGTCGTCCCCCGCGGCGTCGTGGTCCGCATGGTCCTGGAACTGCTTGCCCGACGCGACCGTGTGATAGACGGAATAGAAGCCGGTGATGACCGTGATGATTACGGCGATCACGGTCAGGGCGTCGAGGAACGCGGAGAGGACGGCGCCGGCGAAGCTGAACGACAGGGAGAGCAGGATCTTCGAGCGCACCGACACCAGGATCTTCGTGAAGACGAACAGCAGCAGATCCTTCAGGAAGAAGACGCCCGCCACCATGAAGATCAGGAGGAGGATCACCTCGAAGTTGTTCGCCGCCTCCGTGAAGACCGCCTCGGGCGAGGTCATGCCGATCGCGACGGCCTCGATGGCGAGCAGCCCCCCCGGCTGGAGCGGGTAACAGCGCAGCGCCATGGCCAACGTGAAGATGAACTCGCCCACCAGCGCCCACCCGGCGACGGTGGGGCTCATTACGAAGAGGATCGGGTTCACGATCAGGAAAGCGATGATCGTGAGCTTGTACCACTCCGGCGCGTTGCCGAGGAAGTTGGCGATGAAGGCGCGGGGGAGGGTCATGGGTCGGGTCATGTCAGGCCCTTGGTGCGTGATGGCTATCCTGGTGTCACCATCGTGGGTCGATGAAGGCTCACCGGCTCGTGCAATGATGGAAGCGCATGCGCGCGGCTCCCCGCCCGAGGCGGATCCGATCGCGTGCCGCTCGAGGCGAGCGGGGGCGGTTCGAACGAGGCTGCGCGGCGGTCAGGGTATGCGCAGGGGAGGGTCGGGCATCTGGGGTCCCGTGCCGAGCCGTCGCCCACGCTCCTGTACGTGATACGACGGCCGGGGCCGCGCGCCGTGCCAACGCGCGGCAGCCGTGCCCATCCGTTCCGGGGAGCCTGGACGGCTCACGCCCCAGTGCCGAACGCGTCGGCCAGGCCGTTCGCTCATGGAGTGTGATCCGAGTCCGCGTGAGGGGAGATACGGGCGGGATCCATGGGATCCCGGACGAAGACCGCGACACGACGGCGCCCAAGGGTACACCATGAGGTCGGTTCTGTCACTATAGGCGGGCGGAGTCGCCAGGCAGGGTCAGGCCCCCGCGGGGTCTTGCACGGCCGGAGCAGAGCCGCTGCTGCCGGGGCGCATCCAACCCCTTCCGCGTCCGCTGGTAGGACCGCATCGATTTCCGCGGAAGTCGCCCCCCTACACGTCCAGGTTCCGCACGTACTTCGCGTTCTTCTCGATGAACTCGCGC
>CAZOYA010000178.1:0-7389 GCA_964583815.1 uncultured Gemmatimonadaceae bacterium | reverse complement strand
TTCGGCTTCCGCTGCGGCTTCCTGGGCCTCCTCCACATGGAGATCATCCAGGAGCGCCTCGAGCGCGAGTTCGGCGTGGACCTGATCACCACGGTGCCGAACGTGGAGTACCGGGTCCGCCTCACGGACGGCACCGAGGTCCGGGTCGAGAGCCCCACCCAGATGCCGCCGGCCGGGCGCATCGAGAGCATCGCCGAGCCGATCGTGCGGGCGCGCATCCTGTGCCCCTCCGAGTACATCGGCAACGTGCAGAAGCTCTGCTACGACCGGCGGGGCGTCTTCCGGGGGATGAGCTACCCGGATCCGCAGCGCGTGGAGCTCGACTTCGAGCTCCCGCTCTCGGAGATCGTCCTCGACTTCTACGACCGCCTGAAGAGCAGCACGCGCGGCTACGCTGCGCTCGACTACGAGTTCCTCGAGTACCGCGAGGACGACCTCGTGCGGCTCGACGTGCTCGTGAACGGCGACCCGGTGGACGCGTTCAGCGTCATCATCCACCGATCCAAGGCGCAGGAGCACGGCCGGGACCTCGTGGGCCGGCTCAAGGACCTGATCCCCCGGCAGCAGTTCCAGGTGGCGCTCCAGGCGACCATCGGGAACAACGTGGTGGCGCGCAGCAACGTGAAGGCGCTCCGCAAGAACGTGACCGCGAAGTGCTACGGCGGCGACATCTCGCGGAAGCGGAAGCTCCTGGAGAAGCAGAAGGAGGGGAAGAAGCGGATGAAGGCGGTGGGCTCCGTGGAGATCCCCCAGGAGGCGTTCCTCGCCGTCCTGAACCTGGGCGGCGACTGATCGACGGGCCGGGAGGCCGCCCGCACGTGGCGGGCCCGGTCGTGCGCGCCCCGAACCACCTGGGCGACGTCGTGCTCGCGCTCCCCGCGCTCGTGGAGGCGGCCGCGCCCATGGTGCTCGTCGTCGCGTCCCTCGCGCCGATCCTGCGCCTCGCGCTCCCGCCCGAGACCGTCGTGCCCTTCCGGCGCGGCTTCGCCGGATGGGGGGAGGCCGTGCGCGACCTTCGCCGCTCGGGCCGCCGCTCCGGCATGCTCCTCACGCCCTCCTTCTCCGCCGCGTGGATGATGCGCTGCGGGGGCGTGCGCCGGCTCCGGGGGACGGCCACGGACGGCCGGAGCCCGCTGCTCGCCGACCGGATTCCGCGGGAGGCGCTCCGGCCGCACCACCGGATCAACCAGTACCGGCTCCTGCTGGGCCTGGACACGGACCGCGAGCCCGTCTCGCACCGCCTCCGCCCGCCCGCGGCGCTCGAGGACCGGTGGCGCGAGGCGCTCGGCGAGGGAAGCGGGGCGCCCCTGGTGGGCCTCTTCCCCGGGGCCAACGCGTCTTCGCGGCGGTGGCCCCGCGAGCGCTTCGCCGAGCTCGCCGCCACGCTCGTGCAGGAGGGCGCGCGGGTGGTCGTGCTCGGCGGGCCGGGCGAGCGTGCGGTGACGGCCGCGGTCGCGGATGGCGCGCCCGGCGCACGGGACCTGGGCGGCCGCACGACGATGGAGGACCTCGCGGCGGTGCTCTCCGTGCTCGACGTCCTCGTCACGAACGACACGGGCCCGATGCACCTTGCCGGGGCGGTCGGAACCCGTACCGTGAGTCTCTGGGGCGCCTCGGACCCCCGGGAGGTGCGCCAGACGGGCGCGCCGGACCATCCGGTCACCGGCGCGGCCCTGCCGTGCAAGCCCTGCTACCGGAACGAGTGTCCCCGGCGCGGGCGCGGCACGCTGCTCGAGGACGCGCACAGGGAGTGCATGCGGCTGATCGCGACGGACCAGGTGCTCGCGGCGACGCGCGCCGCCCTCTCGGCGGGGGGCGCCGCGTGAGCGGCCGCTGGGTCGTGGGCGTCGACATCGGCGGGACGAACCTCGTGGTCGGGCTCGTGCCGGCGGAGGGCGGGCCCCCGGAGGCGCTGCGGACCCGGGCCACGGAAGCCGCGCGGGGCGCCGACGCGGCGGTGGCCGACGTGGTGCGCATGGCCGAGTCCGCCATCGAGGAGACGCTCGACCTGCACGGGGGCGAGCGGGAGGACGTGGTGGGCGTGGGCATCGGCTGCCCGGGTCCGCTCGACCTCGAGTCCGGCACCGTGGTCGTCAGCCCGAACCTCGGCTGGCGAGACTATCCGATCCGCGACGGCATCGCCGACGCGCTCGGGCTCCCCGGCACGCTCGACAACGACGCCAACTGCGCCACCTATGGCGAGTGGTGGCTCGGGGCGGGGCGGGGCGCGCGGGTGCTCGTCGGCGTCACGCTCGGCACGGGGATCGGCGGGGGGATCATGCTCGACGGCCGGCTCGTGCATGGAGTGGCCGGCTCGGCCGGGGAGCTCGGGCACATGACGATCGACCTCACCGGACGCCGCTGCGCGTGCGGGAACTACGGCTGCCTCGAAGCGTACGCGTCGGGCCCCAACATCGCGGCACGCGCGCGCGAGGGGCTGGATCCCGGGTGCGACTCGGCGATCCTGGAGCTGGCGGGCGGGGAGCCCGGGCGGATCACGGCGCTCACGGTCTACGAGGCGCTCGTGGCCGGAGACGAGTACGCACGGGAGGTCATGCTCGAGACGGCGAAGTTCCTCGGAGCCGGAGTGGCCAATCTCGTGAACGTGCTGAACCCGGACCGGGTGGTCCTCGTCGGGGGCGTGACCCGCGCCGGCGAGCACCTCTTCGCGCCGCTCCGCGCGGAGGTCCGGCGGCGCGCGTTCGCGTGGGCGGTGCGCGCCTGCGAGATCCTTCCCGGGGAGCTGCCCGAGACCGCCGGCGTGATCGGCGCCGCGGGCCTCTTCCTCGCGGCCCGCGGGGACGCCGCATGAGGGCATCGCGCGCCCCCGCGGCGCGCACGCTGGGCGTCGTCGGCACGCTCGTGTGGGACCGCATCGTGGACCGCGACGGGCGGAAGGAGCCGGTGGAGGAGTGGGGCGGGATCGCCTACGCTCTCTCGGGGCTGTCGGTCGCGCTCCCGGAGGGGTGGCGCATCCTGCCGATCCTCAAGCTCGGCCGCGACCTGGCCGAGGAGGGCCGTCGCTTCCTCCTGGAGATCCCCAGGGTGGACGACGGCGGCCTCGTCGTCGTGCCGGAGCCCAACAACCGGGTGGAGCTGCGCTACGAGAGCTCGGTCCGCCGCACGGAGCGGCTGAGCGGGGGCGTCCCGCCGTGGACGTGGCCGGAGCTCTCCCCGCTCGTCAGTCTCTGCGACGCCCTCTACGTGAACTTCATCTCCGGCTTCGAGCTCGAGCTCGAGACGGCGATGGCGCTCCGCGTCGGCTACGAGCGTCCGACCTGGGCCGACCTGCACTCGCTCTTCCTCGGGATCGCGCCGGGCGGGCTGCGCGTGCCTCGCGCGCTCGAGGCATGGGTGAGCTGGATGCGCAGCTTCGACGCGGTCCAGATGAACGAGGACGAGTTCGCGCTCCTGGGCGAGGCGGGCGATCCCTGGCGGCTCGCGGCCGAGGCCATGGGGCCCGAGCTCAAGCTCCTCGCGGTGACGCTCGGCGAGCGCGGCGCCGCGTACGTCGTGAACGAGGACCTCGCGCCGGATCCGATGCTCTGGAGACGGCGGCGCGCCGTGGAGCTCGCGCCCCGCGCGCGGAGCGGCCGGGTGCCCGCCGAGGGGCTCCCGGTGGAGGGGGACCCCACGGGGTGCGGCGACGTCTGGGGGGCGGTGTGCTTCGCCCGGCTCCTCGCGGGCGACGGGTTCGAGGCGGCGATGGCGGAGGCGAACCGGCTCGCGGCGCGGAACGTCTCCCACCGGGGCGCCCGCGGGCTCGCGCACCATCTCGCCGGCCGCCTCTCGCACGTTCCGGAGGGGGCGTGAACGTCGTCGCCGTGCCCGCGTCCCTGGACCAGCAGACGATCGATCCGTTCTTCGACGAGGTGGCCCGCCTCGACGGGAGGCCGGCCCTCTTCGACGCCCGGCACGTGCGGTGGGTCGATCCGAACGGGATGGTGGGCCTCCTGGTGGCGGGCCGGGTCGCCGCCGCGCGCCGCGGGGTGCCGCCCCGCCTCGAGCTCCCCGAGAGCGCCGACGTGTGCGGCTATCTCGCGCGCATGCGCTTCTTCGACGAGGCGGCGGGGGTGTTCGAGCTCTCCGTCCGTCCCCCGCGCCGGGGCGGCGGCCCCTCGGACGTGCTCCTCGAGATCACGCGGATCTCCGCGAACGCGGACGTACACGCCGTCGTCGACCGGCTCCAGCGCGGCGCGGGCGAGATCCTCTCGAGCCGGCTCGGCTACCCGGCGAGCTCCGTGGTGCAGTTCTCGGTGATCCTCTCCGAGGTCTGCCAGAACGTGATCGAGCATGCGGAGGCGGACGGCTGGGTGGCCGCGCAGGCGTACAACCGGGCCCGGAGCCTCGGGCGCATGGTCGTGGTCATCTCGGTCATGGACGTGGGGCGCGGCTTCCGGGGATCGCTGGCGGACCAGCACTCGGCCCGCTATGGCGACCGCTGGGGCGACGTCACCGCGCTCGAGGCGGCGTTCCTCCACGGGCTCACGCGCTTTCCGGACTCCGGCCGCGGGCAGGGCCTCCAGCAGATCCGCCGGCAGGTCCAGCGCTGGAACGGCTCGATCTCCGTGCGGAGCGGGACGGCGCGGATCGCGCAGGTGCCGGCCTGGGACGACGCGCCCCCGCTCGTCGACCGGCTCGCGTCCTTCCCGGGGGCGCAGATCTCGATCGTGCTGCCGGCGCGCGAGGGCGGGAAGCCGTGAGCCTCCTGTCGGTGGCGATCGACGTGAGCGCGATCCTCCGCGCCGGGGACCTCGGCGGCCGTGCGCATCTCGTGACGCGGCCCACCGGCCGGGCCGTGCGGCGCGCGATCGAGGAGCGGCTCGAGCGGCGAGCGGGCCGCGCGCTCTCGACCGTGGACCTGTCCCACGTGCGGATCCTCGATTTCTCCTGCGCCGACGAGGTGGTGGCGAAGCTCCTGCAGCGCTTCGCGACCGTGCCGGGACCCGAGGTCTTCTTCGTGTTCCGCGGCGTCCACGAGCCGCATCGCGACCAGGTCGAGTACGTGCTCGAGCGTCAGGGGCTCGCCGCGGTCGCGGAGACGGCCCCGCGCACCTTCGAGCTGCTCGGCGTGTGCAGCCCGGAGGAGGAGCGCGCCTGGCGGATCCTGGAGGAGACGCGCTCCGGCGGGGAGGCGGCCGGTGCCGGAGCGGACGGCGCCGACGCGGCGGCGCTCGACGCGCTCGTGCGGAGGCGGCTCGCCTACCGGGCCTCCCCCGCGGGGCACGTTCACGCGCTCAGCGAGCTGGTGGACCGGCTGATCGGAGGAGACGCGGCGGGGTACGCTCCGCCGCGCGCATCGGAGACTCCGGACGGGGGGCGCGCGCCCTCCGCCCCTACCCACGAGGAGCGATGAGGACGGAGCACGAGGCGGAGACGCGGGCAGCGGACGTGACGGCCGGGAACGACCACCGGGAGCGGCCGGCCACCGCCGCGATCCACGCGGGCGCGCCCCCGCGCGTCCCCGGCGGGGCGGTGGCCCCGGAGCTGGTGCGCAGCTCGACCTTCGTGTGGACGGGGCCCGGGGACGGGCCGGTCCTCTACACCCGCTACGGGAACAACCCCACGCAGCTCCAGGTGGCCGCGAAGATGGCGGCGCTCGAGGGGACCGAGGCGAGCGTGCCGCTCGCGAGCGGGATGGCGGCCGTCGCGATGACGCTGCTCGCGCTCCTCGAGCACGGGGATCACGTGGTCGCCTCCTCGCGGCTCTACGGCGCCACGCACGCGCTGCTCCGGAGCGAGCTTCCGCGGCGGGGGGTGGAGGTCGACTTCATCGATCCGCTCACCGACGACTGGGAGGCGGCCGTCCGGCCCGCCACGAAGGTGCTCTACCTCGAGACGCCGACGAACCCGACGATGCGGATCCCCGATCCCCGCGAGGCGGTCCGGGTCGCGCGGGCGCACGGGCTCCGGGTGGTCTGCGACGCGACCTTCGCCTCGCCGGTGAACCTCCGGGTGGCCGAGCTCGGTGTGGACGTCGTGATCCAGAGCGCGACGAAGTACCTGGGCGGGCACTCCGACCTCATCGCCGGCGTGGCCTCCGGCCCGGCCGACGTGGTCGAGCGGATCGGGGAGGTCGCGAAGCTCTACGGCCCCTCGCTCGATCCCCAGGGCGCCTGGCTCCTCGACCGCGGGCTCCGGACGCTGGAGGTGCGGGTGGAGCGTCACAACCGCACGGCGCTCGAGCTCGCACGCCGGCTGGAGGCGCACGAGGCCGTGGCCGAGGTGATCCATCCGGGGCTCCCCTCGCACCCCGATCACGCGCTCGCCACCGAGCTCCTCGCCGGATACGGGGGGATGCTCGCGCTCGTGCTGCGGGGCGGGGGCGACGCGGCGGACCGGTTCGTGCGGCGGCTCCGGATCGCGGTGCCCGCGCCGAGCCTGGGCGGGGTCGAGACCCTCGTCTCCCAGCCGCGGCACACCTCGCACACGGGCCTGGACGCGGAGGCCCGCGCGGCGCTCGGCATCCCCGACGGGTTCGTGCGGGTGAGCGTCGGGCTCGAGGACGTCGAGGACCTCTTCGCCGACTTCGAGCGGGCGCTCGCGTAGCGGCGGTCGGGGCGCGGCGGCGGCGCGGACATCGGCCCCGCTTCGCGTGTGCGCGGGCAGCGTCGGACCCCCGCGCCCGGTCGGTTGACGGAGGCGCCGACGCCCGGGTAGGTTCCGGCCCCCGCGCGGGGGCCCGCGGCCCCCGGGCCCGCCCTTCCCGCCACACCCGCCATGAACGCCGACGAGCTCAAGCGGTCGGTCGCCGAGACCCTCGCCCGCATCCCGCACCCCGGATCCGGACGTGACCTCGTGTCCGGCGAGCACGTGCACGGGCTCGAGGTCGACGAGCGCGGGGCCGTCCGCTTCCAGTTCCAGCTGCGTCCCGAGGACCCGGGCGATCTCGTCCGGCAGGCGCGCGCGGCCGTGGAAGCGATCGAGGGCGTGACCGAGGTGAAGATCAACGTCACCCTCCCCCAGATGGCCCCGAGCGGCGGACGCGGGGGCGGGGGCGGGAGCCGGCTCCAGCCGGGGTCCGTCCCGGCGCCGACGCCCAGGCCGGGCATCCTCACCTCGGTGCGCCACGTCGTGGCGGTGAGCTCCGGGAAGGGCGGGGTCGGCAAGTCGATGGTCGCGGCGAACCTCGCCGCGGGCCTCGCGCGCGCGGGCCGCCGGGTGGGGCTCCTCGACGCCGACGTCTACGGGCCGAACATCCCGCTCATGTTCGGCGTCCAGGCGCGGCCGGCGGTCACGGGTGCCAAGGGCCGGGAGATGATCGAGCCGCTCGAGGCGCACGGCGTGCGGCTCATGAGCCTCGGCTTCCTGCTCGATCCCGAGCAACCGGCGATCATGCGGGGCCCGTTGATCTCGGGGATCCTCAAGCAGTTCCTCGAGCAGGTCGAC
>CAZOYA010000177.1:0-7391 GCA_964583815.1 uncultured Gemmatimonadaceae bacterium | reverse complement strand
GGCTCGAAGGCCTCGGCCATCCGCACGTCCGTGTTGCTCACGATCGTGAGGTACTCGCGCCACGGCTCGAGCGGGAGGAGCGCCGTCGGCGCCAGGTCGAACTCGCGCCCGACCGCCGCCGGGTTCCAGAGATTCTGGGTCGCACCCCACTCGCTGCTCCCGGCCGCCCCGTGCACGAGCTCGATGGCGACGAAGCGGGTCCGATCGATCTCGGCCATCGCCGCGGCGTCCCGGCGGCCCGCCGGAATCATCGCGTCGAGGAACGGCAGGGACACGGTCGCGCCCACGCTCCGCAGGAAGGTCCGCCGTTGGATTCGCTTGCCGGTGATGAAGTCCATCTTGTACGGCCTCCTCGTTCGAGGTTGGGGTGCTTCTAGTGCTGCTGGGCGCCGGCCGCCGCCGTCACGGCTCCGGCGCGTTGCATCTGGAACGCGTCGCTCTTCACGATCCCCAGGACGAACGACGAGATGCGGTAGTCGTCCTCCGCGGCCTCACCGGCGATCCGGCGGATCGTCGGCTGATCGTACCACTCCACGCGGCGGCCGAGCGCGTAGGCCATCAGGTTCGAGGTGAACGCCCGCACGAGCAGGACCGGGCGATCGAGCAGCGCCTCCTGCAGCTCGATGGGGCTGTTCACGGGCGTGCCGTCGTAGAGCTCCCCCTCGGTCTGGAGGGGCACTCCGTTCTCCTTGATCCGCCAGCGGCCCGTCATGTCGAAGTTGTCGAGCGCGAGCCCGATCGGATCGATGAAGCGGTGGCACGCGTTGCAGGTGGGATTGCGACGATGGATCTCCATGCGCTCCTTCGTCGTCAGCATCCGCCCCTCGTCGGCCGCCTCGGCCGTCTCCTCGAGCGCCGGCACGCCGGGGGGCGGAGGCGGCGGCGGCGTGCCCATCACCACCTCCATGATCCACTTGCCGCGGAGCACCGGCGAGGTGCGGGCGGCGTGGGAGGTGAGCGTCAGGATGCTCCCGTGGCCCAGGATCCCGCGACGGTCGTCGCCGGGATAGTCGACCATGCGGAAGTGGTCCCCGGACACGCCGGGGATCCCGTAGTGCCGCGCGAGCCGCTCGTTCACGAACGTGTAGTCGGCCGTGTACAGCTCGAACATGCTCCGGTCCTCGCGCACGAGGTGCGAGAAGAAGCGGAGCGTCTCCTCGAGCATGGCATCGGCGAGCTGCTGGTGGTAATCCGGAGCGAAGCGCACGTCCGGATGCACCTTCTCGAGATCCTGCAGCCGGAGCCACTGCGCGGCGAAGCGGGTGCTCAGTGCCTCCGCGCGCGGATCCGCGAGCATGCGGCGGACCTGCTCCTCGAGCACGGTCGCGTCGGAGAGCCGACCCTCGACCGCGAGATCCATGAGCTCCGCGTCGGGCGGGCTCCCCCACAGGAAGTACGACAGGCGGGACGCCAGGTCGGTGTCCGCGATCCGGTAGGCCTGGCCGAGCTCGACCGGCCCCGGCGCCTCCTCGAAGCGGAAGACGAAGTGCGGGCTCGCCAGGATCGCCTCGAGCGCCGTGCGGACGCCGATCTCGAAGCCGCCGTCCTCGGCGCCCATGTCGTAGAAGCCCATGAGGGCCTCGCGATCGGAGTCGGTGAGCGGGCGCCGGAACGCCTGCGTGGCGAGACGCTCGATGATCTCCCGGGCACAGGGCCGGGCCTCGGCATCCGTGGCCGGACGACAGGAGAAGATCCGCTCGCGGATCGGGTTCTCGGACACGCCCGTCACGTTCGTCGGCCCCGCGATCACCAGGTCGCGCATGTGCGGGAGGGAGAGGACCCCGTAGCTGCCGGCGATCGCCGTGCTCGCGAGCGACCAGTCGTGCGGCGAGAGGAGGTCCTGCACCGGGCCCTCGGCCCGCTTCACGAATGCCGCGGTCACCCGTTTCGGCCCGGCCGTCACGAAGATCGGCTCGGTCCGCATCTCGACGCCTTCCGGGTTCTCGACGTGCATCCAGCGGTCGATGTCGAGCAGCGCCACGCGCTCCCCGTCGATCGAGATCTCGACCTGCTCGGGCTCGTCCGGCGGGGCCAGCGAGGAACGACCGTTTCCGACCGCGGCTCCGGTGGTCTCGTGGTGGAAGGAGAACTTGAACTCGTACTCCCCGTCCGCCGGGAAGGTGTGGATGACCGACGTGCCGCCGCGCGTCCCGAAGGGGGCGCCCTCGACCCGCTCGGTCTGCGTCACCCAGCGGGGAATCCGGTACTGGGTCTCCGTGGGGGTCGCCGTCGGGTTCCCGATCGCGAGCCGGCTGATCTCCGCCGCCGCCGTGAGGTACGCGTCGAGCAGGGTCGGCGAGACGAGCTGGACGTCCGCGATGTTGTCGAAGTTCGCGCTCTTGGTGTCGAGCGGCAGATAGTTGCCTGCGTCGATCTCGAGGCCCAGCAGGTCGCGGATCGACGAGGCGTACTCGGCACGGTTGAGCCGCTGGAAGGTCCGGCCGCCGGGATTCGGGGCCGCCTCCGCCGCCGCGTCGAGACGCGTCTCGAGCGCCTGGACGAGGGCCGTGAGGCTGTCGCCGGTCGGGCGGTTCGCTCCGGGCGGAGGCATCATCTCGGCGCGGAGCTTCACGACGAGCTTCTCCGCGAGCTCCGGATTCTGCTCGGGATGCCCGGCGTCGAAGGCCTCCAGGGACATGTTGCCCTGCATGCGGCGGTCGCTGTGGCACCGCACGCAGTAGCGCTCGATGAGCTCGTTCTCGGCCTCGGGGTCGCCGACCGCGGCCGCACCCGAAACGAGCGGGGCGGACGCGTGCACGGCTTCCGCGTCGGACGGCAGGACGGGGGCCTCGGGGCGCGAAAGCCCCGGGCTGACGGCGTACGTCAGGGCGATGCCCGACGTTCCCAATGCAGCGATCCAAATCCTCACCAGCTGCCCCTCCTGTCGTGTCGACCTGCCCGATGCGGATCTACACGTTCCGTGCCGACTACCCCGTTCGGCGACCCCTCAGCACGAGACGCAATTGTTGTTGTTCTTCGCTCCCAGCGACTCCAGGAGGCGGATCGTGGAAGGGAACGGGCTGATGCGCTGCACCGGACCGTTCGCCATGTCCGCCGTCGTCTGCCCCCTCCGGCTCACCGCCATCACGTCGGCGCCGTGATCGACGAGATACAGGATCATCTCGTCGTGACCACGGGCCGCCGCATGGTGGAGCGCCGTGTAGCCGTCGTGGTCGCGGGCGTTCACGTCCACGCCCAGCTCCTCGACCAGGTACCGCATCGCGGGCATCCAGCCGTCCGGCGCGTGCCGGTGGGCGTTGCCCGCGTACCCCTGTCCGTAACCTACCCCCGCCGCCGCGTGGATGGGCCACACGCCCGGGCCTCCCGGCGGCACGGGCGGGAGCCCCGAGGGATCCGGGCCCGCCTGGTTGCCGCCACCCCCGCGCCGGCGCTCGGCCGGCCGGATGGTCGGAATGTTCGGGTCCGCGCCGTGCTCGACGAGAAGCCGCATCGCGTCGACGTCGACGGCGTAGGCGGCCCGCCAGAACGCGGTCGAGCCGGCCGCGTCGATGTCGAGCAGGTCGAAGGTGTACGACATGTACCACAGGTGCTGGTCGAGCCGGGCGTTCGGATCCGCGCCCGCCTCGAGCAGCGCCCGCATCACGTCCAGGTAGCTCGCCTGCTGCTGCTGGTAGGCCTGCTGCTGCGGGTACCGCGCCTTCGGCGCCCACTGGGTGTTGATCGCCGTGTAGAGCGGCGTCGCCCCGGCGAGGCTCGCGAGGTTCGGATCCGCGCCGCGCTCCAGGAGCTGGAGGGCGAGATCGAAGTGGCCGTTGATCGTCGCCATGAGGAGCGGAGAGGTCCGGTCCCCGGCGCTCGGCTGATCGATCTCCGCGCCGCCGTCGAGCAGCGCCAACGCCGTCTCGGCCTGGCCCTCCCGCACCGCGTGGAGCAGCGCGGTGAGCCCGCCCTGGGCCCGGACCAGTCCCGTGTAGCCCGCGAAGACCTCCTCGTCGAACTCCCGCTCCGGCGCGTCCTCCTGGACGCTCTGCGCGCGCTGGACCTCGCGGGCGGCGAGCACCGCCGCGCGGACCTGGTCCGGCGTCGGCCGCCAGTTGGCCGGGTCCTCCGCCCGGGCGCGGAGGCTGTCGAAGACCTGGTTGCGGACCTCGCCCGCCGTGCGGTCCACCGCCTCCATGGCGGGGATGTCGACGACCCGCGTGGTCCTCGAGGCGTCCGCGCCCCGCTCGAGCAGGAGCCGCACCACCTCCGTGCGACCCGCGGACGCCGCGAACATCAGGGGCGTCTGCCCCCAGGAGCGCTCGGGCGCGTCGACGACGGCCCCCGCGTCCAGGAGCGCGCGCACCCCTTCGACCGAGCCCGCCCCGGCCGCCAGGTGGAGCGGCGTGGCGCCGCCCGAGCCCGTCCGCGCCTCCACGTCGGCACCCGCCTCCGCGAGCAGCCGGACGACGGCTCCGTGGCCGCTTCGCGCGGCCAGGTGCAGCGGCGTGTAGTCGGCGATCCTCGTCACGGGGTCGAGCGCCGCACCCTCGTCGACGAGCAGCCGCGCCAGCTCCTCGCGCCCCTCGTGGGCGGCCCAGTGCAGCGCGGTCATGCCGTCGCCCTGGGCCTCGTTCGGATCGGCGCCGCGCTCGAGGAGCGCCCGCACCTGCTGCACGTCGCCGCGCATCGCGGCGTCCGCCACGGGCGCCTCCGGCGGCACGGCCGCCGAGAGGCCGAGCGCGAGCAGCACCGCGAGCGAGCGGGACTTCATCGACATCCGTCTCACAGGGCGGCCGAGGAGGGAACGGTGACGGTGAGCTCCCCGGTGCTGTCGCCGAAGCTCTCCAGGTCGTCCAGGCCGAGTTGGTGCAACAGGGTGAGCATGGCGTTCGCCATGGGCGTGCCGTCGGGGGCCTTCACGTGGAGGTTGCCGCTCAGCTTTCCGCCGGCCTTGCCGAGCAGGACGAGCGGGCAGCGCCGGTGGTTGTGGACGTTGCCGTCCGCCATCGGCGAGCCGTAGAGGATCATCGTGTTGTCGAGCAGGTGCGTGTCGCCGTCCTCGGTCGCCTTCAGCTTCTCGAGGAAGTACGGGAGCATGCTCACGTGATACGTGTTGATCTTCGCGAAGTCGAGGATCCGCTCCTCGTTTCCGCCGTGGTGCGAGGCCGGGTGGAACGGCGTGTCCGTGCCGCTCTCCGGATAGACCCGCCCCGAGGCGTCACGGCCGGTCTTGAACGAGAAGACCCGGGTCATGTCCGACTGGAAGGCGAGCACCTGCAGGTCGAACATGAGCTGCATGTGCTCCTCGAAGGAATCCGGCACGCCCGCCGGCGCCTCCGGCAGCTCGCGCACCTCCCCGCTCGTGTTCTGCGCTTCCACGCCCTGGATGCGCCGCTCGATCTCGCGGACGTTGTCCAGGTAGCGCTCGAGCCGCTGTTGGTCGTTCGGACCCAGCTCGCGCCGGAGGAAGGACACCTCGTCCGTGATCCAGTCGAGGATGCTGCGGTTCGTGCGGCGGCGCCGCGCCCGCTCCTCCTCCGTGGCGCCGGAGCCGAAGAGCATCTCGAAGGCGACCCGCGGATCCCGGATCAGCGGGAGCGGCTCGTCCGGCGCCGCCCAGCTGATCGAGTCCGTGTACACGCAGGAGTAGCCGTACGCGCACCCGCCGGACTGGTCGACGTTCTCGATGCAGAGCTGCATCGAGGGGATCGGCGTGCTCTGGCCGAAGCGGTGGGCGTAGAGCTGGTCCATCGAGGTGCCGGCGAAGACGTCCGAGCCGCGCGTCTGCTTCGGATGCGCCTGCGTCAGGAAGACGGCGCTCGAGCGGAAGTGGTCGGCGCCGATCTCGCCCGGTGCGAACGCCTCGGCCATCCGCACGTCGGTGTTGCTCACGATCGTCAGGTATTCCCGCCACGCGTCGAGCGGCCGGAGCGACGTGGGACCGAGATCGAAGTCCCGGCCCACCCCGGCCGGGTTCCAGAGGTTCTGCGTCGCGCCCCACTCGTTGCACCCCGCCGCGCCGTGCACGAGCTCGATCGCGACGAAGCGGGTGCGTCCGGCCTCCGCGGCCGAGCCGGCCCAACCGCGGCCGGCAGGCACCATGGCGTCCAGCAACGGAAGCGCGACGGTCGCGCCCATCCCCTTGAGGAAGGTCCTGCGCTGGAGGCTCTTGCCGGTGAGGAAATGCATGATCGATCTCCGTTCGTCAGTTCGCCGCGTCGTCGGTCGCAACGGCCGCCTGCTGCAGGCGGAACGCGTCGCTACGGACCACGCCGAGGATGAAGGCCGAAAGTCGGTAGTCGTCCGCAGCCGCCTGTCGGACGATGCTGCGGACCGTGGGCTGGTCGCCGTACTCCACCAGGCGTCCCAGCGCGTAGGCCAGCAGGTTCGTGGTGAACGTGCGCAGGATCGGCACCGGGCGGTCCATCAGCGCCTCGGTGAGCTGGATCGGGCTCTCCACCGCCGTCCCGTCGTAGAGCTCGCCCCGCGTGTCGAGCGGGACGCCGTTCTCCTTGATCCGCCACCGGCCCGTCACGTCGTAGCTGTCGAGCGCCAACCCGATCGGGTCGATGAAGCGGTGGCAGGAGTTGCACGTCGGATTCTGACGGTGCTGCTCCATCCGCTCGCGGGTGGTGAGCACCTTCCCCTCCGAGACCTCGTCCGAGGTCTCGTCGAGCGGGGGCACGCCCGGCGGAGGCGGCGGAGGCGGCGATCCCATCAGCACCTCCATCACCCACTTCCCGCGCAGCACGGGGGAAGTCCGGTTCGCGTGCGAGGTCAGCGTCAGCACGCTCGCGTGCCCGAGCACGCCGCGCCGGTACGGGCCCGGATAGCGGACCTGCACGAAGTCGTCGCCCACGACCCCGGAGATCCCGTAGTGCCGGGCGAGACGCTCGTTCACGAAGGTGTAGTCGGCCGAGAGGAACTCGAGGAACGAGCGGTCCTCCCGCACCAGGTGATCGAAGAAGAGCTCCGTCTCGCGGCGCATGGCGTCCGCGAGCTGCTGATCGAAGTCGGGGAACCAGAACTGGTCCGGATGGACCTTGTCGAGGTCCGAAAGGCGGAGCCACTGCGCGGCGAAGCGCGTGGCGAGCGCCTCCGATCTCGGATCGGCGAGCATCCGGCGCACCTGCCGCTCGAGCCCCTGCTCCGTCGAGAGCTCGCCGGCGTCCGCGGCGCGGCGGAGCTCGTCGTCCGGCGGCGCGCCCCACAGGAAGTAGGAGAGGCGCGAGGCGAGCGCGGCATCCGCCACGGGATAGACGCCGCCCGGGCGGACGTTCTCGGGCGCCGGCTCGAAGCGGAAGATGAAGTACGGGCTCGCGAGGATCGCCTGGAGCCCCGTCCGCACGCCCGCCTCGAACCCGCCGTCCTCGGCTCCGAGCTCGTAGAACGTCACGAGAGCCTCGCGGTCGCGCTCGGTGAGCGGCCGGCGGTAGGCCTCGGCCGCG
>CAZOYA010000176.1:6623-7494 GCA_964583815.1 uncultured Gemmatimonadaceae bacterium | reverse complement strand
GCTCGGGTGGCGGAATTGGTAGACGCGCAGGATTCAGGATCCTGTGGGGGTAACCCCGTGAGGGTTCGAGTCCCTCCTCGAGCATGGCGTCCGCCCCCGGGTGGACGGGCTGGTTCCCGGCGAAGGTCATCGCCCACGTGCTGGAATTGGTAGACAGGCTGGTTTGAGGGACCAGTGCCGGAAACGGCGTACAGGTTCGAGTCCTGTCGTGGGCACTCTTTCGAAGACACCGAGCGTGACCCGGGTGGGTCATTCATTTGCATGTTGCGCCCGTAGCTCAATTGGATAGAGCGTCTGACTACGGATCAGAAGGTTGGGGGTTCGAGTCCTCCCGGGCGCATGCTGGACCTGTTCGCAGGCCGGGCGCGTAGCTCAGTTGGTTAGAGCGCTACGTTGACATCGTAGAGGTCAGAGGTTCGAGTCCTCTCGCGCCCACTCGGGTGCACGTATCTGGGGCCGTAGCTCAGTTGGGAGAGCGCTAGAATCGCACTCTAGAGGTCAGGGGTTCGACTCCCCTCGGCTCCACTTCCGCCACCGCCACCTTAGCTCAGCTGGTAGAGCACGTCACTCGTAATGACGGGGTCGTCGGTTCAAGTCCGACAGGTGGCTCTGCCCCGTGGTGTAACTGGCAACACGCCGGATTCTGGCTCCGGAGAGTCTAGGTTCGAGCCCTAGCGGGGCAATTTCAGGTCGGGAGCGCGCCCAGGCGGGCGTTCCTGCTTTGGAGGGATGGCCGAGTGGCTTAAGGCGGCGCCCTGCTAAGGCGTTGGGTAGAAATACCCGCGTGGGTTCGAATCCCACTCCCTCCGTGAAAGAACGACCACGCCAGGTCGCGTGGACAGAAGAGGTGGTGGGAGCTTCACGTTCGAAC
>CAZOYA010000176.1:6073-6523 GCA_964583815.1 uncultured Gemmatimonadaceae bacterium | reverse complement strand
GCCCGGGCGGGTGATCCCGCGACGCGGCGAGCGAAGCGAGCCCATCCCACTCCCTCCGTGAAGAGACGACCACGCCAGGTCGCGTGGACAGAAGAGGTGGTGGGAGCTTCACGTTCGAACCCACGCGCGCTCTCCGCAGGAGAGCGCCGAGCGTGGGGTCGAGCCGAGCGGGCGGAGGTAGGCAGTCGCGCGAGAGTGCGCCCGGGCGGGTGATCCCGCGACGCGGCGAGCGAAGCGAGCCCATCCCACTCCCTTGGTGGGCCATCCTGAGTGGCCCCACGAACGAGGTGGTGGAACCACCCGGGCGGCTCCACCGCGAGCGCACTGGACGGGTGGCCGAGTGGCTTAAGGCGCACGATTGGAAATCGTGTGGGCTCACGCCCGCGTGGGTTCGAATCCCACCCCGTCCGTTATGGATTGAGCTAGTTGATTCTGGGTTCGAACCCACGC
>CAZOYA010000176.1:0-5973 GCA_964583815.1 uncultured Gemmatimonadaceae bacterium | reverse complement strand
GGCGAGCCCCGCGACACGGCGAGCGGAGCGAGCCCATCCCACCCCGTCCGTTATGGATTGAGCTAGTTGATTCTGGGTTCGAACCCACGCGGCGACCTGCGAAGCAGGTCGAGAGCGTAAGGGTTCGAGTCGAGCGGGCCGGAGTGGTGATCGCGCGAAGCGCGCCGAGGCGAGCCCCGCGACACGGCGAGCGGAGCGAGCCCATCCCACCCCGTCCGTTATGAGTTAGGCTAGTTGGTTCTGGGTTCGAACCCGCGCGGCGACCTGCGGAGCAGGTCGGGAGCGTGAGATTCGAGTCCGCCGTAGACCATCAGGAAATCGACCAGGCCAGTTTCCGCGGAAACTGGCCGTAATGCCGAGATTCCGACGCTGTTCGGGGCGTGGCTCAGTCCGGTAGAGCGCTGCGTTCGGGTCGCAGAGGTCCCCGGTTCGAATCCGGGCGCCCCGATTTGGTTGGGCCGCGATGCGGCCCAATCCCTTCTCCATCACCACACGCATCACCCCGCACCCCCACGGCCGGACCCGATCCGCCCATCCACGGTAGGACACACGGCGGCCGACGCCCGGCTCGTGGTCGAAGCTCCTGGAGCGCTGGCAGAATGGTAATGCACTCGCCTCGAAAGCGAGCGCCCGAAAGGGCTTGGGGGTTCGAGTCCCTCGCGCTCCGCTTCTCCTGAGGATGGCCCCTCCGGCTCGACGAGCCGGAGGGGCTTTTTCGTTGCGCGCAGGTCCCGTTGCGGCCGCCCGCCACCCGGCGCGAGGTTCTCCGATCCGCAGCCCACGAACCGATCGGGGAGGGACGATGTCTCGAAGCGCAGCCTCGCGAGCCGCCGACCGCGGCCCTGCCTCTCACGCTCGAACGCACGCCGCCGTGCCGCTCGGCGCCGCGCTGCTGGCCGCCGGGTTCCTCTTCGCGTTCCAGCCGGAGCACGTGCGGGCGCAGGAGCCCGTGGGCTGGGGCTCGGGCCCCGAGATCGACTTCCACACCTTCTCGATCGTCGCGATCGATCCGCGCACGGGCGAGTCGGGCGTGGCCGTCACGACCCGCCGCCCGTGCGTCGGCAACGCCGTCCCGTGGGTCCGGCCCGGCGTGGGCGCCGTCGCGACCCAGGGGGGCACGCGCGTCGAGTACGGACCCGAGCTCCTCGATCTCATGGAGCGGGGCGTCGCGCCGCAGGAGGCGATGGATCGCGTGGTGGCCGCGGACGAGGGGCGCGAGCGTCGGCAGGTCGGCGCGATCGACATGCGGGGCCGCACCGCGCAGTGGACGGGCTCCGGCCAGTACGGCGGCGAGGAGCGCGGGGACTGGGTCGCGGAGCGGACGGGCCTCAACTACGCGGTGCAGGGGAACTCGATCCTGACCACCGCCGTGGTCGACTCCGTCGCGGCCGCCTTCGAGCGGAGCGAAGGCTCCGCCCGTCATCTCGCGGACCGGCTCATCGAAGCGCTCTACGCCGGCCAGCTCCTCGGGGGCGACGGACGTCACGGCGACACGCAGTCCGCCTCCGTCCTCGTGGCCGACCCGCGCCCGGGGATGTCCCGGCGGCCCGACGGCGTGACGGTCGACATCAACGTGTGCGAGCATCCCGCGCCCGTGCGCGAGATGCGGAGGATCTACGACACGGTATCGGAGACCCTCGGCTTCCGGGAGCTCCGGCAGTTCGCGGGCAACGACGTCGCCCAGCTCAAGATCCTGCTGCACGCGCTCGGCTACTATCGCTCGGACGTGGCCGAGCTGCAGCTCGACGACGAGAGCCTCCGCGTCTACGATGCGGAGGCCATGGCGGCCGTGGACCGGTTCCGGCTGGACCAGGGTTGGGCGACGGCCGTGGCGGGCTACGTGGACGCCCGTACGGTGGAGCGGCTCTGGGCGCTCCTGGAAGAGGCCGGGCGTGCCGAGGAGGTGCGCCAGCGGCTGCTCGACCTCGTCCGCGTGACGCGCTGAAGCCTTCGCGACACGTGCGCGCGTGGCGCGGGCGCCCTTCCGGACCATCGGGGGCGCCCGCGCCGTGAAGTCGATCTCGCAGCGGGACATCCTGCGGTTCTGGCTCCCTCTCGCCGCCACCTGGATCATGATGGCCGCGGAGGGTCCCTTCCTCGCCGCCGTCATCGCGCGGTTGCCCGACGCGACCTTCAACCTCGCGGCGCACGGCGTCGCGTTCGCGCTCGCCGTCCTGGTCGAGTCGCCCGTGATCATGATGATGAGCGCCGCGACGGCGCTCGTGCGCGACCGGGCGAGCTTCACCAAGCTCCGACGCTTCGGCTGGATACTGAACGCGTTCGGCACCGCGCTGCTCCTGCTCGCGCTCCTGCCTCCGGTGCATCGGTGGCTCACCTCCGACCTGATGAACCTCCCGCCGGAGGTGGCGCGGCTCTCGCGCACGGCGCTCTGGTTCTATCTGCCGTGGCCCGCCGCGATCGGCTACCGCCGCTTCCTGCAGGGCGTCCTCGTGCGCGCCGGTCGCACGCGGCTCGTCGCCTACGGAACGGCGATCCGGGTCGTGGCCATGTTCACCGCGGGGATCGGCGGCGCGCTCGTCCTCGACGTGCCCGGCGCGGCGCTCGGAGGACTCGCGCTCTCCACCGCCGTGTGCGCCGAGGCGCTCGCCGCGCGCTGGATGGCCGCTCCCACCATCCGTGAGATCCGAGCGGGCGCCTGGGTGCGCCGCGCCTCCATTCCGGAGCCCGACTACGGCGCGATCACGCGCTTCTACGTGCCCCTCGCGCTCACCTCGATGATCGGCCTCTCGGTGCAGCCCATGCTCACCTTCTTCATGGGCAACGCGGCGCGTCCGGTCGAATCGCTCGCCGTGTTCCCGGTGGTGCACGCGCTCTCGTTCTTCTTCCGCTCGATGGGCCTCGCCTACCAGGACACCGCGATCGCGCTCATGGGCGAGCGACTCGAGGGCCGGCGGGCGGTCGGCCGCTTCGCGGTGTCGCTCGGGACCGCGACCTCGGCGATGCTCGCGCTCGTGGCGTTCACGCCGCTCTCGGACGTGTGGTTCGTCACCATCTCGGGCCTCGCCCCCGAGCTCGCGGCGTTCGCGCTCGTCCCCACGGCGCTCATCGTTCCGCTGCCGGCGCTCTCCGTCCTGCTCTCGTTCCAGCGCGCGACGCTCGTGGAGCTCCGCCGCACGCACCCCATCACGGTGGCGAGCGGGGTGGAGTTGACGACCGTGGCGCTCGTGTTCGCCTGGCTCGGATGGGGGATCGGGCTCGTCGGCGCGACCGCCGCGTTCGGCGCTTTCCTCGCCGGGAGGGCCGCGAGCAACGCCTACCTCCACGTGGCGTGCCGGCGCGTGCTGCGGGACCACGCGCGAGCGGGGGGCTGAGCCCTCCGCCGATCCGGCGATCAGTCCTGCGCGGACATCTCCAGGCGGCGCATCCCCCGGGGATCGGGCCGGATCGCGAAGCCGACCCGCTCGGGATCGTCGGGCTCGCCGCCGAACGCCGCGCGCATCGCCTCCGCCACCCGCTCCGCATCGTCGGCGGCGCAGATGGCGAGCAGCCCCGTCCCCGCGCCCGAGATCGTCACGCCCCACGCGCCGGCAGCGTACCCGGCCGCGAGCGCGGCCTCGCCACCGGGGATCAGCGGCAGCCGATGGGGCACGTGCAGCTCGTCCTCGATTCCCGTGCGCACGAGCTGCGGATCCCCGCGCTCGAGCCCGCGCAGAAGCGCCACGATCCGTCCGAGCCCGCGGACGGCCGTCGCGTGCGCGACGGCCGCGGGGAGCGCCGCGCGGGCCTGCGCCGTGGCGAGCAGGGCGGCGGGCGCGGCATAGGCGAAGCCCACCGACGGATCGAGCGCGAGCTCGATGACCCGCGGCCCCCCCGGACCCGGAACGCACGCGCGCAGGCCGCCCCACACGCTCGGGGCGCCGTTGTCGCCGTGCCCCTCGCGGCGGTAGACCTCGGCGAACGCCTCGTCGGGATCGGACGGGAGGCCGAGCGCCGCGCGCGCGAGGTCGAGCCCCGCCACGACCGCCGCCGCGGAGGATCCGAGCCCGCGCCCGATCGGGATCTCCGAGCATGCGCGCAGCACTCCGGAGGCGCGCACCCCTGCGGCCGCGAGCCGGGTCGAGAACGCCTCCTCGATCAGGTCGCGGCCGGCGAGCCCGTCCAGCCTCCGGAGCAGCCCGGTCCGCTCGAGGCGGACCGTCCCCACGTCGTCGGGCTCGAAGCGGACGTCGAGGTAGCGGTCCACCGCGAGGCCGAGCACGTCGAAGCCGCTGCCGAGGTTCGAGGTCGAGCCCGGCACGCGCACGCGCGCGGCGCGGAGGGGGGCGCTCATCGTTCGCCCCGGTCGCCGCCCGGCCGCGTGCCCGGCGCGCCCGCCCCCGACGCCCCGGGCCGCGCACCCACCGCCGTTCCGTCGTCCGTGCTCCCCAGCGCCTCCACGAGCGCCTCGAGCCGGGGCTCGAGCGGGACGAGCGCCTCGGGCCTGGCGAGCGCCGCCGCGAGTCCCGCGGGAAGCGCCACCTCCTCGCCCGTCGCGCGCTCGACGATGTCGGGGAATTTCGCGGGGTGCGCGGTGGCGAGGATCACCGAGGGCTCCTCGGGGCTCGGCGCGCGGCCGCGCGCGGCCGCCGCGGACGCCACCGCGGTGTGCGGATCGAGCACGTAGCCGGTGCGCGCGAAGACGTCGGCGATCCGGCGCTCCGTCTCGGCGTCGGTCACCGCCTCGCCGCGCACGTCGGCGCGGAGCGCGTCCGTTCCGCCATCGTAGAGCCAGCCGATGCGCTCGAGGTTGCTCGGATCGCCCACGTCCATGGCGTTGGAGGCGGTGGGCACGGACGCGCGAGGCTCGTGCAGGCCGGTGGCGAGGAAGCGCACGAAGCCGTCGTTCGCGTTCGTGGCGGCGACGAACCCGGCCGCGGGCATCCCGCACCGGTGCGCGAGCAGCCCCGCGCAGAGGTTCCCGAGATTTCCCGAGGGAACGTGGAAGCGTGCCGGGCGCTCGTCCCAGCCGAGCTCGATCGCGGCGGCCGCGTAGTAGAAGCTCTGCGGGAGGAGGCGGCCGATGTTGATCGAGTTGGCCGAGGTGAGCGCGAAGCGCTCCCGGGCGTCCCGGTCGAGGAAGGCGGCCTTGGCGAGTCGCTGACAGTCGTCGAAGGTGCCCTCGACCGCGAAGGCGGTGACGTTGCCGCCGAGCGTGGTCATCTGCCGGCGCTGGCGCGCGCTGATCCCGTCGCGCGGGAAGAGGACCGCCACGCGGAAGCCGGGCACGCCGTGGAAGGCTGCCGCGACCGCTCCGCCCGTGTCGCCGGACGTCGCCACCAGCACGGTGCGGACTCTGTCCGACGGCAGGATAGCCGCCATGAGGCGCGCCATGAACCGGGCGCCGACGTCCTTGAAGGCGTGGGTGGGACCGTGGAAGAGCTCGAGGACGTGACGCCCCGGCTCGATCTCGACCAGCGGGAGCGCGAAGTCGAGCGCGTCGCCCACGACACGCTCGAGCACCGGTCCGTCCACGCCCGGGAGGAGGTGCGTGGCGAGCCATCGGGCGCGCGCGGAGAAGCTCGGACCGAGGTCGTCGGGAGGGGCGGGAAGCCGCGGGAGCTCGACCGGCACGTAGAGCCCGCCGTCCGGCGCGAGGCCCTGCTCGAGCGCCTCGGCGAGCGTGACAGGCCCCTCACCGCGGGTGCTGATGAAGGAAAGCATGGACGAATCTATGCGGGGCGGCCGGAGCGGGTAGGCCCGAGCAAAGGAGGCTCGCCGGGACTCGCCGCGATCGAACCGGGTCCGGCCGCAACCCGCGCGTCGCGCCCGATCCCGCTCCCGCAAAACGAAACGGCCGGCGCCCCGAGGGGACGCCGGCCGCGGGCTTCCTCGAACCGTCTCCTCAGGACGGCCCGGCGGAGGCCTGGCTGGGCGCGGCCGACGATGCCGAGCCCTTCTTCGCCGGCGCCTTCTTGCGTGGCGCGGCCTTCTTCTTCGGAGCGGCCTTCTTCGCGGCCGCCTTCTTCTTCGGGG
>CAZOYA010000175.1:0-7562 GCA_964583815.1 uncultured Gemmatimonadaceae bacterium | reverse complement strand
GGCTACTTCGTGCGGCCGACGCTCGTGCGGGTGGACGCCCCCCGGGCGGCGGCGGTCGTGCACGAGCGGGAGGTGTTCGGGCCGGTCGCCACGATCATGCCCTACGACGGCTCGGCCGAGGAGGCCGCGGAGCTCGTGGCGCTCGGCGGCGGCAGCCTGGTGGCGAGCGTCTACGGTGACGACGCGCCGTGGCTGGCCGAGGTTCTGGAGGAGCTGGCTGGCTGGAACGGCCGTATCTACATCGGCTCGACGGGTGTCGCCGGCGCCGCGCTCGGGTCCGGTATGGTTCTTCCGATGCTGCTGCACGGGGGGCCGGGACGGGCCGGAAACGGTGCGGAGCTGGCTGGACTCGCCGGCCTCCGTCTGTACCAGCGCCGGGCCGCGGTCCAGGGCGATCCGGCCTTGCTGGAGCGCTTGTTCCGGGTGGGGGCGGGGGACTGAACACGCGCAGCAAGTTGTCACCGATCGTCCGGCCCACGCGTTGTACGAGCGACGGCGGATCGCGGCACCGGATCGTCGCGACGGCAGATCGTGGGCGGCTCCGACCCGATGAATCGCAAAGAGAGGAAATCGCATGAAGGAAATATCCAGGGCTCCTCGTTCCATGGCGCTGATGATGGCGGCCGGTCTCTTCGCGACAGGCTGCGGGGACGATCCCGTCGAGCCGCTCCCGTTCGAGGTGATCGACGAGGTCACCTTCCACGAGTCGCTGGAGGTGGACCTGGACGCGATGGAGGTCACCGACGCCGGTGTCTACTGGAGGGACATCGAGGTCGGTGAAGGCGACGTCGCGGAGCCGGGCGTCCGGGCCTACCTGACCTACGACGTGCGTTTCCGGGACGGCACCATGGCGGAGCCCCCCAACAGGAGCGGCGTCTACGACTTCGTCGTCGACGCGGCGGACGGGACCATGGAAGGCTTCCACGAAGGCGTCCGCTCGATGCGCGTGGGCGGGGAGCGGAAGTTCATCGTTCCGCCGGAGCTCGGCACGGGGCAGGGAGGTCCGTTCGGTATCCTGATCTTCGACGTCGTGCTGGATTCGATCGCGGCACCGAGCTGAGGTTCGGGGCGCGAGGTCGCTTCGGGACGTCGTAGGACGGAGATGGTGGAATGAGCAGGACGAGGCGGGGACTCGGCAGGCCGGCGATCGCCGGCCTGTTGGCGCTCGTCGCCGGGGCGTGCGGCGACGACGGGCCGACCGGCCCGGCCCTCGAGCTCGAGGAGATCGACCAGGTTGCGTACCACGAGTCGCTCGGCATCGACCTCGACCGGATGCAGGTGACCGAGTCGGGCGTCTACTGGATCGACCTGGAGGTGGGCGAGGGCGCCGAGGCGGTGAGCGGGGCCGACGTCACGGTGTCGTTCCTCGTGCGCACGCGCGACGGCAGCGTTGTCCACTCGAGCGAGATCCAGGGACTGCTCGCCTTCACCGTGGACGCGCTCGACGTAGAAGGCTCGCCCTTTCCGGGCGTCCACGACGGCGTCCGCGGGATGCGCGAGGGGGGCACGCGCAAGTTCATCGTGCCGCCGGAGCTGGCCGATCGGAAGCCTGGCCCGACGGGCATCCTGATCTTCGACGTCGAGCTCGTGTCGGCGACCCCGCCCGAGGGGAGCTGAGCGGCGCGGTTCCCGCGACCCTTCACCGGATCTCGAAGGGCTCCGTCGTGCACGCCCCTCCCGGGCCCAGCGTCACGGCGGAGTGCCCGTCGACCCGCTCCCAGCACGGGTCCCGGTCGAGTGGCTCCGAGGCGACGAGCGTGCCGCCGGGCGCGAGCGGGTGCGCGCGGGCCACGTAGAGCGAGTTGGTCTCCAGCGCGGTGCCGCTCCGCACGGCCACGAGCCGCGCACCGTCCGCGAGGATCATGTTGAGCTGCGCCGGGGCGCGGCCCACCCGCTCGGCGACGGCCCGCCCGGCCGTGGCGAGCGCCTCGAGCGGCCCGGCCCCCTCCTGGAGCGCCGCCACCGCGAGGAGGAAGACGGTCTCGGAATCCGAGGCTCCCTCGAGCGCCGCGTAGAGCGGGTCGGGCAGCCCGCTGCGGAGCGCCCGCATGTGCCGCGTCCGGAACTCGGGCACGAACCCGTTCAGCGCGAACGCCCACCGCCCGTGCACCACGGGAAGGAGGCCGCTCCGGTCCGCGATTTGCCCGGGCGTGACGTTGCGGAGCGCCGCGATCGCGCAGGAGGAGCGGATCGCCGGGAGCGTGCGCCGGAGGTCCCGCTCGTCCTGCCAGATCGGGCGTGCCTCGGCGAGGCGCGCGGGCTCCGGGGCGTCAGCGGCCCCGGCGCCGACCGTCCCCGCGCTCTCCGCGCCCTCCTCCTCCCCGTACCAGGCCACGCCCCACCCGTCCGCGTTCACGCACCCGGAGAGGAGCTCGCGCGGCTCCCAGCTCTGGCGGAGGAGCGAGTGCGTGCCGCCGAAGACGAGGGTGGAGAGGGGGATCGGCGGGCCCAGGTAGCCGACGAGGCGGCACATGGGTCAGCGGCGCGGTCGGGGTCCGGGAGCCTGGGCGCCGCGGGCGGCGGTCGCGTCCCCGCCGGCCGCCCGGACACCCGCGCCCATCTCCGGCTCCTCCACGAGCAGCTCCGCCAACCGCGCGAGGTCGACGTTTCCGCCGCTCAGGATCGCCACCACCGGGCGGCCGTCGAGCGGGATCGCACCCGCGAGCAGCGCAGCCACCGCGGCGGCGCCGGCCGGCTCCACGAGGAGCTTCGTGCGCTCGAGCACGAGGCGCATCGCGCGGAGGATGTCCGCGTCCGACACGACCGCGACCCCGCGCGCGTGGTCCCGCAGGATCTCGTAGTTGAGGCGGCCCGCCATGGGCGCGGCCAGCCCGTCGGCCACCGTCGCGACGCCGTCCAGGTGCACCGGCTCGCCGCGCCCGAGGCTCTCGTGCATGGCGGCCGCGCCCTCGGGCTCGACGCCCCACACGGCGACGTCCGGCCGCACGGCCGCAGCCGCCGCGGCGATGCCCGAGGCCAGGCCCCCGCCGCCCACCGGCACCACGATCGCGGACGCGTCCGGCACGTCCTCGAGGATCTCGAGCCCGCAGCTCGCGTGGCCGACCACCACGTCCTCGTCGTCGAAGGGATGCACGAAGACGAGGCCCCGCTCCTCGCCGAGCTCGAAGGCCTTCCGGAACGCGGCCGAGGGATCGCCGTGGAGGACGACCTCCGCACCGTACTCCTCGCTCGCGCGCACCTTGGTCCGCGAGGCGCGCTCCGGCATCACCACGAGGCTGCGGATGCCCGCCGCGGCGGCTGCCCACGCGACCGCCTGGGCGTGGTTGCCCGCGGAGATGGTCACGACGCCCCGCGCGCGCTCGCCGGCGTCCAGGCGCCCCATGCGGTGCAGCGTCCCCCGCGGCTTGAACGAGCCCGTCTTCTGGAGGTTCTCGCACTTGAGATGCACCGGCACGCCCACGAGGCGCGAGAGCGTGGCGGAGCCGAGGACGGGGGTCCGGTGCACGCGGTCCGCGATGCCGGCACGTGCCGCCTCGAGCACTTCGACGGGGAAGGGGGGCCTGGCGTCCATGGTCCGCATCATGGGGTCGAGGCGCACGGGATACCAGCCCCCGGACGTCAGGGCCCCGCGCGGGCCCGGAGGCGCATTGGCCGCGCACACCGCCTCGTGTACCTTCCGGTGCGTCCGTCCCCGTGCGGGCTCCGGAGGGGACGGCGGCGTCTCACGTCGGAGGGTGCTTCCATGCGGTTCTCTCGCGTGTTCCCCGGCGGCGCGCTCGTCGCGCTCGCGATGACTCTGGCTTCCCCCGCGGCTGCCCAGCAGGGCACGATCACCGGCCGCATCCTCGATTCCAACACGATGCAGCCCCTGCAGGCGACGCAGGTGTCGGCGGTCGGCACCGGCGTCGGCGTCCTCACCGGGGCGCAGGGCACCTTCGCGTTGCGCCTCCCGCCCGGGAGCTACTCCCTCTCGCTCGTGAACCTGGGCTACCAGGACGAGCGCATCGACGGGATCCAGGTCACCGAGGGCGGGACGACCGCGCTCGGGGACGTCTTCATGGTCACGACCGCCCTCGCGCTGGACCCCCTCGTGGTCACGTCCGCCCGCGGCCGCAGCGAGCGCACGAGCGCGGCACCCTCGGCCGTGAACATCACGCCCGTGGAGCGGATCGAGGAGCGCGCGAGCACGACCCCCGTCGACTACGTGCAGGCCATGCCGGGCGTGGACGTGGCCCGCACCGGCATCACGCAGAGCAACGTGGTCACCCGCGGCTTCAACAACGTCTTCTCGGGATCGCTCCTCGTCCTCACCGACAACCGCTACGCGCGGGTGCCGTCGCTGCGTCTGAACGCGTACAACATGATCCCGACCACCCCGCTCGACATCGAGCGGGTGGAGGTGGTGCTCGGGCCGGCATCCGCGCTCTACGGTCCGAACTCGGCGAACGGCGTGATGCACCTGATCACCTCGTCGCCGATCGACCGGCCCGGCACGAGCATCAGCGTGGCCGGCGGCAACCGGAACATCTTCCACGCCGCGCTCCGGCAGGCATGGGCCTTCGGCGAGACGTCGGGCCTCAAGATCTCGGGCCAGTACTTCCGCGGGGACGACTTCGAGAGCACGGACCCGGTCGAGCTCGCGGCGGCCGAGGCCGAGCCCGACAACCCGCGCATCGCGAACCGCGATTTCACGGCCGAGCGCTTCGGCGGCGAGATCCGCTACGACCTGCGGCCCTGGGACGACCCCGAGGACGGGATCTCGCTCACGTACGGGCTGAACCAGCTCGCGAGCTCCATCGAGCTCACGGGGCTGGGCGCGGGGCAGGCCCGCGACTGGCGCTACCAGTTCGCGCAGGCGCGCCTCGACTACGGGGGCCTCTTCCTGCAGGGCTTCTACAACGTCTCGGACGCGGGCGACACGTACCTGCTCCGCACGGGGCAGCCGATCGTGGACGAGTCGACGACGCTGGCCGCGCAGGCGCAGTACGCGTTCGACCCGGCGGAGCGCCTGGCCCTGGTGGCGGGCGTGGACTACAGCCTCACCACGCCGAAGACGGGCGGCACGATCACCGGCTCGAACGAGGACTCGGACGAGACCACGGAGATCGGAGCCTACGTGCACGGCTCACTGGCGCTCGGCGACGGGCTGAGCTTCGTCGGCGCGCTCCGGGCGGATCACCACCAGCAGCTCGAGGACCCGGTCTTCTCGCCCCGGGCCGGGCTCGTCTACGAGCCGCTCGCCGGACAGACCTTCCGCGCGACGTACAACCGCGCCTTCAGCACGCCCACCACGAACAACCTGTTCCTGGACATCGTGGCGGCGAACATCCCCGTCGCGCCGGGGATCGGCTACCGGATCCGCACGTTCGGGGTGCCGGAGAGCGGGCTCACCTTCGACGCGCGGTGCCCGGGCGGGGTGATGGACTACTGCATGTACACGCCGATCGCGCCCGGCCAGCAGCTTCCCGCGAACGGCGCGATCCTGTGGGACGACGCCATCGTGCCCGTGGCGCTCCAGACGGAGCAGATGCAGGCCGCGCTCACCGCGATGGGCATGACGGCCGAGCAGTTCGCCGCGATCGTCGCGGACCCCGGGGCGGGCGACCTCCCCTCGCGCCTCCTCCGCTTCGACTCCGAGAACCTGACGTTCGTCCCCGATCCCGGCGTGGCGAGCGTGGAGCGGATCCGTCCGACGATCACGAACACCTACGAGCTCGGCTACCAGGGGCTCCTGCAGGACCGGATCAAGCTGTCCGCGTCCGTCTACCACTCGCGCATCGAGGACTTCGTGGGACCGCTCCGGGTGGAGACGCCGAGCGTGTTCCTCGACGGCACCGCGGTCGCCGGGTACGTCGCGGGCCGGCTCGCCGCGAACGGGGTGCCCGGAGACGTCGCCGCGCAGGTCGGCGCGGGGATGGGGCAGACGGTCGGCATGGTCCCCTTGGGCACGGTGGCCCCGGATCAGCGGACGGACCCGGACCTGATCCTCACCTACCGCAACTTCGGCGACGTGAGCATGTGGGGGACGGACCTCGGCTTCGAGGCCTTCGTCACCGACCGGCTTGCGCTGACGGGCTCGTACTCGTTCGTGAGCGAGGAGTGCTTCGACTTCGACGAGGACGGCGACTGCACGGGCAGCCAGGACGTCTCGCTCAACGCGCCGGCCCACAAGGGCGCGGTGGGGGCCCGCTACAGCAGCGCGGCCTCGGGGATCACCCTCGGCGGGCAGCTTCGGATGAGCGCCGGCTTCCCGATGAACTCGGGCGTGTTCGTCGGGGACGTGGACGGCTTCGCCGTGGTCGATCTCAACGCCGCGTACCGCGTGCCGGGCTACCAGGGCTTCATCGTGTCCCTGACCGTGAACAACGCGCTCGACCACGAGCACCGGGAGTTCATCGGCGCGCCCGAGGTCGGCATGGTCGCGCTGCTCAAGGTGCAGTACGAGTTCGGCGGCCGCCGCTGACGCGGGTGTCCCCCCCCGCGCCCGCGCCGGATCCGGGTGGGCGCGCGGGGGGTAGCCATGGCCGTCCGGAAGGACGGAAACCCCGATCCGAAGCAAGCCAGGAGGAGGCGTGACGCAGCACGGGAAGAAGGCCACCGTCCGGTGTGCGTTCTGCGGTACCCTGAACCAGGTCGACATCGCGCGGGCGTCCGATCGGCCGAAGTGCGGCGAGTGCTCGAAGCCCATGCTGCTCGACCGCCCGCTCAAGATCGCGGAGGCGGATTTCGACCGCACGGTGCTCCAGTCCGAGGTGCCCGTGCTCGTGGACTTCTACGCGGACTGGTGCGGCCCCTGCAAGCTCGTGGCGCCGCTCGTGGACGAGCTCGCCCACGATCACGTGGGACGGATGCTCGTGGTCAAGGTCGACACCGATCGCGCGCCGGAGGTGGCGGGTCGGTACGGCATCCGGAGCATCCCGACGCTGATCCTCTTCCGGGACGGCGAGGAGACGGAGCGGAGCGTGGGGTTCGAGCCCGAGCGGGTTCGGGACCTCGCCGAACGGGCTGTGGCGTGAGCAAGCGGGCCCGTCAGCAACAGATCCTCGACATCCTCCGTACGAACCGCGTGACGAGCCAGGAGGGCCTTCGCGCCCTCCTGCTCGAGCGCGGCACGGACGTCACGCAGGCCACGCTGTCGCGGGACATCCGGGAGCTGCGCCTGGTGAAGCTGCCCGCGGCGGACGGCACGGCGCACTACGCGCTCCCGGAGGACTGGGAGGGCACCCCGTCCCTCGAGTCCCTCCTTCCGGCGCTCTTCCAGAGCGCGGACGGCGTGGGGCACCTCCTCGTCGTGCGCACGATGAAGGGCGGCGCGCAGACGGTCGCCGCCGGCATCGACTGGGAGGAGTGGCCGGAGGTGCTGGGCACCCTGGCCGGAGACGACACGATCCTGCTCGTCCTGCGCGACCCCGAGCACGTGGAGGAGGTGCGGCGCCGTATCGAGCGGATGGCGGCCCGCTAGGGGCGACGTGCGCGCGGCTCCCCGCGGGCGGATCCGGCCCGCGCGACGATCGTTCCGGCGAGGTGTTGACATCATGCAGAGCGCCTGCATATTTATCCGTGCGCGCTGCGGTGATCCGCGGCGGCGCCCTCCGGACCAG
>CAZOYA010000174.1:0-7607 GCA_964583815.1 uncultured Gemmatimonadaceae bacterium | reverse complement strand
AGGGAGCGGGCCGAACCGCATCCCATCCGACCAGGACCAGCCGGATCCATGGAGCAGACCTACTTCCGTCGGGGTTTCGGGCTCAAGAAGGAGCTCCGCCCCCTCATCGACGCCGAGTACCAGTCCGGTCTCGTGGAGCGCATCCGCGCCCGCGGCTACCGGGACGAGTTCGGCGACGTGACCGTTCGGCTCGCGCAGGAGTTCGGCTTCTGCTACGGCGTGGACCGGGCGGTCGACTACGCGTATGAGACCGTCCACAAGTTCCCGGACAAGCGGATTCACCTGGTCGGCGAGATCATCCACAACCCGCACGTGAACCGGCGGATGACCGAGATGGGGATCCGCTTCCTGTACCCGGGCGAGGACGGGATCTTCGACTTCTCCGACCTCGGCGTGGACGACGTCGTGATCCTCCCGGCCTTCGGCGTGACGCTGCACGATTTCGACCGCCTCCGGGAGATCGGTTGCATCCTCGTCGACACCACGTGCGGATCCGTGCTCCACGTCTGGAAGCGCGTGGAGGGCTACGCGAAGGACGGCTTCACGGCGCTGATCCACGGGAAGTACACGCACGAGGAGTCCCGCGCGACGGCCTCCCAGGTGAACCGGTACGAGGGCGGCCGCTACCTGATCGTGCGCGACATGGACGAGGCGATGCTCGTGTGCGACTACATCGCGGACCGCCCCGGCCGGCTGGGCCGCGAGGCGTTCATGGAGCACTTTCGGGACAAGGCCTCCGCGGGGTTCGATCCAGACGTGCACCTGCGGAAGGTGGGGGTCGCGAACCAGACCACGATGCTCGCCAAGGAATCGCTCGCGATCGGCATGAAGGTGCACGGGGCCATGGTGGAGCGCTTCGGCGAGGAGCACGCCCGCGAGCACTTCCGGTCCTTCGGAACGATCTGCTCGGCGACGCAGGAGCGTCAGGACGCGGTCGCCGAGATGATGAAGGAGCCGCCCGACGTGATGCTCGTGATCGGCGGCTACAACTCCTCGAACACGAACCACCTCGCGCACCTCTGCCGCCAGCACACGCGCACCTTCCACATCCAGAGCGCGTCCTGCATCGACGTGGAGGCGGGCACCATCCGGCACAAGCCGGTCCTCGACCCGGAGGCGAGCGAGGTGGAGGAGACCGACTGGCTGCCGGAGGGCCCGTTCCAGCTCGGGATCACCGCGGGCGCCTCGACCCCGAACAACAAGATCGGCGAGGCGCTCCTGCGCATCCTCGCCGTGCGGGGCATCGAGGTGGAGCCGGGGGCGCGGCAGCCGGCGTAGCGCGTGAGACCGCCGCCGGGGCGTCCCCGGCGCGTGCGGCCGGGGCCCGGCCGCGGGGGCTCGCGCTCCCCCGCCGCGGGGACGCCCTGCCGCGGCCCCCTACAGGTCCTCCGCCGCGATCCCCCGTCCGAGCTTCTTCAGCAGGTGCCGGAGCTCGTGGCGCTCCATGGGCTGCAGGTGTCTCGTGAGCTGCTCGACGAACTCCGCGTGCCCCGGGAAGACGTCGCGGATGAGCGCGCGCCCCTCCTCCGTCAGCTTGGCCTGGATGACGCGGCGGTCCTCCGGCGAGCGCTCCCGGTACACGTAGCCCTGCTCCTCGAGCCGGTCCATGACGTAGGTCACGTTCCCGCCCGTCACGAGCAGCTTGTTCGCGAGATCACCCAGGGAGAGCGGGCCGAGGTGGTAGAGCGCCTCGAGCACGCCGAACTGCGGCGTCGTCAGCCCGTACTCCTGGATCTTGAGCCCCACGGCGCGGGAGAACGTCGAGTAGCAGCGGGCCAGGGCGATCCAGAGCCGCAGGGCGTCCTCCTGCGCCGAAGACCAGGTCCGCGGTCCGGGACGGTCCGCGGCCGTCGAGGCTTCCAGCTCCGGCATCGGCCAAGCTCCTGCGTGAGGGTCCGTGGGTGCGCCTCGCCGACGCGCCCGGGTGCCCCGCCCGCCACCCCTCGCGTCTTGGCCGCTCGAATCAGACGTGGATCGGTCGGCCGAGCGCCGCCAGGGCGCCCTCCGCGACGCCTTCCGAGAGGGTCGGGTGCGGGTGCATCGCGCGCTCCATCTCCTCGACGGTCGACTCGAGATGCCGCCCGACCACGAACTCGGCGATGAGCTCGGTCGCGTGCGGGCCGACGATGTGGGCGCCGAGGATCTCCGAGTACTTCTTGTCGCGGATCACCTTGATGAAGCCGTCCGAGTGGCCCATCGCCACCGCGCGGCCGATCCCGACCCAGGGGAACTTGCCCACCTCGATGTCGTGGCCCGCCTCGCGCGCCTGCTCCTCGGTGAGCCCGACCGAGGCCACCTCCGGGTGGCAGTACGTGCAGTTCGGGACGTTCCCGTAGTCGACCGTGTGATGCCCCTGCCCGGTGATGTGCTCCACGCACGCGATCCCCTCGTGGCTCGCCTTGTGCGCGAGGAGCTGGCGGCCGGCCACGTCCCCGATGGCATAGACGCCGGGAACGTTCGTGCGGAGCTGCGCGTCGACCTGGATGAAGCCGCGCTCGTCCGTCTTCACCCCCGCCGTGTCGAGGCCGAGATCCTGCGAGTTGGGCACCCGCCCGACCGCCGAGAGGACGAAGTCCACGTCGAGGGTGTGCTCCTTCCCCTTCGCGTCCTTGAAGGTGACGCTCACCCCCTTGTCCTTCACCTCGGCCTTCTCGAAGCGCGCGCCGGTGTGGATGTCCATGCCGCGCTTCTTGTAGGTGCGCTCCATGAACTTCGAGACCTCGGCGTCCTCGAGGGGGAGGATGCGGTCGAGCGCCTCGACGATCGTCACCTTCGTGCCGTAGGAGGCGTAGACGTCGGCGAACTCCATGCCGATCGCGCCGGCGCCCACGATGAAGAGCGAGCGGGGGGCCTCGGTCTGCATGAGCGCGCCCGTCGAGGACCAGATCCGCTTCTCGTCGATCTTCAGGGTCGGCAGATCGCGGGGGCGCGAGCCGGTCGCGATGATCACGTGGTCGGCCGCGTAGGTCGTACGCTTGCCGTCCCCGTCCTCCACCTCGACCTTCCCCTTGCCCGCCAGGCGGCCGAAGCCCTGGAGGTGCGTGACCTTGTTCTTCTTGAAGAGGAACCCGATCCCGTTGCGCATCTGCTCGGCGACGCGGCGGCTGCGCTCCTGCGCGGGGCGGAGGTCGAACTTCAGGTTCTTCGCGACGATCCCGTGCTGCTCGCCCTCGCGCATCTCGTTCACGAGGAATGCGCTGGTGAGCATCGCCTTGGTCGGGATGCAGCCGATGTTCAGGCACACGCCGCCGAGATGCTCGGTCTCGACGCACGCGACCTTCAGGCCGAGCTGGGAAGCGCGGATCGCGGCCACGTAGCCGCCGGGTCCGCTGCCGATCACGATCAGGTCGAAGCGCTCGCCGTTCTTGCCAGCCACGCAGTTCCTCGCTTCATGAAGGGGGCGTCGTCGCCCCGCGGTCGGGGACGGAACAAGGAGATACGAAGGTAGAGCCGACGCCAGGGAGGGTAAAGGAACCGGGCCGGCCGCCGGAATGGGCGAAAGGGCCCGCCGGACGGCGCCTCCGCGTGGGGTTCGTCGTGCAGGGCGAGGGGCGCGGTCACATGACCCAGGCGCTCGCGATGGCGTCGTTCCTGAGGGAGGCGGGGCACGAGGTCGCGCGGGTGTGGGTGGGCCGGAGCCCGTGGCGCTCGACGCCGTCCTACTTCCTCGACGGGATCGGCGCCCCCGTGGAAGCGTTCGACGCGCCGGTCCAGGTGCCGGACCGCCGGGGCCTGGGGGCCTCGCCGGCCGCGACGGCGCTGGATGCGGTCCGGCGGACGCCCGCCTTCGCGCGGGCGGCCCGGGCGATCGACCGCCGGTCGCGCGGGCTCGACGTGGTCGTGAACTTCCTGGACCTGGTGGGGGCCGCGTCGCGGGTCGTGTGGCGGACGCCCGTTCCCGCGGTGGCCGTAGCGCACAACTACGTGTTCCTGCGGGCCGATGCGCGCGGGATCCCCGGACCGTGGTGGACGCGGCGGGCGGTGCTCGCTTGGGTGCGGGCGACGGCGGCGGGCGCGGAGGAGCGGCTCGCGCTGTCGTTCGGGGACGTGGAGGTCGGCGGGGCGGCGGCGGCGCGCGCTCGGACGAGCGACGGCGGGTCGGGCCAGGTCGACGGCGGGTCGAGTGCTGGCGGGCCGCCGGATGGCGCCATCGGCGAGGCGGCGGACGCGGGTGTCTCCGCGCGGACGGCCGCGGGGCGCGGCTTCCGCCTCGCGCCCCCCCTCCTCCGGCCCGGCCTTTCCCGCCTCAGCCCGAGCGACGGCGACTACCTGCTCGCGTACGCGCTGAACGCCGGGTACGGCGACCGGCTCGCCGCCTGGCACCGCCGGAACCCGGGGGTCCGCGTGCACTGCTACGTAGAGGGGGGCGGCTCCGCCCTCCGTACCGCGCCCGCGCCCGGCTTCGAGGCGCACGAGCTCGACCAGGAGCGCTTCCTCGCGCACCTCGCGGGGTGCCGGGCGTACGTCGGCTCCGCCGGGTTCGAGTCGATCTGCGAAGCGTACTGGTTAGGCAAGCCGGTGCTCGCGGTCCCCACGCGCGGGCAGTTCGAGCAGCGGCTGAACGCGTGGGACGCGGCGCGGCACGGGGCCGCGCGGGCGGGGGACTACGACGACCTGGACGCCTTCTGGGCGGACCCGCCGCGGCCCGATCCGGAGGCGGTCGGCGCGTTCCGGGCGTGGGTGGCTCGGGCGCCGGAGGTGCACGTGGAGGCGGTGGAGCGGGCGGCGGGGATCCGGTAGCGCTCCGCCGTCGCCACTCTCGGTGGCATCCATGCCGTCCGGCGGGTCCTCCGGGAGCACGGTCGGAGATCCGCCGTTCCTGGCCGCTTCGCCGACGGCAGGCTCGAGGCAACGACCAGATCGCGCCCCACGAGGCGGGGTGCGCCCGCGCGGGGCGCGATCTGGCAGCTATGCGTGCTTTTTGCGCCCCGTACGGACCGCACGACACGTCACGTGTGCGGAAATGGTCGTATAGCGACCATTTCGCGCCCCTCGCGCGCGCATGCGCGTCCCGGGGCGCGGTTCGGCACCTGCCCGCGCACCCTCTCGTCCACCCGCGGGCGACGAGGCCGGCCGTTCCCCGAGGACGTGCGGCTCCGGGGCGGAGCTCAGACCGGCCGGGACGCTCCTCGCCCTTCCGGCCGGCGCCCCCCCGCGGTACACTCCGCCCGGCGGTCGGACGACCCCGCTCCCTTCCGCCGGACGAGCGTCCGAGCGGGGTAGGGAGGACGATGGCGCTCCGGATCGAGCAGGTCGACGGGCGACGGGGGGTCGCTCGCTTCATCGACGTCCCGTACCGGCTCCACGAGCCCGGACGCACTCCCTGGGTCCCGCCCCTGCGCCTCGTGGTCCGGGATCTCCTCGACCGCAAGGGCAATCCCTTCTACCGGAACGCGGACCGCGCCCTCTTCGTCGCCACGCGTGACGGCCGCCCGGTCGGACGCGTCGCCGCGATCGAGAACCGGTGGCACAACGAGCACCACCGCGACCGGGTCGGCTTCTTCGGCTTCTTCGAGTGCGCGCGCGACGAGGAGGCGGCCCGCGCGCTCCTCGCCGCGGCCGAGGAATGGCTCGCCGAGCGGCATCTCGTGGTCGTGCGGGGGCCGACGAGCCCCTCCATGAACCACGAGTGCGGCCTGCTCGTGGGCGGCCACGAGCACCACCCGGTGCTCATGACCCCCTGGAATCCCCCGTACCACGAGGAGCTCCTCCTCGCGTGCGGCTACCGGGGCGCGAAGGACCTCCTCGGATACTGGATCCCCGCCCGCGACCGGCTCGCGGTGCCCGAGCGCGTCGCGCGGCTCGCCGAGCGCACCCGTGCCCGCATGGGGATCACCTTCCGCACCCTCGACGTGTCGATGCTCGAGCGGGAGGCCCGCCACGTGCTCGAGCTCTACCGGGAGGCCTGGGGGAGCAACTGGGGCTTCGTGCCGCCCTCGTGGGACGAGTTCTGGCACACGGCCCGCGAGCTGAAGACGGTGCTCGCGCGGGACTTCTCGTTCGTGGCCGAGGTGGAGGGCGAGACCGTCGGCTTCATGATGATCGCGCACGACGTGAACCGCCTCCTGCGCGGGATGCCGTCTGGCCGCCTGTGGCCCTGGCGGGCGCTCCGCCTCTGGCGAGGCGTGCAGCGGGTCCTGAGCGGCCGGGTCGTGCTCCTCGGGCTCCGCACGGAGTACCGCAACCGCGGGCTCTTCCCCCTGTTCGCGCACGAGGCGGCCCGCCGGGCGCTGGAGATCGGCGCGGACGGCGCGGAGGCCTCCTGGGTGCTCGAGGACAACGAGGCGATCGTCCACCCCCTCGAGGCGATGGGGCTCGAGCCCTACCGGCGCTGGCGGATCTACGAGCGCACCCCGGGCCGGGCTGCGGGCGACGCGCCGGGGTCGCCCGGTGCGAGCCCCCCGAGCCCCCTGCCCGAAACCCCGCCCGCCGACGCCCCGTAGTCGGAGGGCGACCGGCGGCGGGGCCGCGCGCCGGGGCACGGCAGGACAGGCCCGGGAGGGAGCGCCGGGGCGAATACGGAGCGGCCGGGAGAGGCGCGAGCCATGGGTGATCTGGCGCGGGACGTGGTCCGGGACCTGGCGCACGGGGTGCGCGTGCTCCGCAGGAATCCGTTGTTCACGATCGCGGCCGTGGCGACGCTCGCGCTCGGCATCGGCCTCAACGTCGCGACGTTCTCCACGATCCATGCGCTGCTGCTCGCCCCCCTGCCCGGGGCGGAGGCGCCGGACGAGCTCGTGCAGATCTACCGGCGCTGGGGCGGGATCGAGTACGGCTCGAGCTCCATCCCGCACTACCGAGACGTGCGCGACCGCACGGGCGACGTGTTCGAGAACGTCGGGGCCTGGTTTCTCACGTCGATGTCGGTCGCCGCGGACGACCGGACCGAGCGGGTGATCGGGGCCGGCGTGAGCGCCAACTTCTTCCAGACCTACGGCGTGCGCCCCGCGCTCGGGCGCGCGTTCCTGCCCGGGGTCGAGGACCGCGACACGGGCGCCCATCCCGTCGTCGTGCTGGGCCACGCCTACTGGTGCACGCGGTTCGGGGCCGATCCCGGGATCGTGGGCCGCACCGTCGTGCTGAACGGCCACCCCTTCGAGGTCGTGGGCGTCGCCCCGGAGGGCTTCCGGGGGCCGCTCACGTTCGCCGACCCGCCGGTCTACGTGCCGCTCACGATGCAGCCCGTCCTCGTGCCCGGGCGCAACATGATCGAGACCCGCAGCAACAACATGATGACCGTCGTGGCGCGCCTCCGGGACGGCGTCACCGTCGAGCAGGCCGGCGCGCGCATGGACGCCGTGCTCGCGGGGCTCCGGGAGGAGTACCCGGACGACTACCGGACCCAGCTCGGCAACACGGTCGTGCCGCAGTCGCGCGCCGGGATCCATCCGGCGTTCGGCGAGGCGCAGATCGGCATGAGCGTCCTCATGATGGCCGTGGTGGGGCTGCTCCTCCTCATCGCCTGCGTGAACGTGGCGAACCTCTTCCTCGCCCGGGCCCGGGAGCGCCGCCGCGAGATGGGGATCCGGCTGAGCCTCGGCGCCGGCCGGGGGCGGATCGTGCGGCAGCTCCTCACCGAAAGCCTGGTGCTCGCGCTCCTCGCGGGG
>CAZOYA010000173.1:839-7693 GCA_964583815.1 uncultured Gemmatimonadaceae bacterium | reverse complement strand
CGCGCGCCGGGGGGGACGCGACGCGCCGCCGTACGGCCGGGAACTTCCCCGCTCATAACGGGATAAGGCCATCGCACCACCCCCCACCAACAGGAGATGGCGTATGCCGAAGCCCGACCCCGCCCTCGTCGTGAAATGGCGCGAATTGGCTGACGAAGGATATCTGTACGCCGAGATCGCGCGTATGTACCCCGAGTTCTCGGTCGACCAGGTTCGACACTACTGTCTGGGGCACACGGGGCGGAGCCTCGGCGGCCCGATCCAGCGCGTCGACCGCTGGTATGGCTCCAACGTGTGGCTTCGGGGCGAGAATTCGCCGCACTCCTCCCTCACCGAGAAGCAGGCGCGCAAGGTCCTGGACGACTGGGACGAGAAGGCGGATCGCTGGCGGTCGTCCGGTGCGGAGTGGGCGCGCAAGCTGAACGTCTCGCCGAGCACGATCTACATGCTCCGGAGGGGCGAGACGTGGAAGCACCTGGACCACCCCAATCAGGGGCGGAAGCCGAAGAGGAAGCGTCGCGGGAGACCCGCGCGCAAGTAGCGCCCGGATTCGTCGGGGAGGCGGGGATGGAATGCCTGGTGGGGACGAGCGGGTTCAGCTACGCGGAGTGGAAGGGTCCGTTCTATCCCGACGACCTGCCCGCGAGCGAGATGCTGGCCCACTACGCGAGCCGTCTCGGCGCGGTCGAGATCAACAACACCTTCTATCGCCTCCCGAACGAGGGGACGCTGCGCGGGTGGGCCGAGCAGGTCCCGGACGGCTTCCGGTTCGTGATCAAGGCGTCGCGCAAGATCACGCACTTCGCGCGGCTGGGAGCGGGGGCGGAGGAGCCGACCGCCTACCTCGTGAAGACCGTGGGCGCGCTCGGGAACCGGCTCGGCGCGCTCCTCTTCCAGCTCCCGCCGAACCTCGCGGCGGACCCGCAGCGCCTCGAGACCTTCCTCGGATGGCTGCCCGAGGGATGCCCGGCCGCCTTCGAGTTCCGCCACGCCTCCTGGCACGAGGACGGCATTCGCCGTCTGCTCGCCGCGCGCGGGTTCGGCGTCGTCACGGCCGACACGGACGAGGAGCCCGCGGAGGCGCCGCTGCCCGCGGATCCCGGCTGGGGATACCTGCGCCTCCGGCGCCTCGCCTACGGGCCGGAGGAGCTGCGCGCCTGGGCGGAACGGGTGATCGCCACGGGCTGGAAGCGGGCCTTCGTGTTCTTCAAGCACGAGGACGCCGGAGCCGGGCCGCGCATGGCCGAGGCCTTCGGGCGGGAGGTTGAACTGCTCCGGAGCGCTCCTTAGAATCGGTCGGTGCCGCACGCCGGCACCAGGCGCGTCCAGGCGGGCGCGCGAAGACATGTCGGACGCCTCCGCTCGCTCGACCCACGGGATCCTCCCGAGGCTCGACCCAGCCGCGTCGAGCGACCTGCTCGAGGCGGCTTCTTCATTCCAGGAGGCGGGATGATCGCGGTGGAGCGCGTGACGAAGCGCTACGGGCCGGTCCTGGCGGTCGACGACCTGAGCTTCCAGGTGGCTCGTGGGGAGGTGGTCGGATTCCTCGGTCCCAACGGGGCGGGGAAGACCACCACCATGAAGATGATCACGGGGACGCTGCAGCCCGACGAGGGTGCGGTCACCTTCGATGGACGCCCCATCGAGGAGGACCTGACCGCGGCGAAGCGTCGGGTGGGCTACCTCCCCGAATCGAATCCGTTGTACGACGAGATGCTCGTGGTGGAGTACCTCGAGTTCGTGGCGCGCCTGCGCGGGCTGTCCGCCGAGGAGGCCCGGACGGGGATCCGCTCCGCCCTGGAGGAGACCGACCTCGGGGCCGTCTTCTACCGGCCCGTGGGCGAGTGCTCGAAGGGCTACCGCCAGCGGATCGGGCTCGCCGCCGCGATCCTGCACCGTCCGGAGATCCTCGTGCTCGACGAGCCGACCGAGGGGCTCGATCCGAACCAGCGCGTCGAGATCCGGCGCCTCGTGGGCGATCTCGGGCGCGAGCGCACCGTCCTGCTCAGCACGCACGTGATGCAGGAGGTCGAGGCCACCTGCTCGCGCCTCGTGATCCTCCGGGGCGGGCGGCTCGCCGCCGAGGGCACCGTGGAGGAGCTCCTCGCGGCGCGCGCGGGCGCGGCCCGCTACGTCGTGGAAGCGGAAGGGCCGGACGTGGTCGAGGGGCTGCGGGGGCTCGCCGGCGTGACGCGCCACGACGTGGAGCGCCGGGACGGCCGCGTGCGCGTGACGCTCGAGACGAACGGGGCCGACGAGCTCCGCCCGCGCATCTCCTCCCTGGCCCGCGAACGCGACTGGACGCTCTGGGAGCTCTACCGCGAGCGCACCAGCCTGGAGCAGGTGTTCCGGAGCCTCACGGCGGAGGGCGCGGGCTCCGGCCCGGAGACGCCCGCGCCGGAAGGGGCGCCGGCGCCGGCCGGGTCCCGGAACGGGGGGATCGCGTGATGCGGGGCGGCACCGTGGGGACGGTCGCGCGGCGGGAGATCCGCGGCTACTACGACCAGCCCACCGCCTACGTGCTCGTGGTGGCCTTCCTGGGGCTCTCGCTCTTCCTCGCGTTCCGCACGATGTACGCGATGGGCGTCGCCTCGCTCCGGCCGCTCTTCGATCTGCTGCCGATGCTCTTCGCCGTGTTCGTGCCGGCGGCGACGATGCGGGCGCTCGCCGAGGAGCGGCGTAGCCGCACGCTGGACTGGCTCGTGGCGCAGCCCCTCACCGAGACGGAGCTCGTCCTGGGGAAGTTCCTGGGCAACTGGCTCTTCGTGCTGGTCACGCTCGCCGGAACCGTGCCGACGGCGATCGGGGTGCTGCTCGTGTCCGACGCCGATCCCGGCATCATGGTGGCGCAGTACGTGGGCGCGGCGCTGCTCGCCGCCCAGCTCGTGGCGCTCGGGCTGTGGGCTTCGGCGGTCACGCGGAACCAGATCACGGCGTTCATCCTCGCGGCCGTCGCGAGCTTCGTGCTCGTGCTGATCGGGCTTCCGATCGCGCAGATCGGCCTCCCGCCCGCGGTGTCGGGGGCGCTCGCCCGGCTCTCGGTCGTGAGCCACTTCGAGAACGTGGCGCGCGGGGTGATCGACCTCCGGGACGTGCTCTACTTCGTGTCCACCGCCGCGCTCTTCCTCGCCCTCACGGCCGCCGCCATGAGCCGTGACCGCCTGAGCCGGGCGCGCCCGGAAGCGCGGCGCCTGGCGGTGGGGACGGCCACCCTCGCGCTCCTCGTGCTCGTGGTGAACCTGCTCGGAAGCCACGTGCGCGGGCGGCTCGACCTGACGCGCGGGAACCTCTACACGCTCTCGCCCGGCACGAGGGAGCTCCTCGAGGGGCTGGACGACCTCGTGCGGATCCGGCTGTACGCCTCGAGCGAGCTTCCGCCCGAGATCCAGATCCAGCTCCGCGACGTGCGGGACCTCCTCGCGGACATGGAGCGGACCGCGGGGGGCAACCTGCGCGTGACGGAGATCGATCCGGGCGGGAGCCCGGAGGCGGCGGACGAGGCTGCGGACGACGGCGTCTTCCCGATCGAGTTCAACGTCCTGCGGGACGACGAGTTCCAGATCCGGCGCGGGTACTACGGCCTCGTCGTGGCGTACGCGGACGAGTCGGAGGTGACGCCCCTGATCGAGCGCACGGACGACCTCGAGTTCCGGATCGCGTCGCAGATCCACTCGATGACGACGACGGAGCGCCCCGTGGTCGCCTTCGCCCGCGGCTACGGCGCGAAGACCTCGCCGGAGCTGCTCGGGGTCGGCACGCGGCTGGCGGAGCGCTACGACGTCCGGGCGGTCGACCTCGCGCCCGACAGCGCCGGAGCGGAAGCGGCGCCCCTCGACCCGGACTCGACGCGCGTGCTCGTGGTGGCGGGGCCGACCCGCCACGTGGACAGCACGGCCGTCGAGCGCCTGGAGGACTATCTGGACGCGGGCGGGTCGCTCCTCCTGCTCCTCGAGCCGGTCGAGCTGAACCCGCAGATGCCGCAGCCGCTCCCGGTCGAGAGCGGCCTCGAGCGCCTGCTCGAGGAACGGGGGATCGAGCCGGCCGAGGGGCTGGTCGTGGACCTGGCTTCGAGCGAGCGGGTCTCGCTCGGCCGGAGCGGCTTCTTCAACCTCGTGACCTCCTATCCGCTCTGGCCCGTCGCCAGGCCGGGAGCCGACCACGCGATCACGCGCGGGCTGAACGCCCTCACGCTCGGGTGGGCGACCGCGCTGCGGGTCGACGACGCCCGCGCGCCGGAGACGGTGCCCCTCTGGCAGACCACGGAGCTGGGCGGGATGCGCGCGCGCAGCGCCTCGATCGATCCCGACCAGGAGTGGGACCTCCCGCGGGCCGAGCTCGAGACCCGCACGCTCGCCGTCGCGCAGGCGCCGGAGGAGGGCGGGCGGCTCGTCGTGGTCGGAGACGCTTCCTTCGTCGAGCCGCAGTTCGCGCAGGTGAATCCCTCGAACCTCGTCTTCCTCCAGAACGCGATCGACTGGCTGGCGCGGGACGAGGCCCTGATCGCGATCCGCTCCAAGGACCGGACGCCCCCGGTGCTCGCCTTCGAGTCCGATCTGGGGCGGACCCTGCTCAAGTGGGGCAACCTGGTCGGCGTGCCGCTCCTCTTCGTGCTCGCGGGCGTCGCCCGCGTGGGCGGACGGCGGCGGCGGGCGGAGGCGCGCTGGAAGGAGGTGGTGGCGTGAGCCGGGGAACGATGTGGCGCCTGATCGGGGCGCTCGGGACGGCGCTGGTGCTCTGGCTGGTGGTCCGGACCGCCGCCGGAGGGGCCGGAAACGGCGCGGCGGACTCCGGCGTGCAGGCGCTCCTCGCGTCGATCGACACGGGGCGGGTGGAGCGCATCCGGCTCACGGGCGCGGAGGAGCCGGTGGAGCTCGCGCGAGGGGGCGGGCGGTGGATGGTCGGCGGCCACGACGCGGACTCGACGCTGGTCGGACGCTTCCTCCGGGCGCTCGCCTCCGCCTCCGTGGAGGGGCTCGCCGCCACGAACCCGGCGAACCACGCGCGGATGGGGCTCGCGCCGGAGGAGGCCGACACGCTGCGCGTGGTGACGGACGGCGAGGAGCGCACGCTCCTGGTCGGCGACGCCGGTCCGCGCACCGGCACCGTCTTCGCGCGCCTCCCCGGAGAGGACGAGGTCTGGGTCGTGGAGGGGGATCTCCGCGCCCACGTCGGGCGGGAGGCGGACGGCTGGCGGGACCGGCACATGCTCGCGGTGGACACCGGGGCCGTGCGGGCGCTCGAGATCGTCCACGAGGGTGACCGGATCCGCGTGGAGCGCGAGGACTCCACCTGGACCTTCGCCGGAGGGGAGGCGGTGGCGCCCACCGTGGTGCGCGACGTCCTGTCGGAGCTGTCGGACCTGGTGGCCTCGGGCTTCCTGGCCGAGGGCGACTCGCTCGCCGCGGAGCCCGAGCTCGGCTCCGTCACGGCGCTCGGCTCGGGGGCCGACACGCTCGCGCGGGTGCGCGTGGGGTCCGGCGAGGGCACCCGGTGGGCGCGGGTGGAGGGCGACCCGGCCCTCTACCGCATCACGCGCTTCCGGGCGGAGCGGCTCGTGCCGTCGCGGGAGCGGCTGCGACCGCCCGGCTGACGCAGCGGGGGGCGGTGGGCCGGGCGGCCGCGCGGCGTCGCCCGCCCGCCGTCCACCTCAGCCCACGTCGAAGCGCACCCCCTGCGCGAGCGGGAGGGCCGTGCTCCAGTTGACCGTGTTCGTCTGCCGGCGCATGTAGGCCTTCCAGGCGTCGGAGCCCGATTCGCGGCCGCCGCCCGTCTCCTTCTCGCCGCCGAAGGCACCGCCGATCTCGGCCCCGGAGGTGCCGATGTTCACGTTCGCGATCCCGCAGTCGCTCCCGCGATGCGACAGGAAGGTCTCCGCCTCGCGCACGTGGTCGGTGAAGATCGCGGAGGAGAGCCCCTGCGGCACGTCGTTGTGCAGCGCGATGGCCTCCTCGACCTCGTCCACGGCTTCCGCCGGGGTCGCGTCCTCGCGCCCGTACCCGATCACGTAGAGGATCGGCGCGAAGGTCTCCTCCTGGACCACGCGGAAGTGGTTCTCCGCGGCGGCCACGCACGGGGTGACGTAGCGGCCGCCGGGGTACCCGGGGCCGTCGAGCGGATCCCCGCCGTACAGGATCTCGCCTCCTTCCTCGACCACGCGCCGCTTCGCCTCGGCGAGCGCCGCCACCGCGCGCTCGTGCACGACGGGACCCATGAGCGTGCCCTCGTCCAGGGGATCTCCGATGGGCACGCTCCGGTAGGCCGCGAGCAGCCGCTCGAGGAAGCGCGCGCGCACGGACCGGTGGACGATCACCCGGCGCGTGCTCGTGCAGCGCTGGCCCGCCGTGCCCACCGCGCCGAAGACGACGGCCGGGATCACGAGATCCATGTTGGCGCTCGGCGTCACGATGATCGCGTTGTTGCCGCCGAGCTCGAGGATCGAGCGGCCGAGGCGCCCGGCCACGGCCTCGCCGACGTGCCGCCCCACGCGGGAGGAGCCGGTGGCGGACACGAGGGGGATCCGGCGGTCCCGGATGAGCCGCTCGCCGATCGTGGGACCCTCCCCGACCGCGAGCGAGAAGATCGCCGGGTCGACGTCGTTGCGCGCGCACACCTCCGCCGCGATGCGGGTGACGGCCACCGCCGTCAGCGGCGTGCGCTCGGAGGGCTTCCACACCACGGTGTCCCCGCACACGGCGGCGATCGCGGCGTTCCAACTCCACACGGCCACGGGGAAGTTGAAGGCGCTGATGACCCCCACCACCCCGAGCGGGTGCCACTGCTCGCGCATGTGGTGATCGGGCCGCTCGCTCTGCATCGTGAGCCCGTAGAGCTGGCGCGAGAGCCCGGTGGCGAAG
>CAZOYA010000173.1:0-829 GCA_964583815.1 uncultured Gemmatimonadaceae bacterium | reverse complement strand
ATGTCGATCATCTCCTGCACCTCGCCCTCGCCCTCGCTCCGGATCTTCCCCATCTCGAGCGTCACGAGCGCGCCGAGCGCCTCCTTGTGCCGCCGGAGCCCGTCCCCCAGGTCGCGCACGACCCGTCCCCGCACGGGCGCGGGCACCCGCCGCCAGGCGAGGAACGCCTCGTGCGCCCGGTCGACGATCGCGTCGTACTCCGCCTCGGTGACCTGGCGGACGAGCGCGAGCGGCGCCCCGTCGATCGGGGAGCGGACCTCGATCTCCGGCCCGGACCCGGTCCACGCTCCCGAGAAGCCTCCGGGATTCGTGTCGTCGAGGCGCAGGGCGCGGAGGATCTCGGTGCGGTCCATCGGTGCGTCTTCCTTCGGTCGGGAGGGGCGGGAACCCGAAGTCTCTCACGGCCGTCACGATCGCGCCAGCGGGGAACTTAGCAGTTTATGCGCACTAGTATCCGCTGTCGGACAGCGCACCCAACACCAAGAGGAACGCTCATGGCCCACGACTGGCTCGAACGCGACGACCTGTCCGTGTTCGTGGTCGCCGGTGTCCCCAAGGGGTTCAACCGGAAGCTCCAGGAGACCATCCAGAAGGAGCACGGAGAGAAGGCGGTCTCCATGCGGGTCAACGACGAGTTGTCGGACTGGATCCTCACGAAGGTGCGCGGCGAGTACCGGCCGTCGTCCATGCGGAGCACCGCGTCGAAGGCGCTCTGGCGGGCCTTCCGCGCCCTGGCCGCCGCGCGCTACCACCTCCGGGAGGACCCGGAGCTGAGCGACGGGGTGCGGGCGCTGCGCCAGCCGCGAGGGATGGCCCTCCTCGGCCGCTC
>CAZOYA010000172.1:0-7702 GCA_964583815.1 uncultured Gemmatimonadaceae bacterium | reverse complement strand
GTCTCCCGCGAGCGCCGCCACGTCCGGCCTCACGGCGCCGCCGAGATAGGCCGTGTAGAGCCGCGCGCGGCCGAAGAGGCTCTCGTTGAAGGTGACCCCGCGCAGCGGCACGCCGCCCTCCGTGAACGACACCTGGAAGCCGAGCCCGCGCAGGCCGGTCTCCGCGTCCAGGTGCACCACCCCGAGCGGGTTGTAGCGGAGCCGGGCAACGACCGCGGACGCCTCGGGCGCCACGCCGCGCAGCAACCCCGCCGCGACCGGCGCCGGCACCGCGAGGACGACGTGCGCGGCCTCGAGCGCCTCCTCGCCGCCCGCCCCCGCCTCGAGCGCCAGCCGCCAGCCGCGGCCCCGCCGCTCGAGCGCGCGCACGGCGGTCGCGGTGCGGACCCGCGGGCCCAGGTCGCGCGCCAGCGCCTCCGGGAGCGCGACCATCCCGTCGCGGAACGAGCAGGCCGGCGGGGGCGCGATGCGCCCGCCCCTCCGCAGGAGCGGGAGGAGCAGGCTGCGCCCGATCCCGAACTCGCGCAGGACGTGCGCGAGCGAGAGTCCCACGATCATGTCGGCCGGGTCGGAGGCGTAGAGGCCCCCATAGAGCGGCGCCACGATCGTCCGGTACACCTCGGGCCCGAGCTTCCGCTCGAAGTAGTGCGCGACCGACTCCCGGTCGTCCGCGCCGCGCGTGAGGGGCTCGAGGAGCATGCGCGCCTTGCCCGCGAGGCTCACCAGGTCCGAGGCCAGGAAGGCGCGCGCGTCGAACGGCACCACGCGCAGCTTCCCGTCCCGGTAGACGAACAGCGGAAGCCCTTCGGGCGCCGTGAGCACCTCGTCCGCGAGGCCGAGCTCGGCGACGAGACTCGCGAGCGGCCCCGTGAGCCGCGTGCGTTGGGGCCCCCGGTCGAGGACCCGCCCCTCGACCACGGCGCTCCGGATCACGCCGCCGACCCGGGAGGACGCCTCGAGGACGACCACCTCCGCGCCCCGGCGCGCGAGCGCCCGGCCGGTGGCGAGCCCGGTGATCCCGCCGCCGACGACCGCGATCACGCGTCCGCGGTGCGTCGGCGGCCCGTGAACGGGCTGGGCGGGAGGTCGCGGTCGCCGTTCGTGCACCACACGCCCGGCCACGGAGCGCAGCGGCAGGGCGTGAGCCCCGAAGCCCCTGTCTCCGCCGGGCGCTCCGGCGCGCCCAGCACGTCCTCGACCAGTTCCGCCAGCGCGTCGATGAACCGCGGATCCTCGTGCGGCACGGGCACCCGGTGGAACTCCTTGCCCCGCTCCTCCGCGAAGGCGCGCAGCTCCTGGTCCAGCTCCGCGAGCGTCTCGGACTGCTCGTGCATGAACGAGATCGGCACGACGACGAGGCGGCGCTCCCGGGCGGCCTCGATACGGTCCTCGTTGTCGGGCTGCGTCCAGGCGATCCGCCGGTTCGTGTGGTTCTGGAACCCGATCCCGTGCCGGACGGCCCCGAGCCGCCGGGCGATGTCCCGGCACTGCTCCTGGACGTAGCGGTCGTAGCGGTTGCCTTCCTCCAGGTAGCGGATCGGCGTGCCGTGGACCGAGAAGTAGAGGAGCGTGTCCGGGTCGTCGAGATCGAGCCCCTGCGCCTCCAGGAACCGCTCGATGCCGTCCGTGCGGAGGCGCACGTACGCCTCGCGCTGGTGCCAGCCCGCGAGCGCCCGGAAGCGGGGCGTCCAGCCGATCTCCTCGAGCGCGCGCCTCGCGTCGTCGATCGCCGCCACGGTCGTGGACGCGCCGCAGAGCGGATAGACCGGGAGCACGACCAGCGTCTCCGCGCCGGCCGCGCGGGCCGACGCGACCCCCTCCGCCACCGTCGGCTCGGTGTACTGGTAGACCGCGTCGGTCCGGACGTCGTGCCCGCGATCGCGCAGGACCCGCCCGAGCGCCTCCGCCTGCGCCTCCGACTGGCGGTTGAGCGGCGAGCCCCCGATCGCGCGGTACTCCTCGATGAGCCCCGGCGTGCGGTCGCGCGCGAGCTGCCGTGCCCGCGCCACCTGCTCCTCGTCGGGCTCGAGCCCCGCGTTCTGGAGGAAGATGCGCTCGAGGAACGGCTGCACCTTCTCGGGCACGGGCTCGTCCGGCTCGCCGAAGTTCACGACCAGCACCGACACGCGCTCGCTCACCGGCGCGCCTCCGCGTGTCGGCGCGCCGAGGAGGCCCGCACGCGCTCCACGAGCATCGCGACGCGCTCCGGCGGGGTCGTCCGGTGGATGCCGTGCCCGAGGTTGAAGACGTGCGCCCGGGCCGACGCGCCCTCCTCCAGCACCGTGTCCACCGCGCGCTCGAGCTCCTCGGGCGGGGCGAAGAGCACGGCGGGGTCGAGGTTCCCCTGCACCACCGCGTCGGGGCCCAGGCGGGCCGCCGCCTGCGAGAGCGGCAGCGTCCAGTCGATCCCGACCACGTCGGCGCCGGCCTCGCCCACTGCCTCGAGCAGGGTGGCGCCCCCGTGGGCGAAGTAGATGATCGGGCGGTCCACCACGGCGCGGACCTCCTCGATCGTGCGGCGCACCACCGGGAGCACGAACCGTCGGTAGGTCTCCGGCCCGAGGAGCCCGACCCAGGAGTCGAAGAGCATGAGCACGTCCGCCCCCGCGCCGGCCTGCGCCACCAGGTACCGGCTCATGGATTCGCCGAGCAGGTCGAGCAGCGCCGTCGCGGCCCCCGTCTCGGCGCGGAGGAAGCTGCGCGCCTCCATGAAGTCCTTGGAGCCGCCCCCCTGCACCAGGTAACAGAAGAGCGTGAAGGGCGCGCCCGCGAAGGCGATGAGCGCGCGGTCCGGCGCGAGCTCCCCCCGCACGATCTCGAGCGCCTCGAGCACGAAGGGCGTGTCCCGCTCGGGATCGAGCGGACGGAGACGCGCCGCGTCGTCGGCCGAGCGGATCGGGCGCTCGATGACCGGCCCGGGCGCGAAGTCCATCCGCACGCCCATCCCCTCGTGGGGCGTCATGATGTCGGCGAAGAGGATCGCCGCGTCGAGCGGGAAGCGCTCCATGGGCTGGAGCGTGATCCGCGCCGCGATGTCGGGGGTCTTCGTCGCGGTGAGGAAGTCCACCTCGGAGCGGAGCGCCCGGTACTCCGGGAGATAGCGCCCGGCCTGGCGCATGATCCACACGGGGACGCGCTCCCCGCGCTCCCCCCGGCAGGTCCGCTCCATGAGCGTGCGGCCGTCAGCCACGATCCACCTCCGCCGCGAGCACCTCCTCCACGAGCGCGAGCGTCCGCTCCACGTCCGCGGGCGCGTGCACGTACGACCAGAACCACGCCTCGAAGGGGCTCGGCGGAAGGTGTACGCCCCGCGCGAGGAGGCCGTGGAAGAGTGCGGTGAAGCGCTCCCGGGAGGACGCGGAGGCGCTCGGCCAGTCCACGACCGGATCCTCGGAGAAGAACAGCGATCCCATCGCGCCCACGCGGTTCCAGCGCATCGGAATGCCCAGGCGCGCGCCGATCTCGCGGAAGCCTTCGTCGAAGAGCGCCCCGAGGCGCTCGAGGTGCTCGTACACGACGTCGTTCGCCTGGAGGAAGCGGAGCGTGGCCAGCCCGGCCGCGACCGCGAGGGGGTTCCCGGACAGGGTGCCGGCCTGGTACACGGGACCGTCCGGCGCGATGCGGCGCATGAGCTCCTCGGGCCCGCCGTAGGCCCCCACGGGGAGGCCGCCGCCGATGACCTTGCCCAGCGTGGTGAGATCGGGCCGGACCCCGTAGCGCTCCTGCGCGCCGCCCGGCGCCACGCGGAAGCCGGTCATCACCTCGTCGAAGAGGAGCAGCGCCCCGTGCTCGGTGCACAGGGTCCGCAGCGCCTCGAGGAACCCCTCCACCGGCGGCACGCAGCCCATGTTGCCGGCGACCGGCTCCACCACGACGCAGGCGATCTCCTCCGGATGCGCCTCGAAGAGCGCCGCGACCGAGGCGGCGTCGTTGTACTCCGCGACGAGCGTGTGGGCGGCGGTCGCGGCGGGAACGCCCGGGCTCGAGGGAACGCCGAGCGTCGCGGCGCCCGAGCCCGCCTCCACCAGGAAGGCATCGCCGTGACCGTGGTAGCCGCCCCGGAACTTCACGATGCGGTCCCGGCCCGTGGCGGCGCGCGCGAGCCGGATCGCGCTCATCGTCGCCTCGGTGCCCGAGCACACGAGCCGCACGACGTCCACGCCCGGCACCATCGCGACGATCGTCTCCGCCAGATCGACCTCGCCCTCCGTGGGCGTGCCGTACGAGGTCCCGCGCTCGAGCGCGGCCTCGAGGGCCCGCTTCACCACGGGATGCCCGTGTCCGAGCACCATGACGCCCCACGAGCCCACGTAGTCGAGGAGCCGATTCCCGTCCACGTCCTCGAGGAACGGCCCCGTCGCGGAGCGGACGAAGCGCGGCGTGCCCCCCACGCCGGTGAAGTCCCGGACGGGGCTGTTCACGCCGCCGGGGATCACCTTCCGGGCGCGCTCGAGCAGCGCCTCGCTCGTCGCGGCGGCCAGGTCGGTCGATGACGTCATGGGACGGCTCCTCGCTCTCCGGGACTCGGATCTTCGTCGCCCGCGCGCGGGGCACGCCCCGCGCCGGATGCCTCCACCAGCCGCGCGCACACCTCCACCAGCCCGGCGAGGCTGGGCGGAGCCGCCGTCTCCACGCGCTCCGGCGGCACGCGGGCCTCCAGCAGCGCCGCGCGGGTGCTCTGACCGATCGCGGCACACCCCGCGCCACCGAGCGCGTCGGGCCACCGGCCCTCGAGCGCCCGGGCGAGCGACACGACGGCCGACGGGCTCGCGAAGGCGACCACGTCCACGCCCGCGCGCAGGTCCGCGAGCACGCGCTCCCGGTCGGGCGGCACGAGCCGGGTCCGGTACGCCTCGATCCGGTCCACCCGGGCACCCTGCGCGGCGAGTCGCTCCTCCAGCGTGGGCGCGGCCCGCGACGAGGCCGGGAAGAGCACCCGCGTCGCCTGGAGGTCGGCCGCCCGGGCCATCGCCTCGACGAGCGCGTGCGCGCCCTCGTCGCCCGTCGCGTCGACGCGCCACCCGGCGGCCCGCAGGGCCTCCGCGGTCGCGTCCCCGACGGCCGCGACCCTCGTGCCTTCCCCGGGGGGCGCCCCCGCGGCCACCAGCGGCTCGACCGAGCGCACGCTCGTGAACACCACCCAATCGTACGCGTGGACGCGCTCCGCGGCACGGCGGAGGGCCTCCGGGTCCGAGGGCGGGTCGAAGGCGACGGTCGGCCAGACCCGGACGGAGGCGCCCTCCCGGTCGAGCAGCCTCACGAGCGCGTCGTCCGGGGCCCCGTCCCGCGTGGTGGCGACGACCCGGCCCGCCAGGCGGCTCACGATCCCCCGGCGGCGCGCGGCGGCGGTCCCGCCCATCCGAGCGCGCGGAGCGAGGTCACCCCGAGCCGGTCCAGGAGCCCTTCGGCGAGCGCGGAGCCGAGCCCCTCCGCCCCGTCCGGCGCCCCGCGCCGCTCGGCACGCAGGAGGCCGTCGGGCGTGGCGATCGCGGCCCGGACGCGGAGCCCGTCCGCGCCGGCCTCCGCGAGCACGCCCACCGGCGCCTGGCAGCCGGCCTCGAGCCGCCGGAGACAGGCCCGCTCCGCCTCGACGGCCCGGCGCGTGGGGGCGTGATCGATCCGCGCCACGACACTCCGGACCTCCTCGTCGTCCGTCCGCACCTGCACGGCGAGCGCGCCCTGGGCGGCCGCGGGCAGGAGGACATCCGGGTCGATCGGGGCGCCCGTGCCCCCGAGCCCGAGACGCGCGAGGCCGGCGGCGGCGAGCACCACGGCGTCGACGGCGCCCTCCTCGACCGCGCGCAGGCGCGTGGGCACGTTGCCGCGCTGGTCGCGCAGCTCCAGGTCGGGGCGCGCCGCGGCGAGGAAGCCCTTCCGGCGCATGCTCGAGGTGCCCACCCGGGCCCCGGCCGGAAGATCCGCCAGCCCGCCGTGCGGGCTCACGAGCACGTCCCGGGGATCCTCGCGCTCCGGGGTCGCGGCGATCTCGAGCCCGTCGGGAAGGCGCGTCGCCAGGTCCTTGCAGGAGTGGACGGCGAGGTCCACCCGGCCGTCCAGGAGCGCGTCCTCGATCTCCTTGGTGAAGAACGACTGGCCGAGCGCGGGCACGAGCGGGACGTCGCGGATCACGTCGCCCCGCGTGCGGATCTCGACCAGCTCCACGCGGAGGCCCGGAACGACCTTCTCGAGGTGGTCGGCGACCCAGCGGGACTGGGTCGTGGCGAGCCGCGAGCCGCGCGTCCCGAGACGGAGGGGCCTCAAGCCGCTTCGGGCCCGGAGCCGCCCGCCCCGCTGCCGTGCAGCGCCGGAGTGGCGGTCCGGTCGGCCGCGACGCGCGCGCCGCCCTCGCCCCGGGCGGACCGCCCGCCGGCCCCCATGGCCCCGGCCCGCGCGTCGTCCTCCGCCCCCGGCTCCACGCCGAAGAGCGCCGGCGCGTGCTCGAGCAGGAGCCGGCCCTCCGGCGTCGCCGGATCGGCCTCGCGGAGCGCGACGGTCGGGGCGTGCAGGATCGTGCGCGCGAGCGAGCGCGCGAGTCGGCGGAGCTGCTCGCGCTCCTCCTCGCTCCGGCCCTGCCCGAACCGCTCCGCCTCCGCCTGCGCCGCCCGGAGCACGTGCTCCCGGACGGAGCGGAGGACGTCCACGCTCTCGCGGGACCGCAGCCACCGCCCGTAGCTCTCGGCGTGCTCGCGCACGATCTCCTCGGCACGTGGCACCTGCGCCGCCCGCGCGGAGCGGGCCGCCTCCACCCGCTCGAAGACGTGGTCGAGGTCGAGGAGCCGCACGCCCTCCACCTCGCTCGCCGCAGGGTCGATGTTCCTCGGATGCGCGAGATCGAGCAGCCAGAGGGGACGGTCCTCGCGGCCGCCCATGGCGCGCCGGGCGTCGCTCGCGGTCACGAGCCACCGGTCGGCCGTGACCGCGCCGACGACCAGGTCCGCCTCCGCGATCCGCGCGGGCACGTCCTCGAGCCGGGCGGCCTCGCCGCCGAGGCCGCGTGCGACCTCCTCGGCCCGCTCGAGCGTGCGGTTCGCGACCACGAGCCGGCCCACGCCCGCCTTGCGGAGCAGCCGCGCCATGAGCGCTCCCGTGTCCCCCGCGCCCAACACGAGCGCCGAGATCCGGCCGAGGTCGCCGAGCTCGCGCCCGATCATCGCGAGCGACGCGCTCGCGAGGGAAGCCGCGCCCCGCCCGATGTTCGTCTCGGTCCGGACGCGCTTGCCCGTCGCGATCGCCACGTCGAAGAGGCGATGCAGGACCGGCCCCTTCGTGGCGAGCACGAGCGGATGGTGCGCCGCGTCCCGAACCTGGCCGAGGATCTGCGCCTCGCCGTGCACGACCGAATCGAGCCCGGCGGCGACCCGGAAGAGGTGCCGGATCGCCGTGGCGCCGCGCAGCGCGTAGGTGTGCGCCCGCACCTCGCGCTCCGGCACGCCGGTCCGCCTGGAGAGGAGCCGCACCAGCAGGTCCGTGGCCCGGTCGGCGTCGTCGGCCACCCCGTAGAGCTCGAGCCGCGCGCAGGTGGCGAGCGGCACGGCCTCGCGGAGCACGCTCTCCTCGTGCAACAGCGACGCGAGCGCCGCGTGGATCTCGTCCAGATCCACGTGCATGCGCTCCCGCACCCCCGAGGGGGCGATCGCGTGGCTGGTGCCGACGACGAAGAGCTCCATCGGGCTCAGGCGCCCTGCGCGCGGGCCAGGGCGGC
>CAZOYA010000171.1:0-7710 GCA_964583815.1 uncultured Gemmatimonadaceae bacterium | reverse complement strand
GCGTCATGGAAGCACACCAGGATGACGGTGCGGTCGAAGTTGGGGTCGGTGAGGATCGGGGTGGCCACCAGGAGCCGCCCGGCTGCGGATTCCAGCATGCACCCATCATCCGGGGTTCCGGCCGGAGGGCCAACGGGTGGAGGGCCGGAGGAAGCGGCCAACGGGGGGAGCCTTTGGAGCGTGAACGAGCCTTGGCACTCCTGCGGGACCCCCTCTCCCCAACCCTCTCCCTCAAGAGAGAGGGGACCGGAGTGCCGGCACGAGGTGTCAGGTTGTGGCGAGCACGCCGATCCGGCGGCTAGCCCTCAGGAAGGGCGAGGGCACCCCAGGCGCCATCAGCGAGCATCAGGGTGCGGCGAGCATCTCGATGCGCGGGTAGCGCTCAGGCGTGGGGGTGGCCGTGGGCGGAGAGGGGCTCGAGGCCGTGGGCGCCGAGGAGTTCCGCGTCGTTCAGGAGGTCGGCGGTGGGACGGTCGGCGACGACCTGGCCCTGGTCCAGCAGGACGGAGCGGGGGAGCAGGTCGGCGACCATCGCGAGGTCGTGCGTGGCGACGAGGATGGTGAGAGGCAGGCCCTCCAGGAGCGCGATGAGGTCGCGGCGCGACAGGGGGTCGAGGTTCGCGCTGGGTTCGTCGAGGGCGAGGATGGGCGTGCCCATCGACAGTACGGTGGCGATGGCGACGCGCTTCTTCTGGCCCAGGCTCAGGCGATGCGGGGGACGGTCCGCGTACTCCAGCATCCCCACGGAGGCGAGGGCTTCCTCGGAGCGTCGCACCACCTCCTCGCGGGGGAGGCCCATGTGCAGCGGGCCGTAGGCGACGTCGTCCATGACGGTGGGGGAGAATAGCTGGTCGTCCGGGTTGGAGAACAGGAGGCCGACGCGCGAGCGGATGTGACGGACGGTGGCGTCCGTGAGCGTCTCGCCGAAGACCCGTACCGCACCGCCTCGGGCGCGGAGGATGCCGTTGAGGTTCAGGAGTAGCGTGGACTTCCCCGCGCCGTTGGGGCCGATAAGCGCCACCTTCTCGCCGGGGTCCACTCGTAACGAGAGGCCTCGGAGCGACGGCGTCCCGTCCGGATAGGCGAAGTCGAGGGCGTCCACCTCCAGCGCCGGTGCGCCGGTGTCGGGCAGCACGCGGTCGTGCTCGCTGTCCGTCGCCTCCACGATCACGCGAGCCTCATCCCGACCTGCACGGCGACGCCGTACGCGACCACGAGGGCGCCCGCGACGGCGTGCGAGCGCGGGAACGCGGGGTGATCGAGGAAGCGCGGTTCGCCCTCGTAGCCCCGGGCCTGCATGGCGGCGAAGACGCGTTCGCTGCGCTCCAGGCTACGGACGAAGAGGGAGCCCACCATGTGCCCGGCCACGCTCGCCCTCCAGCGGATCGATCCGCCCGACCGGTAGCCGGGGAGCGAGGCGCTGCGGCTGTCCCGGGCGCGCAGCATACGCTGCGCCTCTTCGCCAATGACGAAGAAGTAGCGGTAGGCGAAGAAGATCGTGGCGACCAGGATGCGGGGGACTCGGAAGGTGCGCAGGGCGCGCAGGATGTCCGTGACGCTGGTGGTGGACACCAGCAGCGCCGCCACCCCCACCGCGATCCAGGACCTCGCGAGGATCGTGACCACCGCCACCGCGCCCTCCCGGGACGCCGTCCATCCGAGGACCGGCACGGTCCAGATCGTCTCGCCCTCGCGCGTGAAGACCAGGGGGAGCGCGACCAGGACGAACGGGAGCGCGAGGAAGGTGCGCCGCAGGACGAACCACGGGCCGAGCCGCGAGAGGAACGCCCCGGCCACCAGCGGCAGCGTGAGCAGCGCGAGGGCGAGCCAGTCGCCCTCGCGGGTGGTGGTGACGGCGAGGATGTAGAGGAAGGCCGCGGGCACCTTCGCTCGCGCGTCCGCGCGGTGGAGGAGGCTATCGCGCTCCTCGTAGCGCTCGACGATGGCGACGAAGGCGGCCACGCGGCTCCTCGATGTCCTCGGTTGCCCTCGACGTCTCGGGGCTAGCCTGCGCTCGGTCTGCGCGAGCGCAGCACGTAGCCGGCGCCGAGCCCGATGGCGGTCACCACCGCGATGCCGATGATGCCGGCGAGGGCGGTGGAGATCTGCTCGTTGTCCACGCCGGGGACGGTGTAGTCCGGCAGGATCTCGTAGCCGGGGTCCTCCGCCTGGTCGATGAACGCCTTGTCCTCGGCGACACGTTCCAGGCCGTCCGGCTCGCCGGAGGCGAGCCAGGCGGAGGAGACGGCGACGATGCCGGCGATGATGAGGCCGGCGAAGATGACGGCGGCGTAGCGGTTGCTGGTCATGGTGTCTCCTCCTGGCCTACGCGTGACCCTCGGCGGCGGCCGCCGGCGTAGGGCGGGACGCCTCCGGGAGCAGATCGGCGCGGGTGGACATGATGAAGCCGAGCGCGGCGGCGGTGATGAGCCCCTCGCCGATGCCGATCAGCGCGTGCACGCCCACCATCGCCGGGAGCGCGACATCGAGGGGCGACGTGTCCGAGGCGGCCAACTGGAACGTGGTGGCCAGCGCGGCGACCTCGACGGATACCCACGCGGCGACAAACGCCACGACGAGCAGCGCCGTCTGGTTCGCGGCGACCAGCGGCCGCGCGACCTGGTAGATGCCGTAGCCGACGAAGGCCGTGAGCATGCCCATGTTGAGGACGTTCACGCCCATAGCGGCGATGCCGCCGTCCTGGAACAGCACGGCCTGCAGGCCGACGACGGCGGTCATGACGATGATGGCCGCCCACGGGCCGAGCAGGATCGCGGCGAGCGCGCCTCCGAGCATGTGGCCGGATGTTCCGCCCGCGACGGGGAAGTTCATCATCTGCGCGGCGAAGATGAACGCGGCCATGACCCCCATCAGGGGGACCGCGCGCTCGTTCAGCCGCTGGTTGGCGAAGCGCACCGCCACCGCGAGGATGGCGACAGCGATCACCCAGCCGCCGATGGCTACGGGCGTGGAGACGAACCCGTCCGGGATGTGCAGCCCCGGCCCGCCCGAACCGAGGTCCACGACGGGCGCTGCGATGGCGAGGCTCATGCCGCGCCTCCTTCCGCTCTGGCTTCCTGGCTGACTTCCTGCTGCCGGCACCGTCCGCACGTGCCCCGCAGGGCGAGGTGGCGGACGCGTGTCTGGAACCCAAACGACCGCTGGGCCTCGCGCTCCAGGGAGTGGGCCGAGTCCAGCGCGACTTCCGCGATGTGGCCGCAGTCGTCACAGATGAGGTGGTGGTGGCCGTGGTCGCCATCCCACTCGAAGCGCGTCTCCTCCTGGCCGCCACGCACGGCGACCACGAGTCCCGCCCCCTCGAGGGCTTCGAGCGCGCGGTAGACGGATGAGCGCGCCATGCCGGCGGCCTCCGGGAAGTCGCGGGCGATGTGGTCCTGTATCTCGCCGACGGTGAGGTGGCCGGGATTCGCCTGGAGCACCTGCGCGACGACGGCGCGGGGCACGGTGCGACGCAGTCCGGTGGCGCGGATCGCCCGGTCGGTCTCGTTCATCCCCGCTGCTCCTTCTGCGAACGTTCGCAGAAGGGAATAGTAGCGAAGTCTGCAAGGGTGGGGTGTCAGGGTTGGCCCGTTTGGCGGGACGGGGACGCAACGAGGGCGGGCCACGACGGCCCGCCCTCTCGTCTCCCTTCCTCGAGGGGGAGGCACCTCCGCGAGGAACTGCTCCTGCGGGCCTCCCTCACGCCAACCCTCCTCCAGGAGAGGGGGCCGGAGGGAGCCACCTCGATCTTCTCGGTTGCTGCGGTCGCTGTGGCTAGAGCAGCGGGCCGGCCTGCGTTGGGCCGAAGTCGCCCGGGGCGTCGAGGTTGAAGGCGGGGGCGAAGCGGAAGCCGCGTCCGCGCGGGATGCCGTCGCCCATGTGCTCCAGGATCTCGTCGGCCTGCTCCTGGGTCAGGCGGCCCTCGGCGACCGCTTCGTCGAGGCGCTCACGGAGCCTCGCCTCCGCCTCGGCGCGGTGCGCCTCGATCTCCTCATCCGTGGGGAGGGCGGACTCCACCGCGGCCTGCACCTCCTCGGCCGTTACGCCGAGTTCCGCCGCGACGGCGGCGTAGAGCGCCGCCTTGTGCGCCTCGCGCTCGGCCTCGCGCTGCTCGTCCGTGAGGACCTCGGAGGAGCGCTCGCGGGGGCCGACCTGCTCCCGGGCGGCCTCGAGGGCGGCGTGCAGTTCGTCGGTGGTGACGCCGAGCGCCGCCGCGACCTCGTCCGACCCGAAGATGCGGAACCCGCGACCGCCGGGAGAGATGCAGAAGCCGCTGCCGTCCTTCTCCTGCGTGTCGGTCGCGTCCGCCGTCCCCTCGGCGGTGGCGGTCGCCTCGGCGGTGGGGCTGGCCTCCGGCGTCTGCGCGAAGGCGAAGGCCGGCAGCAGTGCGCCGCCCACCACGACGGTCGAGACGGCGCCCGCCACCAGCGCCTTGCGGTTGATCGTCCAAGTCTTCATCGATGTCCCTTTCCTGATCCCCGAGCGGGGAGCGGTCCGATTGCTCGCCGGGCGTCCCGGCGAGTCGAACCCTACGGAGCGGGGCATAAGGCGGACGTAAGCAGCGCCCCTCGCGAGGAGGGGCGTTCGAGGGGCCCCCTGGCCGGGGGAGGTGGGTCTACTGGAGCGGGGGTGCCGGCATCTCCGGGCGCGTCTCGGCGCAGACCGGGAGCGACTCATGCCGCAGGTCGACCGGATCCGGCAGTGCGTGAGGAGAGGCCGGCGCGCGGCCGGCCTCTCCACAACAACCACTCGGTCTCGTTTCGGCCCAACCAGTGCTCGTGGGGGGCATGCGGGGAACCACCACGGGGCGGGTTAGTGTCGCACGAGACATCGAGTCGTCCTGAATGAATAGAGCAGGGAACGCCCTCAGGCTTCCGCGTGCTCCTGGCGGTTGTGCTGCCGGAGTTGCTGCTCGGACTCGAATTCGGCCCCGCAGCGTTCGCACCGGCGCTCTTCTTGCGGTTCGTTGACCAAGCCCACTCCTCTCAGCGCGTCGTCCTCGTCAGTCCGGACACTCTCGCCGTCGGGGCATCCCACCGGCATCACGCCATCCGATCCGCCATTGCAGATCAATGGCGTCGATCGTGAGGAAGGTTGGCCCGGTGCCCCAGGACCTACAGGTCCCCGGGGTGGTCTCCGGGCTGCGCCTCGCCATCCACCGGCTGCACCGTCAACTCCATCAGGGAGGCGCCCAGGAACTGGCCGGGCGTGTTGGAAATCATCAGGTAACTGCCGCGCTCCAGGGGGAACGTGACGCTCTCCGCTGTGCCCGGCTCGATGCCCATCACCCGCCCGACGACGGAGATGTGCTCCTCCTCCAGCGGCTCGTCCACGGCGGGCGCGCTGGTGTCGCCGTCCGCGAGGCCGACGAGGGCGAAGTCGTGCGGTTCGGTGCTGCTGTTCTGGATGACGAAGGTGACGTTGCCCTCCGGCGCCACGGTCGCCTGTGGCTCCATTGGATCACCCCGGAAGATCACCTGGAACTCCGGGCCGGATTCTGCCTCTGCCTTGCTGCGAACCATCCCCATCTCCGGTCATCACGCCGACGCCGCCTCATTCATCGTCCACGAAGTGCACGACGCCCACGGTCGGCTGCGCATCACAGTCCACAGGCCAGAGTTCCGATGGCGTTGCATCGCATCGAAGGCTCCCGAAGGTGACGAGACTGCGCCGTCGACGCGAGGGATCGAGGCGGGACGTCACGCCCTCGGCAGGGCCACCTCGACGACGAGACCGCCCTCGGCCCGCGCGGTCGCCGAGGCGTCCCCGCCATGGTGGCGGGCGACGGCGCGGACGATGGCCAGGCCGAGGCCGTGCCCGCCGGTCTCGCGGCTGCGGGACGGGTCGCCTCGACGGAAGCGCTCGAAGAGGGCGTCCGCGGACTCCGGGGGAACGGGCGGCCCGCTGTTCGCGACGCGGATGACCGTGTGGTCGCCCTCGACGGCGGTCGTCACCTCGAGCCAGCCGCCAGCCGGGATGTTGTAGGCGAGCGCGTTGCTCACGAGGTTCTCCACCATGCGCTCCAGCAGCACCGGATCGCCGGCGACCGGCGCGGGGCGCAGGTCGCGCCGGACCTCCACGCCCGCCTCGGTGGCGCGGGCGACGTGCTGGTCCAGCACGCCGGCGGCGCGCTCCGCGAGGTCCAGCGGCGTGGAAGCCGTCCGAGGGGCGTCCGCACGCTCCAGCGTCAGCAGCGCCGCGATCAGCGCCTCCGAGCGCTGCACTGCCCGGCGCAGCACGTCCGCCGAGGCGCGCACTTCCTCCGGGGACGCCTCCACGTTGTCGAGGGTGTTGCCGAAGGTGACGTCCAGTTCCGCGCGCATCACCGCGAGCGGCGTGCGCAGTTCGTGCGACGCGTTCGCGACGAATTCGCGCTGGGCCCGGAACGCCTCGTCCAGGCGGTCGAGCATGGCGTCGAACTGGTCCGCCAGTTCCTTGAGTTCATCGCGAGGGCCGTCCAGCGCGACGCGTTCGTCCAGGCGCTCGCCATCGATGCGGCGGACGGTGCTGGTGATGTTGCTGACGGGGCGGAGCATGCGCCCGGATACGACCCATCCCGCCCCCACCGCCAGCACGAGCATGACGCCGAGGCCGACCGACGACTGGGCGAGCAGCGTGTCCAACGCCTGGTCGCGCGCTTCCTGCCGGCCCGCCTCGACGAAGTCGACCACGGCGGCTCGGCCCCGGTCGCCGACGGGTTCGCGGGGCCCGGGGCCGCGGTCCGACGGTTCGAAGAAGCCGAGCGACTCGAGGACGCCTCGTTGCGCCTGCATGCCGGGACGGCCGCTGACGCGCTCCACGAAGCCCGGGTCGTGTTCCGGGAACTGGCGCTCCACCAGCAGGTAGACCAGCGCGAGCAGCGCGATCCCCGCGAGGGCGAAAAGCGCGGCGTACCAGAACGTGAGCCGGAAGCGGATCGTGCCCATCGCGCGCCCTCTAAACCCGGTAGCCAGCGCCGACGACGGTGTGGACCACGGGCGGGTCGCCCAGGCGCTTGCGCAGCGTCATCACCGTGACGCGCACGACGTTGCTGAACGGGTCGGTGTTCTCGTCCCAGACCCGCTCCAGCAGTGCCTCCGCGCTCACGACGGCGCCGTCCGCGCGCAGCAACTCCTCCAGCACGCCGAACTCCTTGGGCGTGAGGTCGATGGTGACGCCCTCTCGGGTGACGGTGCGCGTGGCGGGGTCGAGGCGCAGGCCGGCGCGCTCGAGGACGGGCGGGCGCGCGGGGCCGCTCCGTCGGGCGAGTGCGTGGACGCGGGCGCGCAACTCCTCGAAGGCGAACGGCTTGGCGAGGTAGTCGTCCGCGCCGAGATTCAGGCCGTCCACGCGATCCGAGATCTCCGCGGCGGCGGTGAGCATGATCACGCGCGCCTCGATGCCCCCATTGCCCCCATTGCCCTCGGCGCCCTCGGCGCGCAGACGGCGGCAGACCTCGTCCCCGTGGAGGCGGGGGAGGTCGCGGTCCAGGATGACGACGTCGTAGCCGTTGACGAGCGCCTTCTCCAGGCCGTCCTCGCCGTCGTGCGCCTCGTCCACAGCGATGCCGTCCCGGCGGAGGCCCCGCGCGACGGCCGCCGACAGGTCGCGTTCGTCCTCCACGATGAGCACGCGCATAGGTCATCCCCGCTTCTGTGACGCGGAGGGTAGCGAGCAGCGGTGTAAGGCGGGCGTAAGGGTGCGGGTGTTCACCCGATGAACGCTGGACAT